>NZ_JACJOU010000034.1 GCF_014695725.1 Microcoleus sp. FACHB-672 | reverse complement strand
CTTTCTCTCTACTGTTTTATTAACTTTTGAATGAAGCTTTTGGCTACACAAAATCGTTTCGCCAATTCCCGTTGCGATATTTCTTCATTCTCATACACTTGGATTATTTTTTCCCGCAAGTCCAGTGAGTAGGCTTTCATCTTTACACCCTCAACAGCTCCCCATTACTGTACCTCTGTTATTCGAGAAACGCTATATTATCTTAACTGTATTCTTTCTTTATATCATTAAGTTCCAGTTTTGACTGAAATTAATAAATTTATAAAATATTTTTTAATTTAAATACAAAGATACATAGACTAAAGGAGAGGTTGTGGAGAGCGATTCTATATTTTTACTAAAAAACTGAAGTCTATAACACTAAAAAAACCAAAGCAAAAGTCAAAATAGATAACAGCAAAAATTGAGGTTTTCAAATTCAGGCAAAATTTGCTAGACAACAATTAAGGCTTATAAATTTTTTATTTTTTTTCAAAACAGCAGAAACTTGGGCGAGCCGGCCTGAACATTATTTTTGCAGATTAATTGCAACAGAGAACACCGGCAGCCTCAGGCGGGATGTGTTTGATATTTCGCTAAGCGTGGGGTGCGCCTTCCTGCTATCTCGCGCAATTAAAGCAGAGAAAAAAGTCCATAAAAGTTAGACAGTCGGAGCATCAAGCCCAACACTATGGTCGAATCTATTATAAAATGCCCGATTTAATTCAGTCTTCGGTATCCACACCGGCACCGAGCAACCCCAGTTTTGCGAATAATCTTAATGGCAAGAAATTGAGGCATCGAAACCGGCAAGTCCAGCCGGCGTAAATTTTTGCCCCAACCTCCCAATTTTTTCACGGGCGGATTAGCATATAGGGGTGAGCAATCTGTACTATCCCCTAAACTCTTTAAAACAAGGCCACTGGTTCAAGCTCATTTGCGGCGCGAGCTTCCAGCATCTCCCTGCTGTTCGGAACTTGACTTTGGCCTATAGCCTAGCCGGCGCGGACTGCATCGATGTGGCAGCAGATCCAGCTGTCATTGCGGCAGCTCAAGAAGCCCTACAGAGTGCCGAGGAGTTGGCACCGACAGCCCGAAGGCGAGGGTTTAAAGACAGCAAGCGTCCCTGGCTAATGGTGAGCTTGAACGATGGGGAAGACCCTCACTTTCGCAAAGCAGAATTTAACCCAGCGGCTTGTCCCGCTGACTGCCCTCGTCCCTGTGAAAGCATTTGCCCAGCACAAGCAATTGTCTTCCAAGACGCAGATGCGCGAGGAAAAAGCGGGAGTGGCAAACATCAGAAAACCTCTCAGATTCAAAATCTTAACGTTGAGCCAGGTTTTTCTGGGGTCATTGACCAGCAGTGCTACGGTTGTGGCCGGTGTTTGCCGGTTTGCCCGATTCAGCAGATTGTCACTCGTTCTTATGTCGCCACACCGGCAGCAGTTGCGCCAATGGTGCTGGCAACCGATGTGGACGCCGTAGAAATTCACACACAAGTGGGGCGTGTGGCGGATTTTCGCAGGCTTTGGAATGCGATCGCCCCGTGGGTTGGCAAGTTGAAGCTAGTTGCTATTAGCTGTGGCGATAGTGAAGGATTGATTGACTACCTGCACTCGCTCTACGAGCTAATTTCGCCGCTACCATGCCCGTTAATTTGGCAAACCGATGGGCGTCCCATGAGTGGCGATATTGGCGATGGCACGACTCGCGCCGCTGTCAAACTCGGCCAGAAAGTCTTAGCAGCCGGCTTACCGGGCTACGTCCAGCTAGCCGGTGGCACCAATAGCCATACGGTTGCCAAGCTCAAAGCTGCCGGTTTACTCAAAAGTGAGGGAACAGCCAGCGGGGAAGAACCTTGCCGCTTGCCTTCACATATCGCCGGCATCGCTTACGGCAGCTACGCCCGCGTATTGCTCTCGCCTGTTTTAGAGCAATTAGAGTCCATTACTCAAGCCTTTCCAGTGGCTGCATCTCGCCAAGGAACCCAACTCGCCCGTCTGGAAGACACGCCCGAATTGCTTTGGGAGGCTGTGAGTCTGGCAGATTCTTTGGTCAATCAACTCAAATTACCCATGAAATTGCACCAACCCTCACTCAACAAATTCCCATGATTTAGCGAATACTCATTGCTAAGTTCTCAGCTTCTACTGTTTCCATTTAATGCCATAACTTTCAACGCAAATTATTTATGGTGCATTCCAACGGTGTGAATCTCTCTGACACGCAAGCCAATCAAAAATCGCCGGTTGTGGTTGACGAAGTCGCTATAGGCAGCATGCAAATTACAGACGATCTGAATAAATTACTAAACATTTTGCCCGAAGAAATTCGCTTGCCGCTGGAGCAACACCCCCAGCTAAGCAAATTAATCGAGGTAGTGATGGATGTGGGCCGGCTCCCAGAGGCTCGCTTTCCAGGTACGGCAGAATACCTGTCTCAGACGCCGGTTTCCAAAGCCGACCTGATTCATTGCATTGAGCGAGTGGGCCACTTTAGCGGTGATAACCGAGCCGGCATCGAGCAAACCTTGCACCGAATTAGTGCGATGCGGAATCGTGCCGGTGAAGTGATTGGCTTGACTTGTCGCGTCGGGCGAGCCGTCTTTGGGACGATTGGGATGATCCGCGATTTGGTGGAAACCGGCCAATCAATTTTAATGCTTGGTCGCCCCGGCGTGGGCAAAACCACGGCCCTGCGGGAAATTGCGCGGGTGCTGGCAGATGAATTAAACAAGCGGGTGGTGATTATTGACACCTCGAATGAAATTGCCGGTGATGGCGATATTCCCCACCCCGCAATCGGTCGCGCTCGCCGGATGCAGGTTTCGCGTCCAGAACTTCAGCATCATGTGATGATTGAGGCGGTGGAAAACCATATGCCAGAAGTCATCGTGATTGATGAAATTGGCACGGAATTGGAAGCACAGGCGGCTCGCACGATTGCTGAGCGCGGGGTGCAGTTGGTTGGCACGGCTCACGGGAATCAAATTGAAAATTTGATTAAAAACCCGACCCTGGCGGATCTGATCGGCGGTATCCAGGCGGTGACGCTGGGAGATGAGGAGGCGAGACGCCGGGGTTCTCAAAAAACGGTGCTGGAACGTAAGGCACCGCCAACGTTTGAGATTGCGGTGGAAATGCTGGAACGTGAGCGTTGGGTAGTGCACGAGCAAGTTGCGGAAACGGTAGATAATTTACTGCGAGGCCGGCAACCCAATCCGCAAACGAGAACGGTGAGTGAAACTGGCAAGGTGACGATTACGCGGGAGTTGCCTAGTGTGCCCGCTCCTCCTCCATCGCGATCAGTAACGCCTGTCCGGGGGAACACCGGCTGGCGAGCTTCGGGGCAAATGATGCCGGTGCCGGTGCTGCGGGAGGTTGGGGATCTGTCGGAGGAGAAGTATTTTGAGCAACTGCTGGATGCTTCTCTGCATCAGCCCAGTGGTTTTGGCAGAATGCAACTCGACGATGCCGACGACTTTGGCGGGACTGCCGGCCCGAATGGCGAAGATTTGCCGCTGCACGTTTATCCCTATGCCGTGAGCCGGCATCAACTAGAGCAAGTGATTCGGGTGCTGAACTTGCCGGTGGTGCTAACGAAAGATATAGACGGTGCGGATGCAATTTTGGCGCTGCGTTCTCATATCAAAAACCAGTCTAAGTTACGCCACATTTCCAAAGCTCGACATCTGCCGATTTACACGATTAAATCGAGCAGTATTCCTCAAATTACTCGCGCACTCAGGCGGTTGCTGGATATGGACGACCCCAGCAGTCCTGATGTGGCAGAACTCAGCCTCTTTGCCCATAACGGCAGTGAAGATGAGATTGAAGCGCTGGAAGAAGCACGGCTTGCTGTGGAGCAAATTGTGATTCCCAAGGGGCAGCCGGTGGAGTTACTGCCTCGCTCTGCTAAAGTCCGCAAGATGCAACACGAGTTGGTTGAGCATTACCGGCTCAAGTCTTCGAGTTTTGGCGAAGAGCCAAATCGGCGCTTGCGGATCTACCCAGCCTAAGTGAGCGCTCACTTCAAATCTCATAACTAATTCCTAGAAGTCAGAATAGAGCATTGGCTTTTTATTCTGGCTTCTTCTCTTTTTTGTCTCCATTCTTAATGGCATCTAAAGACTGGCAGGTTTGTAACCGAACGTCCTTAAAAAACAAAGTTGAGTATTCTAAAAACGAAAATTTCTATTAGTGAAATTTAGCTCAGTTTTAAACTTCATCTTTAATTTCAGCATCACTGTTACTGAAAAACCTGTCAACTGTTTGACGCAGTTGCTCTGCATTAAACGGCTTAGTTAGATACTCGGTTGCGCCGGCAAGACGCCCCTGTACTTTATCAAACAGTCCGTCTCTTGCCGTTAGCATAATAATGGGCAGTTCTTGAAACTGCGGCAAATTACGCACGGTGCGACACAGTTCCAAACCATCAATTCCTGGCATTGTCACATCCAGTAACAAGCCGGAAATTTTTTCGTGATAAATGATTGATAGTGCATCCACTGCATTATCTGCCACTAGAATTCGGTAGTTTCCTTCCAGGGTTCGTTTCAGCAGTTCCAGCATGACAGGACTGTCATCCACTGCTAAAATCGTCGGGACAGAATTGGAATTTGAAGGCATCATTTCTTCCAATAACTATGAGGACGTTGAAACCTGGTTGGTAAAGACATCGTCAAAATACTTTTTAATTTTGATAAAAGATAGTGCTTCATCTGCCGATTCACTGCTGCAATTAATCATACCCTTAATCTGATTTAACCGCTTTAAATTCAATAAAAAGTCAATTGCAACCTCCAGTGTTGTGCTGGCTCACATTAGCTTAATAGTTTTTAACTATTTTCACCGGCATTTCGCATAAGATAAAATCAAAGAAAGAGTCGTGGCACAAGAGGCGCTGAGCAATCGGCAAGCGATGAATGGGCCTAGAAACCTTAAGACTCTTCTTTTATTCTAACGGGTGAGCTGCCGAGAAAATATTCCTGACGAGTTTTGGGATAGCCATCCAACCTCAAGCATACAGATAGAAAGGATTTGGCCGGCTGTGGTGAAGATTTATCACAGAATAAGACAGCAGTTAGATAAAAAAAGCTTTAAATTTGTTTGAATAAGTTAAAGAAAAAACTAAACCCATCTGATAGTCAAATAGTGTTTTTGGGAATTCTTTAGAAAGTCAGGTCTAATCCGCCAGATCCAAGGGCTAAAAAACTGGCAGGCAGGAAGCAACTGGGTGAATTTACAGGTGTGCCTAAAAGTATCAAGGCATAAGAGCCGGCAAAATTGCCATATTCATAGAAATAATTTGTATCGGAGCGAACTTAAATCAACATATCCATGAAACGCATAGCTGCTGATAGATAGAAGATTTAAGCATCGTTAAGTGCAAACCTCAAGAAGATTCTGAAATGTTCCGATGGGGGAGGATCGCAGAGAGATGAAAGCACATTTGCCTGAGTTCACGGCACTAAAAAGTGATGACCCGTGTCGGTTAACTGTTCTCAACACTGCTTCAGAAGCAGGCTTAGAGGAACTGACTCGCTTAGCCGCCTATATTTGCCAGATGCCGGTGGCCTTTATCAGCCTCAGTAATGGTAATCGGCAGTGGATCAAATCTCAAGTCGGACTGACGAAAAATGCAGCCTATCGATATCGTGCTTTATGCTATCATATCAGCCGGCAATCTGAGCTATTAATTGTCTGGGATTTGCTAGTAAACGCTCAGTTAACCCCCCTACAGTCAACCCATCAAAAGTCAGAAGACCTAACTAGGCCGGCCCAAGTGTTGACACAAGGCAGCCGGCAACTGCGGTTTTACGCCGGCTACCCTTTAACCACCCCTGCCGGTGTCCCCCTCGGCGCACTCTCCGTCATGGATTATGAGCCGCACGAACTCACCCCAGAGCAACAGCAGGGATTGCGGGCTTTAAGCAATCAAATTGTCGCCTACCTAACACTGCGCCGGCTCACCAAGTTGGAACCCAGTATTGCAGAAGCGGCTTTTAACCCACCGAGCCGGCAAGACAAAGGCAAGAAAGCCATCTTTGAGATCACGGAACTACTGCAAATGGAGGAAGCACTAAGCCAGCAGCAGACTGTAAATATCCTAGAAAACATCACAGATGGGTTCTTTACCCTAGATCGCAAAGGTTGCTTCACTTACTTAAACTCTCAAGCTGGAATCCTTTTGCAGCGCACCCGCGATGAATTAATGGGAGTTTGTGTTTGGGATGAGTTTCCAGAACTGCTCAATTCCTCTTTTTACACTAACTTCGAGCGTGTCTTTTCTGAGCAAATGACCCTTGATTTCGAGTTTTTTTATTCCCCATTAAAAACTTGGTTGGACGTGCGAGCTTATCCTTACGAAAGTGGGGTATGTGTTTATTTGCGGGATGTAACAGATCGCAAACAAAAAGAGACAACAAGCAACGAGCGATCGCAATTATGGGCTTTAGGCGCAGCAGTGGGTTTAGCACTAGCACAGGGTGGGCCTTTACCCGAAGCCCTCAACCGTTGCACCCAGGCAGTCATGGAGCATTTAAATGCTTTAGGAGTTCGCATTTGGACATCGAATGCCGCTAACGGACAATTACAACTCGAAGCGATATCTGGGCAGCCAACCCACCCAGAAGACGCCCCTGGAGAAGCTTCTATCATCGATTTCATTGCGAACAACCGGCAACCCCTCAGTGGTCAATTGCGTTCGGTAAGCGGCAAACTGAAAGGAGTGAGCGGCCACCCGGTTCCTGAGAAAGCCATCAGCCCCGACTCTGATATCAAGAAGAGTCCGGTATGTTTTATGGGCTATCCCCTTGTTGTAGAGGAGCAGTTAGTGGGGGTTATGGCTTTGTACCACCGGCAGCCTCTCACTGAGGATGCCCGCATTTTGCTAGAGTGGGCCGCCAATAGTATTGCCCTCGCCATTGACCGTGCTTGGGCACATGAAGAGTTGCTCAAACGCAGAGAAGGGTTGCTGTTTCGTCTGGCTAACCAAATTCGCAATTCTCTCGATCTCAACACAATTCTGGAAACAGCGGTGCATGAGATCCGCAATTTGTTGCAGATTGATCGCTGTCATTTTCTGTGGTATTTGCCCCATCCAGAAACGCCGAGTCTCATGGTGACTCATGAAGCCCGAAATATTGAACTGCCGAGTCTGCTGAGTGATTGCCCAGCTCAGCATATCGAGTTTTTAGCCGGGAAAATCCAGACTATGCAGATCCTGCGAGTGGACAATGTGGATCTCGAAACCGGCTTGGACACAGAGACGCAAGCTTTACTGAAGAGTTTGGGGATGACGTCTCAACTGCTGCTACCTTTAGCAACACGATCCGGTCAGCAAGGGGCTGTGGTGTGTAGCCATTGCAGTGGCCCCCGGCCTTGGAATGACAACGAGGTGGAACTGTTGCAAGCCGTGGTTAATCAACTGGCCATTGCTATTGACCAAGCTGAACTCTACGCTCAAACTCATGCCGCAGCGCTGGCAGCTCAAACCCAGGCACAGCAGTTGAGTGAGGCGTTGCAGAATCTCAAGCAAACGCAAGCGCAGCTCGTTCAAAGTGAGAAGATGTCCAGCCTCGGTCAAATGGTTGCCGGTGTCGCCCATGAAATTAACAATCCCGTTAATTTTATCTATGGCAATCTGACTTATGCCAGCAGCTACACTAAAGAAATTCTGACTTTATTAAACCTTTATCAACAGCATTACCCCCAGCCGGTGCCGGCCATTCAAAAGCGCCTTGAGGAGATAGATTTAGAATTTTTAATTGAAGACCTGCCCAAAATTTTATCTTCTATGGAGATGGGTTCTGATCGCATTCGGCAAATTGTTTTGTCTTTGCGGAATTTTTCTCGCCTTGATGAGGCAGAAAAGAAGTATGTGGATATCCATGAGGGGTTGGATAACACATTGCTAATTTTACATAGCCGCTTGAAATCGAAAGGGAAAAATTCTGGCATAGAAGTCGTTAAAGAGTATGGAAATATTCCTCAAGTTGAGTGCTATGCCGGCCAAATGAATCAGGTGTTTATGAATATTCTGACGAATGCGGTTGATGTGTTGGAAAGTGAAAGTGATTCCCGCACGATTACGATTCGGACTCAGCTTTTAGATAAAAATGGAGACGTGCTGCCGGCAGAGGCTGCCCCTACCTCCCGTCCGGCCCATCTATTGATTCGCATTGCTGACAACGGCCCTGGTATGACTGAAGAAGTCAAGCGACGCTTGTTTGACCCGTTTTTTACAACCAAGCCGGTGGGCAAAGGCACTGGATTGGGGCTATCAATTAGCTACCAGATAGTGGTGGAAAAACATGGCGGGCTTCTTAAATGTTTTTCGGAGGTGGGGAAAGGCTCAGAGTTTTGGATTCAGATTCCTATCCTCTCAAAATAACAGGAGATATTCACCTCTGAAAAATTAAAAATCTATTTTACACCTCTCAGATTTCTATTTAAATGCTACGGTTGAAATCCCCTATCTGTCACCGGCACTGTTAGCGATCAAAATTTTATCCAATGTTTGGGTTTAGCAGCAAAATCTAGCAACTGCTCAATTCGCCTGCTATAGAGATTTACAACTCGCTTGCCGATGTTACCAGCTAATTTTCCGCGCTTCCGCGTTCTTGTTCGATAACCTGCCGACTCTCCTTGCTAGTAGTATCTCCGTAACCGGGCAAACCGCACTTTGTTTAAAATAACCGTAGATCCACTGAGATGTTGTGCCGCAATTTTCTGACTAAAAAAAAAGAAAACTTTAAAAATCCTTTAGAAACATAAAATTTTTGTCAGGTTTAGTAAAAAAAATAAATTTCAGGCAAATTAGCTTATAAGCTGTTTATAGGTGCATAGTGTAGAACTCAGAAATCTTACTGGCACCTATGGCTCTGAATTGCGCTCCTCTATAGCCGTTTGATCAAGATTAACGCAAAAAATGTTTTTAAATTTTAATATTTGACAATTTTTCCATCCCATTGCAGTGTTAGCAGTTCAGCCGAACAATCAGAAATCGCTCACTTGCCATTAAGTGTAGCAAGCGTCATAAAAGAAGAAGGGAAAGATTCGGCAAGTTTGTGACAACCTCGTAAGAGTAACTCTCGTGCCGGTCTATTTTTAAAAGGAGATTAGGTTGTGTGTCAAGGATATTTCTCATGAATGGCGCTTTAACAGAGCAATTTATCAAGCTAATCTCCGCAACTACCGGCTTGCACGTTCGTGAACAAGATCGGGACGCTTTGCACAAGAAAATTTTTCTCCGGATGAGGCTGCTAAAATTGTCAGTCCCAGAAGAGTATTATCAACTGTTGGAAGCGGGGACAAATCCCAACAAGACGCGGGATGCAGCACAAAGTGAATACGAGTGGAAAGAACTGACCCTCTTGTTAACCATTGGCGAGAGTTATTTCTTTCGAGATAAAGGCCAGTTCAATCTGCTAAAAAATTATATTTTGCCGGAATTAATAGAACGTCAAAAGCCAATGCGTTCGCTGCGGATCTGGAGTGCCGGCTGTTCTACAGGCGAAGAACCTTATTCTTTGGCAATTCTTCTTCAAGAAATGATTCCAGACTGGGAACAGTGGGATATTTTAATTTTAGGGACTGATATCAATCAAGCCAATATTGAAAAAGCCAAACGGGGAATTTACAGTTCTTGGTCATTCCGCCTGGTAGATCCCAATTTACAGCAGCAGCATTTCTCTCAGCATAGAGCCGAATGGCAAGTGGTCGAACGAATTCACCAGATGGTGACGTTTCAGTATGGTAATTTAGTTAAAGATCCTTGCCCAAATATTAATGCCGGCATCCATAGTATAGATTTGATTATCTGCCGGAATGTGTTTGTATATTTTTCAGCTCAAGCAATTTCTTTAGTGCTGAAGAAGTTTTATCACGCCCTTAGACCAGGCGGGTATTTAATGACAGCTCATGCAGAGCTTTACGCCCAATCCCTGGGGCATTTCCGGGCTAAAGTTCATCCAGAATCAGTGGTTTACAAACGATGTGAAAATGTATCGAGTGAAACCTCTCTAGGTGTTTGGCCGCAAGAAGCTCCCTCGCACAGGTTAACTGCTCACGACAGTACAACATGGTCTTCCGGAAATTTTAATCAATATTTGGTTAAAGACTTGCCGGTAGTTGAAAAAAGGTCTACGACGACAACATTTTCTCCACCCGCTAAAGGCCCAATTAATTCCATTCAATCCTCATCTCTTCCCCTGAAAACAGTCGCAACAACCTCAATCACCGCGAAGACTACCGCTTCGCATACCAGAGATTCAACAGCAGCGATTCCTCAACAGAAACTAGCTCAAGAACTGTTGATTGAGGCAGAAACGCTATTTCAAAATGAAGCTTATCTGGAAGCGATTAAAAAAATACAGCAAGTCATTACATTACAACCTACTCAGTTTGCCGCTCATTATCTAATGGCTCAGGCGTATGCAAATTTAGGGCAGTATGAAAAAGCGAGCATTGCTTGTCATCGCGCTATTCAATTAGATTTTCTCTCCGCAGAACCTTACTACGTACTGGCTCACATTGCTGAAGAGCAAGGAAATATTGAGGAGGCGAAAATGTTTTGCAAGCGCATTATATACTTGGCACCTTCTTCTATCTTTGCCTATCTTGAGCTTGCTTCACTATATGAACGGGAAGGGGATAAACAGAGATCAAAAAAAATGCGAACGACAGCACTCGATCTGCTCAAAGAAATCCAACCAAATGCCATCCTAGAACAGCACAGCCAGTTGAAAGCTTCTGAATTATTACAGTATGTCCAAAAAATGCTGAAAAATTATGCCTAGTAGCAAGCGTGAGTGCCGGCATCCAACGCCCTTAAAATCAGCAAAAAACTGCTCGCGGTTTATAAGTTACCGCACTGTGCCTGCCATTAGGGTGAGCAGAAAAGAGCCTTCATTCGTTGGAAAAACCGATAATTTTTGGGCTGGCAAGCTGGACTTTATTCGGATTTTATCAGATGATAAAACCGCTATCAGTAACTTCTGGCTGCTGGTTTGGGTTTTATCCAAGGGTGAAATGCTTCTCTCTCTGTAAAATTTTTAACAATCAATCTTTGCTTTGAAAATACACGTGCCGGCTACTAAAAAATACTCTACAAATTATAGAAAATTAATTATTTTAATTGATTTATAATAAGTTTAATAATCTTAACCGACCTTAAGTAGAATTTTTCAATGAATTCATATAAAATTTAAGTTAAAAACTAGCTTCCCCAGGCATCAAGTGGGGATCTTCTTTTATATCTAAAATTGCACCCCATCAACGATGGAACATAAATCTTATCTTATTTTCGAGCTTAATGGTTCCCGTTATGGTGTTGAAGCGCTCTGCGTTCAGGAGATTTTCTTCCTGCCAGAGTTAACACCAATTGCAGAAGCACCCCGCGATATTGTGGGTGTCGTCAATCTTCGAGGCGATATTGTGCCCGTTATGGATCTCGAAGTGCGTCTTGGGCACCGAACACGGGAATTCCAGCTTACAGACAGCGTGATCATCCTAGAGTTGCAAGAATTTCAGATTGGCATTATTGTCAATCAAGTCCAAGAAGTTCTAGACCTTGTGGCAGAAGAGGTTTCAACAGAACTACTTTATGGGCGAAGAATTTCCGATAACTCCCACCACTTTTTAAGCGGCGTTGCTAAAATGGCTGGTGGCATTGTGATGCTACTAAACCCGGAAAATTTAGTTTATAACTCTGAAATTGCTGAAGGGCTAATCCCCGAAAAAATTTCAAAGCGTGCTAAAGAAACTGAGACGTTTCTAACACATCAACGTGTGTTCTGCCCCCATGCAACTGTAGAGGAGCGAGCGATTTTTCGGGTACGTGCCGAAAATCTCATGATCTCCACATCTCGGCAGGATTTTGCCGGCTTAACGCCATTAGCCGTTATTGGTTTAAATGGAGAGTATTTTGGGTTTGAATTACAGTTGGTTCGAGAATTTACCGATCTCCGCAAGATTACGCCAATTCCTTGCACGCCGGCGCATATTATTGGGAATATGAATCTTCGGGGTGAAATTATCACAATCATAGATATTCGGAGTTTGTTGAATCTGTCAGTGGCTGGAAGTAGTACGAACTCCAAAGCAATGGTAATTCACGTCGATGATCTCGTCGCCGGCGTCACTGTTGATGAAGTTTTTGATGTCATGTATTTGCAACCTTCAGAAATGAGGCCGGTTCCAGCAGCCGTTCATTCCAGCAATGATGAATATCTGCGAGGGACTGCTCCCTACCGGGAAAAAATGATGAGCATTCTAGATATGTCGAAAATTATCACCAAAGGAGAGTTAATTGTGAATGAAGAAATTTAACCATTGCTTCGCCTTCTCAACCTGAAGTAAAAATATGGGGTGCATCTTCTCTAAAGCACAAATAGAATTTTTCACGTGAGTCTTTATCTACAAAGAAACCATAATTAGTAGAAATTGCTTCTTCCTTTTTTGAGTTTGTAGTTCTTAAAGTCATGAAATTTAATCAATTGCGATTAGGCTTAAAATCTAATTTTATTAATAAACTAGGTTTTATAGAAATTCCAAAGATTTTTATATTATTTGTCTGCATTATTATCTGTATAAAAGGATTGACAAGCTGCACTTTGATCGAAACCTCGTCAGCCTTAACAGTCTCTGCTGCCGCCAGTTTAAAAGAGTCTCTTGAAGAAATTCAAGAAATTTATACAAAAGACCAACCGAGTGCGTCATTAATTTATAATTTTGGGGCTTCTGGTGCTCTCCAGCAACAAATCGAACAGGGAGCGCCGGTGGATATTTTCATCTCTGCTTCCCCTCAGCAAATGGATGCGTTACATAAAAAAGGTCTATTAATTAGCGAGACTCGTAAAAATCTGCTAAAAAATCAACTTGTTTTAGTTGAACCTAAAAATTCCCCATCAATCTCTGATTTTAAAGATTTAGCTAGTGAGCGAGTTAAAAAAATAGCCCTTGGAGAACCGCAAACTGTACCCGTTGGCAAATACGCGCAAGAAGTTCTCAGTTTTTTTCAAATTGCAGATAAAGTTAAACCAAAAGTTGTTTTTGCTAAAGATGTTCGTCAAGTTTTAACTTATGTAGAAAGGGGTGACGTGGATGCCGGCATCGTCTATAAAACGGACGCCATACAGTCAGCTAGGGTAAAAATTGTGGCAGATGCACCCGCTCAGTCTCATTCACCCGTTATCTATTCAGCAGCCGTCATTAAAGACAGTAAAAACATCCCAAAAGCTAAAGAATTTGTAGAGTTTCTTGCTAGCAATCGGGCTGCCTCCGTGTTTAGGAAATACGGATTCACAATCCCTGCCGGTGAGTCTGGGGTTCTTCCTTAAGCAAAAAATTATACCAACAAAAAAGCGCCCTCATTTCTGAGAGCGCTTTTTTAAGCAGTCGCTAAAACCTAACCATTGATAGAAGGAGCAGTCAAAGCAACAGGAGTTTGCTCGCCGGCCGCCAAATCAAGCGGGAAGTTGTGAGCATTACGTTCGTGCATCACTTCCATCCCCAAGTTGGCGCGGTTGATCACAT
>NZ_JACJOU010000033.1:300000-590526 GCF_014695725.1 Microcoleus sp. FACHB-672 | reverse complement strand
TCTGGAGTTGATGGTTTAATTAAACTAGCACTTCAATTAATGAATCTCGAACATCTCAAAAATTGGTTTACACATTGCTGCTACTGTACCTCATAGACTTCGAATTTGCTGTATATTTGACGCAATTCTGAAAGCGCATTTACTGTTTTTAACCCATTAAGAATCGCTCTTAATTGCTCCACTTCCTGAATCTCTGAAATCTCCGGTAGAATTATCAATCCTTCACTGCCAAACTTCAAATCCAAACCCAGCGCAATGCTTTCCAGCAGGATCTCCCTCATCTGTTGGCGACTCTGCTCAATTCCTTTCTCAATTCCAATTCTTTCAACACTTGTGATGTAAGGCATCCGTCGTTCCTCCTGTAGCTGACTGACTTCTCGCCAAAAATCTTGTTCTAACTGTGCCGGCAAATTCATGACCCAGTCAATAAACCCAAACAGATTAATCACATCTTCCCGCTCATAACCTTGTTCATACAAGCGTCGGGTGAGATAAAGCTTGCTAGAGAATCTTCCTCGTGCGTCGTCACGAGTCTCTTGAGCTTTTAAATGAGCCATCACGACTGTAGCAAAGGGGTTTCGGCTACGTTCTAGCGCTTGCCAGCTTTCTTGATAGTCTAGCAACTTCACCACGGGAAATCTAAAATTGACTTCACACCCCCATAGCTCATCGCTGAAGCGCTCAGGACGCCAACCGGCTCTCTCGTCACCCAATACCGCTAAACTGGCGATTGAGCGCTTGTAACGGTCAAAAATGCGGTAATGGTAAACATACATCCGCTCGGCAAAATTGCTTTCTTCCTGATTTTGGACTTCGATATGTACCAAAACCCAAGTTTCTTCGCCACCGGCACGGTAAATTTTAACTAACTTATCGACTAAGCGTCGGCCTAGTTCTGCATCGCGCACGACTTGTTGCAATTCTTTATCCAAAAATTCATAGCCGCGCTGCCAATCTATATCACCATGAGCTTGAGGAAAAAAGAATGCGATAAATTCCTCAAAATAACGTTCTAAAGCATCTTTCCAAGGCGTGTCGTATTCTGTTTGCGGTTCGCTCATCGTTTGACTTAGGATGGGAGAGCTTTTGGCTGAGTGCGCTCGTGTGGGGAGTGTTTGTATTATAAACCGGCCTCCACAGGACAGCGGCATTCTCTAACATCAATCGCTGTTAAAATACAATTTCTTGGCATTTTTTAACATCATGGGCAACACCTTTGGGCATTTGTTTCGCATCACCACTTTTGGCGAATCCCACGGCGGCGGCGTCGGCGTCGTGATTGATGGGTGTCCCCCAAGACTCGAAATTTCAGCAGAAGAAATCCAGGTGGAACTTGACCGGCGCAAGCCAGGACAAAGTAAAATCACCACACCTCGCAAAGAAGCAGACACCTGCGAAATTATTTCTGGCATTTTTGAAGGAAAAACGCTGGGAACGCCCATCACAATTTTGGTCAGAAATCAAGATACCCGCCCCCAAGATTATGATGAGATGGCACAAACCTACCGGCCTTCTCATGCAGATGCCACCTACGATGCAAAATATGGCATCCGCAATTGGCAAGGTGGGGGACGTTCCTCCGCACGGGAAACGATTGGACGGGTGGCTGCCGGCGCAATTGCTAAAAAAATCCTTAAACAAGTTGCCGGGGTGGAAATTGTCGGTTACGTCAAACGGATCAAAGACTTAGAAGGAACAATTGACCCCAGCACTGTCACCCTTGAACAAGTGGAGAGCAATATTGTTCGCTGTCCCGACTCTGAATGTGCAGAACGCATGATTGATATGATCGACGGGGTGCGCCGGCAAGGAGATTCTATTGGCGGCGTTTTGGAATGCGTCGCTCGCAATGTCCCTAGAGGATTAGGCGAGCCGGTGTTCGATAAAATAGAAGCAGACTTGGCCAAAGGCGTCATGTCTTTACCGGCAAGTAAAGGCTTTGAAATTGGTTCCGGGTTTGCCGGCACCCTGCTCACCGGCAGCGAACATAACGACGAATTCTATACCGACGAAGCCGGTGCAATTCGCACCCTCACCAATCGCTCTGGCGGCATTCAAGGCGGAATTACCAACGGAGAAAATATTATTTTACGAGTTGCTTTCAAGCCAACTGCTACAATTCGCAAAGAACAACGTACAGTGACGAGCGGCGGGGAAGAGACTATACTGGCAGCTAAGGGCCGGCATGATCCCTGCGTTTTGCCTAGAGCTGTGCCAATGGTAGAAGCAATGGTTGCCTTAGTGCTATGCGATCATTTATTGCGTCATCAGGGTCAGTGCAAAGTGCTCTAACAACCCAAACGGGTTTTCAGCATCTACTTCCAACTTATCCTGACTGAAATCCAAAATCTTGGAGGTTTGCAATGCAAGAGGTCGGGGTTTGGATCAGGACAGTTGCGATTTTCTTCGATAGCGCAAGGCTTTCAACCTTTTCTTGGATCTTGGCTGCCGGCATCGGTATAGGGACAAATACCAACTTCCCATTTCCGGGCGCAGCAGTGCTCGTCCCGCAAGTAATCAAGGGTGCAGATACCGTCTGGAAAACGTCGTTTTCCCATCATCAACTTCGTCAAGTTCTCTCAAAATTTGAGAGAATTTTGTGTTACATTCAATTACTTTTTTTCGGATTCAAATCGCTAAAAAGTAAAAGTAACCGGGCGTATATTTTCACTCAAATATCGTGGACGTTTGAGTGACAGTGGGCTAGACTCAAAAAGTCCATCCACGGGTCGTTGCCAGGGTGAAACTGTCAAAAGATGCAGCGTTGTACTCCGCACCCTAGCCTGCGGCCAAGAAGCAATCTTACCGCGCAAAGCTATTAACTTCAACATGGCAAACAGTCATTCCTCCGATTTTGTTGTCCAGTTCTGGGGTGTTAGAGGCAGTGTTCCGTCCCCCGGAAAAGATACGGTTCGCTACGGCGGCAACACCTCCTGTATGGAAATGCGCTTGGGTGATAAACGCCTGATTTTTGATGGCGGCACCGGCTTGCAACGGCTGGGGCAACACCTGCTCAAAGAAATGCCGGTTACAGCCGATATATTTTTTACCCACTATCACTGGGATCACATTCAAGGGTTTCCGTTTTTCACCCCTGCCTTTATTCAGGGCAATAGCTTCCACATTCATGGTGCTGTTCCCCCTGATGCAGAGTCGATGAAACAACATTTTATTGAACGGGTGCTTCATCCCAACTCGCCGGTGCCGATCTCGGGGATGCAAGCAGATCTGAAGTTTTCTGAAGTGATGCCCGGTGATGTGATCACACTGGACGACATCACCCTAGAAACCGGCCATCTCAATCACCCCAATAATGCAATGGGATACCGGGTGACGTGGCGGGGACATACGGTGTTTTACTGCACCGATACCGAACATTTCCCGGATCGCATCGATGAAAGTGTGCTGCATCTGGCTCGTGACGCGGATTTATTCATTTACGATGCCATGTACACCGATGAGGAGTATCACAACCCGAAATCACCGAAAATCGGTTGGGGGCACTCAACTTGGCAGGAAGGGGCGAGAATTGCCAAGGAAGCCGGGGTAAAGCGATTTGTTGTGTTTCATCACGAACCCACTCACTCGGATGAGTTTCTGGATCGGATGGCAGAGGAAGTCTACGCAACTTGCCCGAATGCGGTACTTGCTTATGAGGGGATGATTCTGGACGTAACTGAACCAGCCCGCTTGATGGAGCCGGTGAAAAGTTAGGTAGCCAAGTGCCGATAGTTTCGTCGGCTGGGCAATTACAGTTCAACCTGCACTTGCCCGTCAACTTTCTGTTCATCAATCAATCGTTAATGACGCCAAGAAAGTTGAAATCCCCGTGAAAGGGCTACACTTAGCCCCTTTCCTTTCTATGCAACTTTAATGCCAAATATTACAACCGGCTCGCACAAATAGCTGCCCCGATTAGCCCGACTTGTGGATTGAGTACAACATTAACCGGCACTCGCTCTACTAGGGGAGTCACCCGACCTTTTTGGGTAAACGCTTGTAAGAACCGGCCTTTCTCTAAAATCAATGGCATGATTTTGGCAGCAATTCCCCCGGCCACATACAATCCCCCATACGGTAGAAGTTTAAGCGCAAGATTGCCGGCTTCAGCCCCGTAAGCTTCGACGAACATTTCCATCGTCTCCTCACACAAGGGGTCACGCTTAGCCAAAGCTGCTGCAGCAATGGTTGCCGCCGGATCAACGGTTTTCTCTTTGCGCCCCGCCTGTTGCTCCCATGTTCTCACCACTTCAGCAACGTCTGGCGATTCATCCGCCATTTGCCGATCCCGCAAAAATTGGTAAATAGCCACAACACCTTGACCAGAAACAACTCGTTCAACGGAAACGCGCGAAATTTGGTATTTATCGAGCAAGTATTGCAGCAGATCAAACTCTAACTCGTTGCGGGGGGCAAAGTCGGCATGGCCACCTTCAGAGGGGAAAACTTGATATGTGTCTCCCTGCCGGATTAAAAACCCTTCACCCAAGCCGGTGCCGGCACCAATGATGGCAATCGGCGCATCCGGCTGGAATTGGCCTGCTTGCAGAGGGTGTAAGTCTGCCGGTGCCAAACCTGAGACGCCACAGCCAACTGCGGCAAAATCGTTAATTAAACTGACTGCCACCATTCCCAGTTCTTGTTCTAGCCGGTGGCCATCAAGTAACCAAGGCAAATTTGTCAGCTTGACGCTATTATTGACAACCGGCCCAGCGATGGCAAAACACGCCTTTTCGGGGGCAAATTTTTCACCTAACTCTTTTCCTGCCGACGCCAAAAACTCCCGCACCATTGGCACTAAATCGGCGTACTCCCGGCTGGTGTAAGTCGCCTGATGGAGGGTTTGTAATTCTGTGCCGGTGGATGCTTTCACCAGGCGCAGGATTGTCTTTGTGCCGCCGGTGTCTCCTGCAAGTAATAATGTCATAACTTTTACTTAACGGTCATCAGTGAGGGGGGAATCGGACAAGAGATTAACACGAGTGAGTTTAGTACATTGATTAATACTGAAACCTCACATTAATCGGTAAAATCTGCCCTTGCTAATTGACAGCAAACAACTGTGTGCTGAGAAATAACCAATTAATTAAAGCGGATGATTGTCTCGCTTTGACTGAGGTGGGACGTATCCCCATTAAGTTCTATTACCCAATCGTGGGCGTGGCGTACCAATTTAAATAAACAGCATAGCGCCACCTTCAATTCCGGGTTAGCACTTCTGCCGGCTAACCCCATTGTCGCACCCAGAACTGAAGCGCCGTGACCCACTAACAGAATATCTCCTGGGAATTCAGCCGCGATGTGTCTTGCGGTTTGAGCAGATCGTTCTAAGCACGCTTCGTCAGTTTCGGGATATTCAGCGACAACGCGAGATGTATAGCTGAGGTCGATCTTGGGAAATCGCTGATGTAATGCTTCAATTGACAGTCTTTCTGGCATCACCGGCATCCAATCTGGATTCAGCCACTCACTTAAACCTGACTCAAGTTTGACCGGCAAATCGAGGACTTCGGCAACTTCATGGGCGGTTTGCACAGTTCGCAGAAACGGCGAGGCAAAAATATGTGTGATGCCTTCACCGGCAAGGCGTTTAGCTAATTGCTTCGCTTGCCCAACTCCATCCTCGGAAAGGGGGGGATCGTAAGGGCGCTCAGCGGTATTAAACCACTCAGGGTTAACAAAGTCGAGGCGATTTGCGTGTCTTGCAATCCAGACGGTTTGAGACATGAGCTTGCTTAGTGAACTGAACAGTTGCTTTGGCCGGCTTCAATCTTTCACTATACTCTGACTTTACCCTTCATTTTTTGGAAGTGAAGCTTAATTCAGAAAGATTGACTTTTTGCTCTAATTTTACTTGATTATTTTCATCTCGTATTTGCAATTTTACGCGCACTGGCTTACTGTTCCAATCAATTTCCATTAGTCCGAAATGTAAATATTTGAAAAACGGCCCTTGACGGAATTTATTTGGCTCTTTCTCTAATTTCTCCCAACTATGAGTGAGTCCGCTGGAAGTAATTTCATACAAGGGATAGGGGATAGAGCCAGTTTTCATTTTAGAAATTTCTGCAAAATGCCGGTCACCACTTAGAAAAATTACGCTTGAAAGTTTCGTTTTCTTAATCAAATCAAACAACCGTTGCCGCGCTTTAGGGAAGTTTTCCCATTTTTCTTCTTTGTGGTCTTCTGGCAAAACTTGAATACTTGAAATGACCAAATTAATTTGCGCTTTGCTATTTTTAAATTCTTTTTCTAACCAATTCCACTGCTGTTCACCCAGAATATCACTATTTTTACCCGGCGCATCCCGATGATAGCGAGTGTCCAGTAAAATGACTTTGACTTGCTTGCCTACTGTGCCATAAGTGTAGGCAGTATAAACTCCAGCTTGCTGTCGGCGCTCACTATCTGCCGGCTCATCAAGAAAGTCTAATAACTCCTGTTGACTTTCTGCTTTCTTTTTATATTCTTTGCCGGCATTATTCTTGCCATAATCATGATCATCCCAAGTACCAATCACTGGCGTGGTTTGAAGTAATGCTTGATAGCCTGGGTTTGCTTTTGTCGCTTGATATTTACGCTGCATAACCTTCATGTTGCCGGTATCCCCATAGACAATATCTCCAAGCCAGATCCAGAGATCGGGTTGACTGCTAATAATTGGTTGCCACAATGGTTGCGGGAGATCGTGTTTATTGCAAGAACCGAAGGCAATGCGGGAAACAATAGTAGGTTGTGCCGGCTTTTTTGTCGGCTGCGTTTGTTGAGGAGTGTTAAATACTTCGGGAGTGTCAGTGCAACCGAAAAGCATGAACACTGCTGTGATGGCAAACAAAAAATGGGAGGAGTGCCGGTGCATAAGAATTGTGTTAAAAATCTATAAAATATTACCATTTTTAAAGTCAGTTTTGAATTAATCAAGATTTGAAATGAGGGAATTAAGTACTTTTTAAATATTTAAAGAAAATTCTAACGTCAAAAAAACTAAATTTACAAACTATCAAAATTTTACTTTCATTTAATATCTAAGTAAAGCAGATTTCAATTAAAATAGTGAGTAGCCGAAATCACAACTAGGTGAAACTCTATGCAAGAGGAAATGACACTAGCTGAGCTAGCCGAGTATGGCGTGACGATTCCTCCGACAGAGGACGAACTTCCTTACGATGACGGGGTGCCTATGGAAAGCTTGCGCCATGTACTACAGATGGAGATGCTAATTCATCCATTGCGGCTGTTGTGGAAACAGCGTCAAGATGTTTTTGTCGCTGGCAATATGTTTGTCTATTTTAGTGAGGCACAGGTACGCAATCAAGACTTTCGCGGGCCAGATGTTTTTGTAGTGCTGGATGTGCCCAAGCGAGAGCGCAAAAGTTGGGTCGTTTGGCAGGAGGGAAAAGGGCCAGACTTAGTAATTGAGTTGTTATCAGATAGTACTGCAGAAAAAGATAAAGGCGAGAAAAAACTAATTTATCAAAATCAGTTACGAGTGCCTGAATATTATTGGTTCGATCCCTATAGTGGCGAGTTGGCAGCTTTTGTTTTAGTGAGAGGGGTTTATGAGCCGGTTGAAATAGATGAACAAAATCGCTTGCTCAGCCGGCATTTACAGTTAGCATTAGTACGCTGGGAAGGAACTTATGCAGACGTAAATGCCGGCTGGTTGCGCTGGGCAACTTTGGATGGGGTTTTGCTGCCAACACCCCAAGAGGAGGCTGAAGCAGCTCAACAACAGGCTGAGGCAGCTCAACAACGCACGACGGAATTAGAAGCGCAGTTAGCTCGTTATCGGGAACGCTTTGGTGAATTGCCGGAGTGATTGTAAATAAAGCCGGCATCTCTTTTTATTTAGCAACAGGCGTTACTGAAATTATCTGAGTCTCTTCATCGATCATTATTTTCGCCGGCACAAATTGCTCAATCACCCAAGCATTTGTTGTTAGGTGGGTGCTAATTTCCGCCACCCGATACTGACTCGCCTCCGTTGCCAAAGCTGCCGGTAATAGCAACTGATCTGCCAAGTGCACATCCACCGGCGCACCGTTATGATGAAAATCTAGTAATTCCTCAGCCGCCATTTCCGCTACCTTTTCAGCCGACAACCCCACACGCCCTACAGCACCAAACCCAGCTAAACTCTTTTCATACTCAGCCGTTAAAAAAATCCCCGCACCCGGCGCTATACCGCTTTCTCGCAACGCCTGCACCTTGGCGATTAGGTTTTGTGATCGCAACAAATTCTCAGCACGGTTTGCCATGCGCTGCGGAATGTGAGACGCAAGTTCCGTAACCACCGCCAGTCCCCGAACCCGTCGCAAATTGCCACGTTCGATTAAATTTAAACCACTCAAGCTGTTACCGCCACTTAAGCGTAATTCCGCCTCTCCCCCGCCCTTGGGATACCAACCCCAAGCATTGAGCCGCACCCTAGCCTCGATGCCCATCCCAGCCAGCACCGGCAGATAAACTTGTTCAATGTAGGTAAATGGCGGGCTAAAAGGAACGTGAGTACCTCCCCGTAGCCTCACCATCGAGTCACCCGTCGTTAGCGCCAGAGGCAGCAAAATCGTCTGCAAAATTAAAGTCAGCGCACCGGCTGTCATGATATCAAAAGTATACTGTCCTGCTTGCACAGAGCCGGTGGGGGTGAACTCCAACATCATCGAACCCAACTTATCGCCTCGCAGTTCCGCATTGCAAATCGCGGCGGCTGCCCGCACGCAAGTTAAGTGCTGAGCTGCCATTCCAGGCTTGGGGCGTCCCGCACGAATGCCTTCTATGCGGATAGGGGTGCCGGTGATCGCAGACAAACTCAGGGAAGTGCGAAGAACCTGCCCGCCACCTTCACCATAAGAGCCATCAATGTGAATCATATAAAAATTTTTTGTTTGGTTAATTACAACTATCTTGCCTTGACCACAATTTGTTTTTTATCGCTCATCTCAGAATCAAATAATATAATTTCATCTTGGATCTTCACTAATAAATCGTCCTACACCGGCATCGTAATATCGCGCCCGATAATAGTATTGCCTCGTCTCAGAATCCAACTCCCGTCCCGTATAACCAAAACGGAAGTTTAGCGCAGCATTTGTCTGACTGGTAGCTTGCCCAAAGCTGTGGTAGGTAATGTAATTGTGTCAAGTACCGATAGATCAACGTAAATATACTCAACCGACTGAATAATATTCCTCTGACTATCCTTAGTAATGAACTCTGTTAAACGATTGCCATCCCTCAAACATACTCTGTAGTGTCAGAGCGAGTTTGATTGAGTTATTTTTTTCTGCTAATCATATATTGTTGTAGGATTCTCCTTGGCTTCCAGTAAGATTTGTTCAGCCTTTTCTTCTCCATAAACATGAATTAATAAAGGTTGCAACCATTTATTGCGAGTGACATCAGCGGGAAAAATTTGGCAAGCTTCTAGCAACATTCGTAAACGTCCCAGGAAACCATACACCTGCCGGTCTAAATCTGGAACAGCCGAGCGAATTTCTTCAATAAATTCTACAGGCCCACCCAGTAGCCCATGTCGTTCATGGGATGTTATCAACCCCCATTTACCACTGGCTGAATAGATAATACTGTCTAGACCATAAGGATTCATGCTTAAGCGGAAATCGATTGAGCGCTCAAGTCCACCTGACATTGTGTAAGCTTCTATGAAATCTTCTAAAGGGATGTAACAGTGATTAGGCTCAACAGAGGACGTTGATGTGTTATACAGAGAAATATAACAGCCCGTATCACCCAAATTAGCGGCAGCGTCAATGATAGCATTGATAATAGGGGGTTCTATACAGTATTCACAAGGGTACATAATTAACCGCCCAACTACACGTTTAGAAAAAGGTTGGTCAAAGGCATCGTCATTGACAAAAACTTGCCGGAGAAAAGGCTCAGCTTTTATACGAAACTCAGCTTCAGTGAGGCTATACATATCACCTATTCACCTTTGAGAAATACCAAAATCAAGAGAATTAGTTTCCAATTACTTATTGCTGACAGACAGAGAAAAAAATGTTCAGAGATTGAGAAGGATGCAGGATGTGAGCCAAGTAAATACTCAGTTTCCAAGGACTGATACCAAATCCGATTATGTATACGGGACTGAAAATTCTGGTATAATCACTCGCTTCTCAACATCGGCTCTACTATAACGTGCCAATTGCTGTAAACGAGGATAGTTCTCGATCCATCCAATTGCTGTAAACGAGGATAGTTCTCGATCCATCTCCCACTCTCCCCCCATTCGCCGCTAAATCTCGGTGCCACAACAACCCAAAGCAGGACAAAGACATTTCACCCGTATGATGGAAAAAGAAACAGGCAAGATTTGAACGGCTTAACATGGCAACGGTTTGGGAATTAGATTTCTACTCTCGGCCTATTTTGGACGAGCAACAAAAAAAGCTTTGGGAACTTGTGGTGTGCGAAAGTCCTTTGGACACGCGCCGCGCCCCTGAGTCGCTGTTTCGCTACGCGCAGTTTTGTCCCAGTAGCCAGGTCAATTCTGCTTGGTTGCGAGCGGCACTTGAAGAAGCGATCTCTAAAGCACCGGCACCGCCGGCAAAAATTCGCTTCTTTCGCCGGCAGATGAATAACATGATCCTCAAAGCGTGCCAAGAGTTGGGGCTTGACGCCAAACCCAGCCGGCACACAATTGCACTGCACAGGTGGCTACAGCAGCGGATGCAAGAGGTTTATCCCAAAGAAGCCGGTTTTCAACTCATGGCACCGGCAGCCTCTGTCCGCATGGACTCACCGGCACCGCGAGCTTTGCCAGACGCCTTAGTTGGCCAGCGGTGGGCCTTTGTCACCTTAGAAGCCAGCGCCTTTGAGGAGATGCACGAGTGGGAAATTGACTTCAGCGAAGCTTTCCCAATTTTAGGCGAACACAGCTTAGTGCCCCAATTGACGCCAGAAACCCCCATTCCTGGCCTCATCATTTTCTCACCCAGAGCCTTAGCCTTAGCCGGCTGGATTTCCGGGCTAGAGTTGGCTTTCCTCAAAGTTGATCTCAACTCACCCGCCAGAATCGTGTTGGAAACAGGTGCCAGTGACCGATGGATTCTGGCCAACCTCACCAACCCGCAACTCCAAGCAGAGGCGAAAGGATTTGACGACGCCAAGCAAAAAGCACAAATGGTGCATTTTTTAGCAGTGCAGTCCAGCCCAGAATCAGAATCTTTTGCCGGATTTTGGCTGTTAGAGGAACTCAATCTATCGTAAAGTGATTTCAGTGCAATTAGCTGTTAGCTGTTAGATCGGGTTTATAAAGTACCTGGCGATTAAAAATCGCGACCATATAAGCAAAGTCACTTTAAGCGGACTGTGGATATAAAGCCAGTGTCCCTTAGAATGTCTTGTTCATGTGGCCGCCAAATTTATTTGCTTTGCTCGACAGGAAACATACTTTACCTATACCCGACTAGCGACTACCTAATGGTTAATTGCTAACAGCTAATCGCTAAAAATTGATATGGGTTCTGAGAATTTGCAACTAGAAGCGTCGGCAGAACAGCTGCTGGAATTAGCGGCAAAATCAGGAGCGGAAGCTGCTGAGGTATTTCAATCGCGATCGCTGTCGCGACCCGTGTTTTTTGAAGCCAACCGACTCAAGCAGTTAGAAAGCGCCCAATCTGAAGGGACGGCGCTTAGGCTGTGGCGCGGGGGGCGTCCGGGGCTAGCCGTCGCCTACGGGCCGGTGGATGCCCAAAATTTGGTGGATCGCGCCATCGCCCTCAGTCAGCTTAACCAACCGGAAACAATAGAACTCTCTGCATCTCAAGCGTCTTCTTATCCTGATGTGGGAGAAGCGGTGCCGGTTGAGGTGCTGGTGAATTGGGGCAAAGAAGCAATTGCCTTGGTTCGCGACCCTTATCCAGAGGTTTTGTGTAGCGCTGAGTGGGATTGTGAAGTTGAAAGCACTCGCTTGCTCAACTCGCTTGGCTTAGATTGCAGTTACACCGACACCACTCTTAGCTGTTATCTCTCAGGTGAATGGGTGCGCGGCGATGATTTTTTGAGTGTTGGGGACGGTCAAACCCAGCGGGGACATCTAGAACCGGCAATGCTTGCCCAGCGAATTTTGCAGCGATTAGATTGGTCAAAGGAAAATGTGTCCTCGCCGACAGGTCGGGTGCCGGTCTTGTTTACCTCTAAAGCCGCTGATATGCTCTGGGGTACAGTCCAAGCTGCTCTTAATGGCAAACTGGTTATCGAAAAATCCTCGCCTTGGAGTGATCACCTTGGCGAAATTGTGATTTCTAACGCCCTTACCATTTCCCAAGACCCAGATGTCGGCCCGTTTAGCTGCCCTTTTGACGATGAAGGCACCCCAACTCACTCGCTTGTGTTTATTCAAAATGGCATTTTGCAGCTGTTCTACACCGATCACACCACGGGACGACTTTTGGGTAGTGGCACCACCGGCAACGGTTTTCGCCCCGGTTTAGGCAGTTATCCCACGCCCGGTTTATTTAATTTACTCATACAGCCCGGATCGCGAGACTTAGCGCAACTGATCGCCCAACTCGATGACGCAATTATGGTCGATCAAATGCTGGGCGGCGGTGCCGGCCTTTCTGGCGACTTTTCGATTAATGTCGATCTCGGCTACCGAGTTAAAAACGGCGAAATTATCGGTAGAGTCAAAGACACAATGGTAGCGGGCAACGTTTACACCGCCCTTAAGCAAGTGCTCGAACTGGGTAGTGATGCCGACTGGAACGGCGCTTGTTACACGCCCTCTATTATTGTGGAGGGGCTGTCTACCACCGGCAGGAGTTAGAGGGCGGGGCATGGGGCATTGGGCATGGGGCTGAAATAATCCCTATTGCCGGCCTGACGATGTAGCCCCACACCACCTGAAATCGGCGCTTTTACCCCTCCAGCCGGCAGCGCCACTCCTCTGTTTTTTCTAGTAAATCACTTTGCGGGAGAGAACTTTGCTCTCCTGTTGCCAACCACTTAAGCTGCACAGTCTGACTCTCAGCCTCTGCATCGCCTAACACCAAACAAGCCTTCGCCCCACTGCGATCGGCCCGTTTAAATTGCTTGCCAAACGCACTGCCGCTTAAGTCTAATTCCACGCTAAAGCCGGCACCGCGTAGCTTTTGAGCGAGTATTAAGGCTTGTGCTTCTGCGTGTTCGCCTCTGGAAACCAGATAAAAATCGAGTGCCGGTGTCGCCTGCGTTTGCAACTGTTGTAGCAGGATAATCAAGCGTTCCATGCCGATTGCCCAGCCAACAGCCGGTGTTTGTGGCCCACCCAATTCGGCCACCAAGCCATCATAGCGCCCACCACCGCAGACTGTGGCTTGAGCACCTAAATCATCTGACTGAATTTCAAATGCCGTGTGGGTGTAATAATCTAAGCCCCGCACCAGCCGGGGATTGAGTTCGTAAGCAATTCCCAAATCGCCTAATAATTGCCGCACCTGATCGAAGTGCCGGCGCGATTCATCGCTGAGATAATCCAAAATACTGGGCGCATCCGTGGCAATTTGCTGGGTGCGTTCCACCTTACTATCTAGAATTCGCAGAGGATTACGAGTCAGCCGATCTTGGGAATCCGGATCTAACGCGTCTTTGAAGGGTGTTAAATAGTCGATTAAAGCTTGCCGATAGCGCTGCCGATCTTCTGGATTTCCTACCGAGTTAAGGGATAGGCGCAGATTCTTCAGTCCCAGCGTTTGCAAAATGTCAGTTGCCAGCGCGATAACCTCTGCATCTGCCCTGGAATCAGCGCTGCCTAACACCTCCACCCCAATCTGATGAAATTGCCGCTGCCGGCCTGCTTGTGGGTTTTCGTAGCGAAACATCGGGCCGGTGTACCAAAGACGCTGAACGCCGCCTTGGGCGTAAAGACTGTTTTGGATAAAAGCCCGCACCACTCCAGCAGTTCCTTCGGGACGCAGGGTAATGGAACGGGGGGGAGTCGCCTTGTCGTTGAAGGTGTACATTTCCTTCCCCACAACATCTGTGGCTTCCCCTATTCCCCGCTCAAACAGCGCTGTATCCTCAAAAATGGGAGTGCGAATTTCCCGATAAGCGGCGTTATTCAAAATTTTTCGCGCCACAAATTCGACCCGCTGCCAATAGCCGATTTCTTCGGGCAGGATGTCCCGCGTTCCCCTTAATGCTTGAATTGCGCCCATTACTTAAAAGTAAAATGTCAAAAGTCAAAAGTCAGCCAAAGAAGTGAACAGCCAAACGTTACTCCTGAGTTCTCAGTCCTGAGTTCTCAGTCCTGGGTAAATTTCTCAGTTCTCAGTGCCTATTCACTTCCAAAGCTCCATAGCGATTGCTATAGTAAGCTAAAATCCGATCCACCTGTTGACGATCTGCTGAATCAACATTTTCGGCGTAGTGAATCCACAAGCTCCCAACTTGACTTTGACTGTAATCAAACTGCTGGGACTGTTGGGGCGTCAAACCTGTTTCCACGCCGGCGACTTGACGCAAATGCGCCGCGATTTCCCGGTACACGGCTAAAGGCAGTCGCGGCCATTGGACTTCGTACCGCAGATGTTTTTCCCCAGCGGTCTGCAGTGTTTGCTCGCTCATCCTACAAACTGATCACTCTTGCTCCACAACCACCTCATTATGAGTGCTAGGCAGCGGAATTATGCAACAGTTGACTTCATTAATACAAACCTTTCCCGATTGCAAAGCCCACCGCACCAAGGCCACACGGTTATGAGTCGCCGTTTTGGTCAAGATATTGCTGATATGATTATCAACCGTGCGTTTGCTGATTTCTAGCTGCTCGGCAATCTCTTGGTTTGTCAAGCCCGCAGCTACCAATTCAACAACTTGCAACTCTCTGAGGGAAAGGGACGCATGGTTCTGAGACTCGACGCCAGCCATAACGCATTCCAAGCTCTGTAGATTTACCTATCATTTTAGTATTTCTTATGGGATATAGGCAAAAACTTACATGAGGAGAATTGAAAGTTGGAATTTTTGAACGTGTCAAAGCCCAAAATTTTCAAAGCGTTGCGTAGAAAGGGCTAAGAACTCCTGAGTGTACCTTTCTATCCTCCCGGCTTTAGGTGCGGGTGTGGCCGCCGGCAGTCTTGCTCAGTAGCGACTAATACATAAGATTTAATTATAATAATGCGGGATTTGCGGGTTATGGTGATTTCCCGCTGTTTAGCTGGGCTGTGACAAGCCTTTTAAGGGCAAGTCATTATCCCTGTGAGTAATTAATAAAGGCGGGTTTATGAAGCAATTGGCGGCCCTGTAAGCCGAACTTGGCTGATATACCTTGGTTGTACTACTGGCAGGTTCAGACGCTACAGCTACAGGTGTGACATTGTGCTTATTTGTAAGGGCCGGCTTTTACAGAACTGCAAACCAAAGTATCTGCCCTGATAAAGCGGGCCGGTTTTGCCTAGCAATAGTCTTTGCAAATGCTGAGTCTGGTTAATATATAGCCAGCATTTGGAGTAAGTGTACCGGCTCATTTGTCAGATATCTTTTGCCGCTATCCTTCTGGGGAGTGAGAGCAAAACCAGCCGATGTGGCCCAGCAGTCTCATCCGTTCTGAGTTCAGTGGGATTAATTAAAAGGAAATTCTAAAAAAATAAAGTTTGAAAGCCTTGCTGATTAAGGGTTTCCCCACAAATCCTAAACCTGCTCACGTTCGCAATTTAGAGTTGAGAGCAAACTTTTTTTGAGTGTTTAACCCTGCAATGGGAGGAGAGGGCGTTTCTATCTGTAGATTGATTTCTTTTTTAAAGGCAATTGATACATTTAGTTAAGAGATTCAAGAGATTCAGTGGAGTTAAATTTATGAACAGTTCAAAAGTTTCCCAAGCCCTAAAAGCCGGCGTTATTGCTGCTAGCTTAGCCTTTGTGCCTGCGGTTCTACCCGCCTCTGCTCAAACTAATACAACGACAACTTCTCCCGATACGACTTACACAGCTCCCACTCAAGACGTTAATACTACCGAATCTGACCGCGACTTTGACTGGGGTTGGTTAGGTTTGTTAGGTCTTGCTGGTTTAGCCGGTTTGGCTCGTAAGCGCCAAGAACCTGCCCGTACCTACACCACCGAGCGTGACCCGGATGTGGCGCGTTCTGACTATCGCTAAGTCATTGTGGACTTACGCAGCCTAACTTTCATCGGCTGCCGGTTGAATTTAGCACTTCAGTGAAATTCAATCTGTAGTATCTACTCTCAAAAAATGCGTAAGTCCTTCCTTTTTTAAAGAGCGCTCCTCCATAAAACTACTTTTTCGGTAGATCCCAAGAGGCAAGGCTCGCCTTTTAGCCGGCCCAATACCTTTTTGGCAAGTTATTTCTTTACCTGTCTAAAATACCTTAGCTGTTTAAGGTTTTGAGGTCTGCGATCAGCAGATCAGTTAATATCAGCTTTAAATAAGTCTTAAGCCAATCTCCCCCATTTTCTCATGAAGAAATGGGGGAAATTGGCTTTATAATTTTTTATTGAGTTGCACTAACGATTAACCGTCATTGAAAGCCATTTGGGATAGCCAGAAGAACTGGCAGCTTGAACCGACAGCCCACTATAAGATTTAGCCACCCACTCAACCACTTTATGCAGGGTAGCGATCAGGTTTTCGTCTTCTCCAAACGCTTCAAAAGCCAGACTCCACCACGCCTCACCCTTAACGATCAACTGAGTGAGTTCAACCGTGCAGCCTTGGTTGATGTCTGCATCCACCGGCACTGAAATTATAGATTCATCCGATAAAACTTGAAACTGACGCTGCGTTCGGCTTTTTTTCACCCTCACCCACTCGCGAGTTTCAATCGGAATTGTGGCTATCAAACTCTGTGCCGGTGGCGAACCGCAAATCCACTTCAACCATTTTTCAGCCTTACCTTTCCCCGCATTTCTAAAACTCAACTCACCTAATTCTGCTTGCCGCCATTTAACTTCCAAACGCTCCTCTCTAAGTTTGATATTTAAATACTCATAACCAGCAGCATACAAATATAAATCCTCACGTTCTTCTGGCGCTTTCAATTCTTCGCCGGCACCCCCAGATTGGAACCACTTTATCATTTCGTTCGGCAGTATTCCCTGATAAAACCAGCGCAATTCAGCAGTTGCGAACATATTGAAAAACTATATTAATCGCTTTTAAAGGATAAATCTTAAACACAATGAAATGTCCGCCCCACAGATAATTTATCTGTGTTAATCTGTGGGTTTAAATTCAGATGGGGCGGATTTTTGCTGGAAAATTATCAACAAATTATTTACTGAGGACTCACTAATAGAAAGCCTCGCGTTTTACCTGAATCCGAATCTGTCGTATTCATTGCCTTCCAAAGTTCAGCGGTTGTCACCCACACCGGCGGATATTTGTAACGCGACACATCCAAAATTAAAAAGCGATCACTCTGTTCGTTATAAGCTGCTAGAGGAGAAATATGCCCCCCTTTTTCTTGCCCAATATCACTTCGTAAGTAGTTAACTAAAACAAAATTTCCGGGTTCTTGTAAATTTTTCACAGCTTGAGTGCGAAACTCCTCCAAACTGCTATCGCTGGTGTAGTGAGTCTGTGCTGTGACGGGATAGCTTTCTAACAACTGTCCCAACTGCCCCAGCGTCATACCCTGACGGGAGACAACTTCAGGCGTAACTACTTTCCGGGTTTGTTCGTTAAAAAAGTTGTTTTGGGTAAACATCCGGAAAGAGCCAAATTCAGGGGCCTCCGGTGCCGGCACAGATAAAGCATTCAGCACCATGACGCTGCTGGCAACGCCGCAGTAAGCCAAGTTATCTTGGGTGACAAACTGCACGCTTAATGGCCAATAGTCCTGTCGGGCTTTGCTGTCCATTAGCAACTTTTCTCCCTCTGCGGAGTTGAGGTTAATCAAGTTACTGGGCACCGGCAACGTTTGGGCAAGTGCGCCGCCGCCGGTGAGGCAAAGCCCCAGAATAAATGCTTGTAGCGGTTGGCGGATGAACTTCAATCTATCAATCTTGTTCGCACTGGGCTTCATATAGTGTTCCTTATCGCCGTTGCGTGCAACCGCAAAGGCTCACGAATAATTGGGTTTGCTGAATTATATAGATAATTTATCCGTGAAGCTACTGATCTTTTTCTTTGCCGGCAAAAACCATGCTGTCGCTGTAAACCAACTCTTGAGCCGATGAGTATTGGGTTCCAGGCGTGAGCTTAAAAATAAAAAATTATCTTTACAAGATTTATTATGTGAGCGGCTTAAAATTATGCCCGGAACCATCTTTGGCAACTGTGAATGAAAAGAGTGTGCTGCCCCCAAGGGTTTTGCGGGGGCAATCACAGTCAACTATCAGGAGCCTACTATGACCCAAAGATTTGAACTTGAAAAACCTTCAATCCCCCAGCGCTCTGCTCGCACGCTTCATTTGAGCAGATTTTCATCAAATAAATTTTTTAGGAGTTAGTGCGACGTTCAATGGTGGAACTATACACAAGGGCTGCATCTAATTTAGCGAATAGCTGGCAGATAACGAAGGACTGACTTTAGCAAACGCTCTGATCCTTGTAAATATTCTTTCTCTCAAAGCACGCCAGCATTCCACCTGTAACGCGAGTCGCTTCTTCTAGCAAATTCAATTGACTCTTAATGCTGTTTCACACAATAAGCTAACTTCATGCATCTCCGCTTAGTTGCCATTAGCACACTTGCTGTCCTTGCCGCCCAGCAGTTAATCTGCAATACCAGCACCAGTCAGAGCGCCGCAGCCCAGACGTCGGTAGACTCAAGCAGCGAGGTTGCCACTCCCCACAAGTCGAACTCTGCTTTTAAAACCCGAATCACCCAGACACAAACAGCCGCTGATTCGAGGTATGACTCAATTAATCAAGCCGAACCCACTGTAGTGTTTGCCATCGGCACAGAAACTGCCACTCAAATTACTCATACAGCAGAAGGGGCGGCAATTTTACTGCCGGTGACTGAACCGCAAACCTCATCACCGGCACCCCAGTTGGCTTCACAGTCCGCAAATAGCCGCCAACAAAGGGTTCCAGCTGCGCGAGTGCGCCGAGTACCCATAAATTCCCAGCCGCCTGCTGCCTCGGCGAATCAAGCCAAAACCAAGGCCGGCAGAATAAACTCTCGTCTTGATAGCTTGAGAGATAATGTTCAAACTTATCGCTCTAATAATGGCGCTGAATTGCCGCCCCTCTCTGCCCCAGATACTTATTTGCCAAACTCTCCTGTGCAGGGATATATCTGGCCGGCTCAAGGGCAGTTAAGTTCAGGCTATGGCTGGCGCTGGGGACGGATGCACAACGGGATTGATATTGCCGGCCCGATTGGAACGCCGATTCTTGCTGCGGCTACAGGAGTTGTGACGTATGCCGCTTGGGATGAGGGCGGATATGGCAATTTAGTTGAAATTCAGCATCCGGATGGAAGTATCACGCGTTACGCCCACAATGACCGGATTTGGGTACGTGCCGGCCAGCGAGTGCAGCAAGGTCAGCAAATCTCTGAGATGGGCAGCACCGGCTACAGCACTGGCCCTCACTTGCACTTTGAACTCCGTGTAGCCGGCCAGGGTGCTGTCGATCCAATGGCTTATCTCGGTAATTCTCATGCTTACAATTCCTCACAAACACGGAGCAACCGAGCATGGTAATTCCTATTTTTCCTAATTAAACCAAAAATCAAAAGTTAAAGGCAAAAGAAGTAATTTATTTCTTTTGCCTTTTTCGATTATTTTAAAGCTGTTTTCAAGTAGTTTTAAAATTTTATTTTGCTATATGGTAATCCTAAATAATTATCATTTTTCTAGGTTACGATGCTTGCACATCAAGTTTTTTAAGCTGATACTCTTTAAGAAATTATTGAGATTGCTCTAGAAATTATGTCGAATATAGAAAATTTTAAATATATAGCCGACAAGATGCCGGTACTACTTTTTTAAATAGATGGACAAGCCGGTGTTGCAGCCGGCCTTTATCGCTTCGCCTCTGGTGAACTTAAACAAACTGCTTTGCCACCGGAGGGCCGGCACAACCAGCAACCCACACAGGAAGTAGAAATTCTGGAATTTGGCCCAGTTAGTCGGATTGCTGCATCTTTCCCAGACTAGGTTAAACTGGCTAAAAAGGTCTGGTCTGTCAGTGCACTATTCGTGCTGCTAGCGATGGAATACTGGGAATTTCTGATCCAAAAAGAAGGCGATCGCGCTTGGCTGCCCCTCGAATCTCCCGATGTGGAAATTTTAGAAGGCCGATATCGGGTTGTCGCTCGTTCTGAGCGTGCGAATGAGACTGTGGAAATTCGCGTGACTCATGATTGCACCGATGAAGTGCCGCCCAAACGACGAGTTCAAAAGCGTTCGCGCCGCACTAGCGCTGAAGGCTTGGTCGTGGTTATTCCCTTTACGCGCCTTAAACCGGGGTTGTGGGAGTTACGATGCACCGGCGGCGATGTCATGTCCGATCTGATGGGGAGTAGGTGGCAGCAATCTGTCAAGCTGGAAGTGTTACCCATTGATGCCGAAGATGCTGCGCCTCTAGAGTCGAATGAGCCGGCATTGTCAGAAAGTGCGGATTTTCCAGAAGTGCCGGCAACGCTTACAGAGGATGTTGAGCCGGCAACCCCAGAACCAACCGTCACCCAACCGAGTGTTTCCCCTGTGCGATTAGTGCCGATGAAGCCGGCAGCACAGAGGTTGCAGGCAATTATTAACAATTCTGAGGAAGAGTCCGACAATTCTAGGGATTTACCCAATGAGCCGGCAGCCACAACGAACAGCCGGCAACCGCTACAGCTAATCCTGAACCGAACCACCTATATGGTGCGTCAGGGGCAACCACTGACTGTATCTGGGTGCGTTGATGTTGCCGATGGCGTTAAGGATGCGCGTCCCTTAAAATCGGCAGAAGTGCATATTCAGCTGCGTGATCCTCAAAGTTCGCAGTTAGTGGTGAGTGTGCGGGAACCACTGCCACAAATTCAGCCGCCGGTGCCGTTTGCCTACGCACTAAAAATTCCGGTGGAGAGCGATACTCGTCTGATTTTGGGGCAAATTAGTCTTTACGATGGCACGCCTGAGGCGCTAGACACGAAATCTTTTACAATTACAGCCGATGTCGAGGACTTGCTGGGTGCGATCTCGGAAGAATTAACCGACCAAGATGTTGTGGATCTGTCGGAATACCCTTACCCGAAGCACCACGTCGAAGCGCTTCACCAGTCTTTCACAGAACTGGTGGACACGATGCAAAACCCTCAGCCGGTTCAGTTCCAACCTTCGACAGATCGGGTGTTACCTCCCCTGCTGCATAAACCTGAAGCGGGTAAGACTGTCTCGAAACCGCTAGATTTGCCGACCTTTTCCCGTCCAAACGCGCCTAACAGCAAGGTTGTGCCGATCAACCGCACCCAAAAAGGCGTAGAGGCACCGGCTGAAATCAGCGAAACCCCAGAGGAAGCGCTGCCGGCGGAAACACAGCCCAATTTAGAAGTCTTACCCAACCTGGTAGAAGCGGAAACGGCTGAGGTTGAACGGCCTGAAATGCCGGTTGTAGAAGAACCACGGGCCGCCGCGCCCTCATCGCCGGTGGATGCGGCTTTTAAATCATTGAAGTTGCCAGAACGCTTCTGGACACGGCTAAATGCTTTGGCCAATGATGAGGAGTTGTCAGAATGGCTGAAAACAGAGGTATCTTCTTTTCAAGAAAGCGAGCCTAATGAGGAGAGTGGGATTGAATTGGCAGAATCGCCTCCTCAGACGGTTTCTGAGTGGGAAGCGCGAGAGATTGTGGTGGATGATGAGCCGCTAGAACCGGCACGTCCCTCTAATCTCAGGCGTTTGCGAAGCATTGACCCCCCTGCACCTGAAGAGGCAAATCCAGCTTTGTTGCCTGAAGATGAGCCGGTTCCCGCGCCGGTTTTAGAAGTTCCTAAAGAGAATTTACTAGCAGGCAGGCCGGTTAAAGTGGCTGTGAGGCTGCCTGAAATTGTGCCCCGCATTTATGTCAAGGTTTGGCTGCAAGACCGGCAAGCGCGTTCGGTACTCGATGGCCCTTACTGGTTAACGGAATTTTCCAGCAGCATCTGGGGCGAGTTAGAGGCAACGGTTGAATTAGCGGTTCCCTATGGCAGTTTAGACGTTCAGGTGGAAGCGGTGGCAATGGAAATGCAGACTCAGCGGGAAAGCCGTAAAGTCAGCGTTGAGCGCCGCGTCGTGCCCCCAGCGCCCCCATCCCTGCCGTTAGAGAATGAGTAGTGTTGTTATACAAACATACTCTTACAATTTGCTGATCGCTCTCATTCTCTCTATCCTTTTAATGGATGGGTTGACTTTAGTTTCAAGAAGGATTTGCGCTTGAGTGGCCGGTTTATTTATTAGGTGCCGGCACACGCTTTGCGATTGGAGACTAGCGGTTTTGGGGAAGTTTACTAGGAATTTGATGAAGTAGAATTAGGAGAGTCTAAAATAATTTAGAATCTAAAAAAGATGTTCAGCCTTTGGACGTGGCTCTGGACGTTGCTGGGAGGCCAGTTACTTCGGAATTCGTACGATTTGGGTAGAGCCGGTGGATAAGCATAAGTTTAGGTATTAAATGCTAGCGTTTGATGCGCTGTAATTGCGTATTAGACCTGAACTACGGCACAATTAATAGTTAGGTATCAGGCAACGGCAACGTGTGATCAATACTTCACTTCAAAATTAAGCAAGTTATGGCAGAGGAAAGTAAGCAAGAATATCCTTTTGAACTGGCACTTCACAAATTTTTAATTGAAATCAATGGGCTAGCTGATAGTTTACCAATAATTATGGAAGCTCTAGATGAGGCTCGCCAAAAGTCACATTCTAAAATTGAACAGTTTCTTGAGAAAAACGGACAATTTATTAAAAAAATTGAAACAAAAGAGATTAAGTACATACGCCAAGCAGAGATCTATGGAATTAGTCCAAGATATGCTTATGATTTGAAATTTTTAACACGAGAAGGCTCTAATTTTAATGCGGCATTTTCAATAACTCCTAAAGGTTTCTTAGTAACCATAGTTAGTCAATTTGATGCCTTCATGGGTCGGCTTATTAGAGCTATGTACTATGCAAAACCTGAACTGCTTAATGCTTCAGAAAAACAGTTAACTTTTGCTAATTTAGTTGAATTTGGTACTTTAGAAGTTGCACGAGAATATGTTTTGGAAAAAGAAATAGAATCAGTTCTTCGTGCAAGTCATTCAGAGCATTTTGAATGGTTAGAAAAGAAGCTTGGAATATCCTTACGAAAAGACCTAAGTATTTGGTCTGACTTTATTGAACTGACAGAGCGTAGAAATTTATTTGTACATACGGATGGAGAAATTTCATCTCAGTACATTAATGTTTGTAGAAAACATAGTGTTTCGCTTGATGAAGATTGTATAGTTGGGAAAAAACTTGGCGTAAATAACGAATATTTTCAACGCTCCTGTGAGATTCTTTTTGAACTTGCAACCAAACTCACTCATGTCGTTTGGCGAAAATTAACGCCATCTGAGCTATTTATTGCAGATAAGCGTCTAAACAATGTTTGTTATGATCTATTGAAAGAGGAAAAATATGATTTAGCAAAGAGGCTTTTGTCCTTTGCGTTGTGTTTACCTAAGCACAATTCACAACAAGATAAACTTATATTTACAATAAATAGTGCTATCGCTTATAAGTGGGGAGGAGATCCAAAGAAAGCAGAGGAAATAATCTTATCTACTGATTGGAGTTCATGCAATAATTCCTTTAAATTAACTAGGGCTGTGCTGTTAGACCAATTTGATGAAGCTACCAATATCATGAGAAAAATTGGTGCAAAGGGAGAAGTTGACAAAGAACACTACAAAGACTGGCCCGTTTTTAAAGATTTTCGACAGTCACCACAGTTTTTAGAAGCGTATACAGAAGTATTTGGTGAGGTCTTAGAACCAATAGAGATTTCTGAGGAGTCTGATTCTAACGATCAAGATGAACCGAATTTCTTTATGGCAGATAGCAATAATTAATTGCTTTGGACTTAGAGATTATACACATAACAAACCCATGCACCGGACTTAGCAACATTCTTTCTACGTTGTTTGAGGTTACTTGTAGCTGATAATGTTAGTCGTTAAACCCTAGGTGAGCAATTAGGGTAAAACCTCAACAATCTTTTCACCCATAGCATTACCCAATTTCTTCGGCTCCAGCTTATGCAACCCACCCCGATACATCTTCCTTCACCCATCAGTGCCTCATCAGAAATCTGATTGAGTGTCAATTCCACCTTTTTCAATAATTCTGGCTTCTCTAAAAGTGCCTTAGCAAGAGCCGGTTGACAAAGGGGTTCAGTACAGATTGCTATAGCCATTAAAAAATGATTCTAGCTAGACTTCACGCCGGCTGAAACACGACGGAGCTAGCACCACTTTGATAATCAAGGCTAGTCACAATATGCTCTGCTGGGACACCGGCGGCAATCAGTGCAGAGGTTAACCCTTCCTCGAAGTTATCTTCCTCAATGATGACTTGGCAATCGACCAAGCGAGCGTGAAACAGAATAGTGTCGATCCAGCGTTGCTTATCCCAGCCTGTAGCCAAAATTAAGAAGTGACCGGCATCGGTATCGCAGACAGGATAAAGCTGAATCGCTTGTAAGCGAGGTTGGGCGAGAGTTGCCTCTTGCAAGGTTTTTTTCAGGATATCTGCATAGCTTAGTGAGCTATCCATTCAACAATAGCCTCCCCCTCTGGGTTATAAACTAATAAGTTAATTCTATTCCGCTGGACGGCTAACTGAAAAATTGGTTTTTGGAAGTGTCGAATATATATGACGTAACTAATTGCTAGAAATAACTGCCTTTCGGGTTCTTGGTTCTCCAAAGCCCATTGGTAAAGCTGAAGCTGTCCCATCGTTTTCTCTAGTTCATTAATGACTGAAGGGGAATCGAAGTCTTTGATTTCTACAGCAATTTTCCGTCCTTCTTTTTGGGCTGCGAAAAACTTTTCGGCTCCTAAATCAGCTTTCAATAGCGTTTGTTCTAACACTAAGATTAACGGGTCATCCGTAATCGTCCATCCGTCTTTTTCCAGCGTGCGGCGCAGGGATAAATGTAAATTATCACGTCTAGACATTAGTTATAAAAGCTTGATATGTCGTTGCTGCCACTCAAAGAAAAAGTATTTTATTAACCATAGCATTATCCCCCTCCTTCCGCTTCAGCTTATGAAACCCACTCCTATTCAGAGCAAAAAATCTGCTCAAAAAATATAAAATTTCAAATTTGTATCATCCAATTGGGGATGCAATTATTCTGCGCCGGCTTTTAATCCTGGGTGCGTGTGGCGACGGGTGCGACGATGCCAGCGCCTCAGCACTCCAGATCGGTTTATCACCAAAGATGGATGAGCCGGCACCGGCTATTTGGTAAATTGCTGGTGGCTATAAACTAAAAAAACCCTCAAACTATGGCATCACCCACACCCCTTCAGGGTCTTGAGCTGATTGACTGCGCTAAAGCAAATGCCGCTCAGGGAATCGAAACTGCCGCGCACCTATGTGGTTACGGTACGGATCTCAACACGTTTAAGCAACAGTTGAAGCACGCTTGCCAGGATATCGGCGTCAAAATTGAAGAGTTAAGCGATTTAATCACCGATCAACAGATCGTCAGAGAAGCCGGTGGCATTGAGGTTGCGCCCGATACACCGGGAGACCTTTAAAATTGATGTTTGGGTTTCATGTTTGAGTTTTCACTTGCATTTGTGCCAAAACATTGCGGGTCATTTGCTCGGCTGCGGGGGTGAGACGGGATGAACGCAAATCAGGTGCGTTATAGTCGTCTAATCCCCAACTCCACTGCATAGAGCCGGTGGCAAAAACAAGGGCACCGCTATCAGTTGTATAAGCCGTCATATCAGCATAGCGGGTTCCATTTTCATGAGAATAGGGCGAGTGGCAAAGACGAATTGTATTTTTCGGCGCATTGCCAAACATCCGATCCACTTCGTAACCGAGAAGTCCCGGTAAGCGATCTCCCTTATTTAAATTGGTGCCGGCAAGCAGCCACTCTGGGGCATTATCTATCACAAGATCGGCATCGACTTGAAAGGTTTCATACATAACGCCAATGAAGGCGTCTTCGGGGCGATTTACGGGTTGATATCGCCATAAAGTTGTTGCCCGGACATTTGTTTTTGGGTCTCCATTTCGGATAAAGGGATCTTTCGCAATCATTTCTTTATAGCCAACAATGGTACGGTTTAAATCGCGGGTAATTCGGCTGGGTTCAAATCGAATTTGCCAGAAACAAGTGTTTGATGAAAAAAATCCTAAGCTAACACCTTTATCCCGTGCAGATTCTACATTTTGCCGCATTTCCCACGACCAGTATTCATCATGCCCAACGGAAAGAAAAACTTTGTGTGCCGGCAGCAAACGAGAATTGAAGTGGGTATCAATATTGGTGGCATAGGTAACATCATAGCCTTCTCGTTCTAGCCAGCGCACCATGTTGTATTCCCAACCGGCACTGGAGACTCTTCTGTAGGGTTGAATGTTAGTTAAAAATTCGCCGGCACCGACACCATAAGCAGCAGCAGGGTTCGGGCTAACCGCATAAGGCCGGTTAAATGATACTTTATAAGCTTGTTTACTTTTACTGTTCCATCGGTAAAGAGATTTGCCGCCCCAATTGTTATAAGCTTGAAAGGTTGTCACGCTCGATTGAAAAAGAATATCGGACTTGCGTTTGTCATCGCGCACAACAAAAATAATGTAACTTTGTTTGCCGCTTTTGTCGGCAGTTAGTTTAGCTAAATAAACTCCACTTGCCCAATCTGTTGGGTCATTTGGGTTATTAGGAATTTCCAGAATATAAGGCTCGTTCCAGTTGCATTCTATCAATCCAGAGGCTTTATCTTCAATTGGTAGCGGCTGTCTAATTCCTGTTTGAGTAATCGGATCACTCATGCGACGTGCGCCGGCACCTTCATACCAACCCATACGAAAAATCTCAATCGTATAATTTGGTTCTTTTGTATTGACAAATAGCTTAATTTGTGAGCCGCGATTAACACTGGTGAGAGAGGCGTAACCTTCAATTTCTCGCTTTCTCGCTGGGTTGGTTAGTTGCCAATCCTTTGTGCCATCTTTTTGGTTTTCTGCTGCGGTGGGATTGGCTGCCGGTGTCGTGGTTGCTGTATCCTTGTTGGCGAAGTCTTGGCTTTGCTGCGAGTGTGCCGGCAGCCGGTTGAGAAACGGGGCAGCTAATCCAAGTAGAAAGGCTTTTAAGAGTGTTCTGCGGCTAGATTTCATCTGAATATAACCATGACTTTTTGTAGCAAATAACTGGTTCAATATTTGTTGAGTTTCAGTTACTGCCACTAATTTGATAATAGGAGATTTAGCATTAATCTAATCCCCCAATCAATCACACCGGCACACTTTAATCGTCATGTCACTGCTGCAACTTACCAGAATTTGACCATCCGGACTGAAAGCTACAGCAGAAACTTTCTCGGAGTGTTCAGTCAGTGTTTGCAGCAATTCTCCAGTCTGCAAATTCCACAATTTAACGGTTTGATCGCTACTGCCACTTGCCAGAAGTTTTCCATCAGAACTGATGGCAACTGAATGAACCGGCAGCGAATGACCGGCAAGGGTACGCAATAACTCTCCTGTCCTCAAATTCCATAGCTTTACAGTTCCATTATGACTGCCACTCGCCAGCACTTTTCCATCCGAACTGATTGCCACTGAATAAACCTTTCCAGAAGGCTCAGTTAGGGTATGAATAATTTTGCCGGTATCTAGACGCCGCAACTGAATTAAACCGGCTTCGTCGATTTCGTCGATTTCATCTTCATCGATTCCCTTAAGGCCGGCACTTGCTAAAATTTGACTATCTGGACTAATGGCAACTGAATCAATCACATCTGAGCCTAAATCGTGGAGAAGTTCTCCAGTTTCCAAATTCCATATCTGAATTGAACCTGTTTCATCAACGGGATCTTCACCCCCACTGACGAGAGTTTTACCATCCGGACTAATCGCAACCGATAAAGCCCAGCATGAAGTTTCTAGGGTGCGAATTTGTTGGCCGGTTCTTAAGTTCCATATCTCAACATCGGCATTTGCGGAGGCAATGATCTCGGCATTTGGGCTAAAAGCCAGGGCGGAAACTGACATCGCTTCTGACTGCATAGCCAGAGTTTGAAGTTCTTCACCTGTCTTTAAATTCCAAAGTTTAATTTCTTTATAGCTTCCAGTTGCTAGCTGGTTGCCGCCGGCACTGATGGCAAGGCAGGTGACAGCGCTTGAATGTCCGGTAAGTGTCTTGATACACCGCCAAATTTTCGATTTTGGTTTTGATACCGGCTCCACAAGAACAGCTTGCACTGGCTCAACTTCTCGTCTTTTTTCAGCGGGTTTCTCCTCTGGAGCCGGCAGAATAATAATTGGCTCTCTCTTTCTCTCCGCTTCTCTAGCTACTCTGCCACTGCTAAGCTGCTTTTCTCCATTTAGACGCTCAGCTAAATTATCAACAGATTCTTGCAAATCTACATACTGAATTCGCAATTTCGCAATTTCTTCTCGAATTGGATTAAAATCAAGTTGGCTTTGCAGCAATTTCGCAATTTCTTCTTGAATTAAATTATAATCAAATGTTTCAAGTGAAGAGCTTTGGCTTGGCATTTGCGCCGGCAACGCTGCGAGTTCTTCTGAAAGTTTGGCTAACGCAGCTTCTATATTCCTCAAATCAATCGATTCTGAGCGAGCCGGTATCGACGCCAAGTTTTGCCGCTCTTCATTGAGTCGCTGTTGCATCTGTGTCAGCACTTCTCTTAACTCTGCCACCTGCCTTTCAGTTGCAACCTCAAACGTTCCTATTCGCCGGTTAAATTGCTCGCTATGAGCATCTAAATAGCCCATAAAACCTGTCAGTGCCCCTTCTATCGGTGCGACGGTTTGCTTGAGAATAATTTGCTGCTGCTGTAGCGTTTCCATTTGGGTAAATAGCCGCATGAAATCCTGTCTTGGCGCTCCATTTTGAGCTTCATGCTGCTGATGAGCAATTTGTTCAATGGCTCGAATTAACCCAATTCTTAATTCCTCAATTTGCTGCTCTAAATTAGAGTCAGCCGACACCGGCTCAAAATTTTGCTTCTCTCTATCGAGCCGATGGTTAATCTCCGTAAGTTGTGCTTGCAAGGTTGGCAAATCCGTAATTTTTTCGGATAGCTGCCTCAACACGGTTATATCTGCACCGGCATCCTGAACCGGCATTGCTGAAAGTTGCCGGCGCACAGATTCCACCTCGCCGAGAAGTTGGCGCTGTACTTGGATAATCTCACTTGTGCCACCGGCTGCCGGCAAATTCTCCAGCCGGCGGCGATTCAGCAGATTCAGCAACAACGACAGCGAAATCGGTGTCGCTGCATAGACGACTTGCTGTGACGCCACAGCAACAACAGTTCCCACCGCCGATCCAGCGATTGAGAGATATTCAGCAATTTCTAGCAACTGACGGTGATTTCGCATGGAAGACTTCTAATCGGCTCCATTCTTTATGATAATTGTCAGCCGGTTTGCCTCCATCTCACTACAGTAGAAATATAAAATTTCCCCTGTCGAGACTTTGCCGGCACCGCTTCTATCCCATCGTGGTAAATTTGGTGGGAATAAGCCAGGTTATTTCAACAATTAAACTGCATATTTTATTTCTATTTAACAAAAGTGCCTATCAATTATCTTGGTTTATTTTATTTTGTGGTGATTGTTTCTCAGGATTTCACCTTATTCACAACGACATAAGCCAATTCCCTTGAGGGCTTATTTTCCCGAATCAAGCAGACAAAAATGCAATTTAAATGTTTTATCTCACCCAACCTTTTAAGAACGTCCAGCCTTAGCCGATTGCTTCTGGAGCTGCTTCACCTCCGAAACCAAACGCTGTAGGTAGGGTTTGATAATCTCTCGATTCTTGTGTTCCAGTTGCTCAATACGCTCCATCAGCTCTTCTATCTGCGCCTGCCAAGCGGCGTGAATCTGGGCAATGACTGCCTCAATGTCATTAAAATCTGAGGGTTCATTTTCACGCTCTTGTATCTGAGCCGTCGTGTTTCTCAGATCCGCAATCGCTTCTTGGATGAATAAAAATTGGACATTTAGCCGCTCCCAGTCGTCTTCTTTAAATGTATGATTCTCCAAACGTTCAGTGACACCTTGCAGTTGGGAGAGCGCTTGGTAAATAGGGTTGAGATCGGTAGATTCTGAAGGAGACACACTTTGACGCACTTCAGCCAACTGCTGACGAAATTCCACCATTGCAGCCGCAGTGCTTTCCGCCAACTCATTTAGGGACTGCCGCAGGTGAGCAATTTCATCTTGAACCCCAGGCGAGTCAAACAACTCTGGAGGTTGGGAAAAGGGAAATAAATCATCAAAGCTGGAAGTCAAAGAATTGATGGCAGCCGGTTCAGGCAGACGCGGTTGTTGCGCCATTCGAGAGCGATTGAGCAGGTTGAGAGACACCGCTAGAGTGAGAGGAGCCGCCGCGAAGACAAACTGCTGGGAGACTGCCGCCGCCAGCGTTCCCACAGCCGAGCCGGCAATCGAGGCGTACTCAGCCAGCTCTAACCAATGCCGGCGGCTCAGAGGGTTGGCCACAGTAGGGTTTGCCACAGTAGGGGTTGTCACAGTTTGGAGTGAGGGTTCTATCTTCTGCATAATTTCAGAGTCGCTTAAGATGCCTTCCCGCAATTTTAGGCGTGATTGCACCGAGTTTTCAGCAAACATTCAGGTTTTAGAACGGATGTTGAAGTTTTTCAACGATCACTTTGCGGCTGAATTTCCCAACGCATAAGGCGTGGAATCTGCGATAGGTGTACACCGTAGTTAAAAATCCAAAGGACGATCTCAACAGCCAATAACCTCTGTACCCAAATTAACTCAGTATCAAAACTAACCAGTGTTAATCCACAATATAGCTGCCAGAAACGGTAAGGCAGGTATAGACAAGGAATCAACACCCACACGCACGATTGAAATTGTTTTAGGGTTACACTTTCGGATAAAATTTGCAACGCGAGTAGGACAAAGTAGGGAATCAAGGTTTGCAACACGCTTCGATTGCCCCACCAAACGCCCCACACAATCATTACCACCAAAGGAAGCGCCAAGCCTACCACCAGCACAATAGCCAACCATGCAGAAAACCACGCCGGCAGCGGTTGCGGAAGGCTAAAAGGCTTTGATTCTCGCCACAAAAAACCGACAAACCCTAAAAAAGAGGTGGATATAACTAGAAAGAGGAGATTTTCGAGCAGGATGTTGAGGTTAGTGGATGCTGTAATCTGCAACATTTAGGCACAAAATAGACAATCAGCCGGTTCAAATTTCCTAGATGCTAGGCTGCATTGGCTTAGGTTTCAATACTTCTAACCCGCTGCGGCTCGATTCCGGCACCGCGTTGGCGATCCGCAATATTTTCTGAGAGCCTCGATAGTGCGGAGTGCATCCCCTGTATTTGGTGCGGCTCGATTTGGGTTTCAAGTTCTTGAGCAAGATTCTCAATCTGCACACTCAAGCCGGCGAGTGCGGCTTTGATCGGTTCGGTGTCCGATTGCTGTTGCAGTTGCTTTACCTCCATGACGAGGCGTTTAATATAGGGCTTGACAATCTGCTGATTCTTCTGCTCTAGCTGTTCAACCCGCTGTTGCAATTGGGCGATCTGAGCCGGCACTTCATCTGCTGAGGTGAGTTGAGATGTTGGGGTTAGCAATTCTGCCGGCTGTACTGGCTGCCTCACCATCTGCCGTAAGGACTCAATTTCCTCTGCCAGACCTTGACGAACTTCCGCGATATTGACATTCGTGCTGTCGCGTAAGCGAACAATTGCTCTGCGAACAATTGCAAACTCTTCCTGAATCTGCGGATCTTGCAAAGACGCAGATGAGCGCTCAAGGCGCTGTTGTAGCTGAACCCACAGCGTACTCAGCCTGAGCATTGAGGCTTCGAGATCCCGAAGGCGTTCAGAAGCCGGTGTAATTTGTGATGAGCTTCGCACCGATTGAATGTCGCCCCGGAGTTCGTGTTCTAAAAGCGAAATGGCTGCGCTAGTGCTTTGCTCAATAGCCTTTGTCTGTGCCAGAAATCGCTGCCGGTTGACCATATTTAGCGAGAGGGCGAGCGTCAGCGGAGCCGCCGCATATACAACTTGTCCCGATACGGCAGCGACAATCGTTCCCACCCCGGAGGCAACCAGAGAGGCGTATTCGGCCAGCTCTAACCGCTGACCCGGTTTCTGAGAGTTCCTCACAGCTTTGAGTGATGGTTCTGTATTCCGCATGGCTGTAGTGTAGTTCAAGATTGCACCTCAAAATGTCAGTTGTCTTTTATCCTTTATCCCTTCACACAGGCGGGACAGCTCTTGTCCCTTCATTCGCCGGCAGCCCTCTTTCCTGTTTCCGCTCCTTCCTATTTCCTAATGCACCTCTTCTCTGCAGCTAGCCCTTAAGTTGTGCCAATTTCCAAAGTGTCTACTCTCACCGGCATCTACTGGTAGCTGCTAAAAACTTGTCACTACTGGCACACCCAGTTAAAAATTTGTGATGAGTAAGGCTTCGCGCCTCTTTTTCATAAAGAATTTGAACCTGATTTTCCTTCAGGTTGTTTAGTCGGCTGAAGGAGTGGCACAAAACTGGCATACGCGCCCCCTTAAATTTTTTACTTTATATGCAGCAATAGAGGGCGTGAATCGCAGTTTAGTCGCACCCGATGTTACTAAGTCCCTCAACCCTCTGACAGTAAATATCTGTCCTAGCTACCGTGAATCGTTAAAACAGAAAATGGGAGATAGCCTCAGCCATGTTACAAGACAGCAACCTGCAACTGATGGCCATGATTAACGATTTAGAAGCGTTGATCTCGGAGATAGATAACAACCCGCGCCTGTCCTCTTGGGTTGTTCGTTTGGTACTCAAGTCGATTAAGGATAAAGCGAAGAAAGCGGCCATCGAGACGACGAACGCAGAAGCATACCTAGACGATCTGCTCGACGCTTTTCCTAATTAATTCACCGGCAACCACACTTTCAGCCAAGGTAAGACGGCTGCCGGCAACCTGCAAACGTGCCGGGGTAAGTGTTTAACCGGGTGCCCTACCTTTGCCCCTAACTGTTTCCCTAAAGGGCCATCTGCGGGTTAAAATTGCAGTCTGGGCACTCAGTCTGCTAGATGTTAGTATAACTTCCGATTTGATACCATTTTGAATGATGTTTCTGTGATCTAGCGTTGGCCGAAGCCGGCAAGATCGAGCATTTTTGGGGCCGGCAAGAAAATCTATAATATCTTTACCCACCGGCAGCAGTCGTTGGGATTAGAGTCCCGGATTAGGGAATTAGAAAAATTTTGGGAAATTAAGTGGTTCCGTCGGCAGTGGTGAGTGTGCTATAAAGTTCAGGCCGGCGATCACGGAATAAGCCGAATGAGGCGCGGCTTAGGGCAAGTTCGGCTAGGTTAAATGTGGCGTAAATGATGCCTTCGTCTACCCGTCCGAGTTCTGCAACTTTGTCTCCCCGGTGGTTGGCGATAAAGGAATGACCATAAAAAGTTTGTCCGCCTTCGCACCCGACACGGTTCGCTGCAACAACCGGCACAGTATTAGCGACGGCATGGCCGATCATCACTCGCTGCCAAGGATCTTTGGTATCTAGGGTTAAATCTTGGGGTTCGTTGCCAATGGCTGTGGGATAAAGTAAAAGTTCGGCTCCCATGAGGACCATTGAGCGAGCACATTCTGGAAACCACTGATCCCAACAAATGCCGACGCCAAGCCGGCCAAAACGAGTTGCCCAGACTCGGAAGCCGGTATTTCCAGGGCGGAAGTAAAATTTTTCTTCGTAGCCTGGGCCGTCGGGAATGTGGCTTTTGCGGTAAACTCCCAAGACTGAGCCACCGGCATCGATGATCGCCACACTGTTGTAGTAAGCCGGGCCGGTTTTTTCAAAAAAGGACACCGGCACAACGACGTTTAATTCCTCAGCTAACTGCTGAAAGTGGGCAATCGTGGGATGTCCCTCTAGGGGATGAGCGTTGTTAAAGAATTGCTCTCGTTCCTCTCGGCAAAAGTAATGTCCCTCAAACAGTTCCGGGGGCAAAATTATTTGGGCACCTTTGCCGGCTGCCTCCCGCACGAGATGACTGATCCGGGTGATATTGCTGGATTTGTCTTCAGAAAAGGCTGTTTGGATGGCTGCAACGGTCGTATTTTGGGTCATGTCAGTTTTTTTAGCGTCGAAGGCTGATATATATATTCACGCTTGCCGGCGAGATGCCGGTTATAAAAAAGTTCAATTCCCCATGCTTCATGCCTTCCCAAAGGTGTGATACACATCACTGGGATAGAAAAAGTCTGTCACTTGGTTATTTTGTTTCTATCACGTGCTCGACCTTGAACTATCACAAACGATGAACGGGTTACATCACGCAATACTTCAGAAAAAGGCGAGATATTAGATACATCGAGTTCAACCCATCATCATGACTTCTCCCACAATCCTTCTTCCCTCCGCTATCTCCGATCTCTTCGCTCAAGTGACTATCTCTGGTTCTATTACGCTTGCTGATCGTTATGGGTTGATGGCAGCGGTTTTGGATGAATCGCTGGATGAGGAGGAAAGATTTTCGATTGACCGGCTGCTGCATTCTGTGAGCCGGGGACGGGTGAAGATTGTGGATGAACTTTCTACTGTTATAGAATAAGTTGTTATTTTCTAGGGTTTTTGGTTGATGCTATGTGCCTTCGGTGATGATGGGCGCTCTTGAAGGTGGCACGGCTATTTTGTTAAGTAATAGTGTATTAGATATTTTTAACCACAAATAAACGCAGATAAATACGATTATTTATCTGCGTTTATGTTGGGATTTTGCAGTCTGTAGATTTGCTACGATTGCAGTTTTTTGAGGGTGTCTAGGGCTTGTTGGGCGCTATCGGTGTCTCCTTTATTGGAAAAGAGGTGGGCGGCGTTTTGTAAATCTTCAATGGCTTTTTGCCGGTCTCTGATTTCTGCACGGGCTAATCCTCGGTTATGATAGGCACCGGCATGATCGGGATGGTGCGCGAGTGTGCTGTTAAAGTCTGCAATTGCACCGGCATAATCTTTGCCGGCAGCTAGGGCAACTCCCCGGTTGAAGTAAGCAACCGCATCATCAGGATTAATCTGTAGTGCGTGATTGTAATCTTCAATGGCTGCCTGCCGATTTCCTAGGTCATAGTAGACTAGTCCCCGGTTGTTGTGTGCGATTGCATCTTGTGGATTGAGTTGCAAGCCTTGGGTGTAATCTGCAACTGCGTTTTGATATTGTCCTAATAGCCGATACGCTTCACCGCGCTGGAAGTATGAGTCTGCATCTTCAGGCAGCAGGCGAATGGCTTCGGTGAAGTCTGCAATTGCGCCGGCATATTCTGCGATGTGAGATCGGGAAAAACCTCGGTTGAAGTAATAAGCGCCCTCGTTGGGATTAATCAGCAAGGCTTGGGTGTAATCCTCAATGGCGGCGGCGTGTTCTCCGAGATTTGAGCGGGCGACGCCTCGGTTGTTATAGACGTTGGCATTGTTGGCATCGAGTTCCAATGCTTGCGTGTAATCTTCAATCGCAGATGGGGCATCGCCGCTATCTAAGCGCTCAAAGCCCCGTTGGCGATAGGCGTGGGCGTTGTTGGGGTTGAGAACGGGATCGTCAAAGCGGTCGATTAAACCTTGAATAATCCGGGGATCGGTGGTGAGCACGCCGACTTCGCGTTCGGGGAAACCGGCATTGGCGGAGAGGAAGTTGTGAGTAGTGAGCAGAGCACTGGTGCTATCGCTCACTAAGTAGTTTTCGTTGGTTCCTAGAACTTTTAACCGCAGTTGGCTGGGATATTTGCTCTGCAACTGTTCCAAGTCGTTGAGCGCGTCATACAAAGTATCGCTCTCGTCGTTGCTTTGCCACTGCCGGCCTGTTTTTCGCGGAAACTCACCGCTATCAATATCTTTGAGGTTGCCCCAGCCAATATCGAGCTGGCCATTTCGCTCCAGAAATGCCTCAAATTTCCGCAGTAAGTCGCTATCAAGGCTGGATCGGCTCACCCAAGGGCAAACAACAATCAGTCGCTGTTGGGTGGTTTCTAGGGCTTCTTCCAACACGGCTCGAATCCCCGGACGGTCAAATACTAACTTGAATTCCCAAGTTTGTAGGGCTTTGAGTAGTTGGTTAATTTCACCCAACTGATTTTCCACGGCTTGAGTCACGAACTGTTGGATATTAGCGAGTTCGGTGGTTGCGCCGGCTAACCCGCTCTCGACATTTGGATTGAATCCAGACGTGACGGGTAATAGTGCTGACACATTGAGTGAGGGAAAATCTGAAGCAGGGCGGTTAGAAACCGTTTCCAAATCTGTTTGCAGTCGCGTGATCGCTTCTTCTAAAGCGGCGATGTGCCCGGTTTCTAAGCGATCTAGGGCAGCGTGCAATCCCGAAATATCTCCTTGCAGAGAATCAACATCAACCGATTGAATCTCGGCAATGCGACTTTCCATTTGAGATTTCGCTTCCGCAACCGCTTCAGCAATTTTCGTCAGGACGCTTTCTACCTCAGCCAGATCGGCAGATTCAGTCAATGCCGGCTCAGAGGAGTAATTTTGCGTTTCTACGTTGATCCGCCGATACAGTTGGGTGAGGGATTCGCGCAACTCTTCTATCTGCTGCCTTTCGGGGCGCTGGTTGAACTGTTCGCTTAGGGTGTTGAGGGGTTCTTGCAGTTCCGCAGTGATGCGCTCTTGAAGTTCTACCGGCAAGCTTTCTACTTGTTGTTGCAAGGATTGAACGTCTTCGCGCAATTGCTGCCAATCTGTCGTCGCACCGGCTGTGTTTCCCCGCAGATCACTGACTAACTTCTGGATGTCTCCCAGATGTTGCTGAACTTCGGCTTTTGTCGCCAAATGCTCTAGAGAGCTTTCTAACTGCCCCAGAGCGGTTCTCAACTCCCCCAATTGCTGCTCTACCTCCACAGAGGCGGGTGCAGATTGTTGTTGGGCGAAGGCTGTTTGCAGGTAAGCGATTCTTTCCCAAGCCTCGGTGATGGCTCTTTCTAATTCCTCTATCTTGGCGCTAGATGGGCTGCTATCTAAGCGTGTGGTGACACCGGCAACCGATTCTAGTAAGCCGGCATACTGTTCTCTCAACTCCAAAAGGTTGCCCGGTACGGGTTCGAGATCCGCGAGATTGTGGATTTCTGCTTCTAGCTGGGCTAGCCGACTTTCCAACCGGGCTTTTGCCTCGGCGACAGATTCGGCGATTTTATTTAAAACTTCTTCAACGCCGGTGAAATCGACGGGTTCTGGCAGCGGTAAGTCATCGATCCGCCGGTTGAGCGCATCAACGACGCCTCGGACTTCTTCTATTTGCAGCCGGCTGTCTACCGGCAGAATTGCGGCTAAAGGCTGGTTGACTTGCGCTCTCAAGTTCGCCAGTTCGGCTTGAATTTCGGCGACGGTTTCCTCTAAGCCGGTGGTTGTTGCCGCTTGGGGGGTGGGGTTTTGGATAATGCGCTCTAATTCGGCTAAGGCACTCCTGAATTCCTCGATTTGCCCCTCAATGGCAAGGTTTGCCGGCATGGGTTGCCGCACGCTGTCGGCGGGTAGGGTTTCTATTCTTTCCACCAGCTGGGCTAAGGTTGTTTCTAAATCTTCTACCCTTGATGCTGCTGGCAAACTGTCGAGTCGTGCAATTAAACCGGCAATGGAGGCGAGTAAGCTGGCATACTCGTGTTGCAGTTGAGCCACATCTTGCCCAAGGGGGCTAATTTCCCGCGCTTCCAACTGGATGAGCCGGCTTTCTATTTGCGCTTTTGAGTCGGCAACGGATTGGGCGATTTTGGCTAAGACTTCTTCAATGCCAGCTAAATCTACAGTTTGGGCAGATGCCGGTTGATCCACACGCCGACTTAACTGGTTAAAGGATTCTCTCAGTTCGTCTAGCTGCTGGGAGATGCCGGCTGGCAATGTTACTCCGCTACGCTGTCTGATCTGCGATCTCAAGTCTTCTAATTCCAGTCGTATATCCTCAACCGCATTGCTCAGCGGGGCAAGTGCTTCGCTGCCGACTAATTCTGCGGTTTGGGCAGATGCCGGTTGATCCACACGCCGGTTTAACTGGTTAAAGGATTCTCTCAGTTCGTCTAATTGCTGGAAAATGCCGGCTGGCAATGTTACTCCGCTGCGCTGTCTGATCTGCGATCTTAAGTCTTCTAATTCCAGTCGTATGTCCTCAACCGCATTACTCAGTGGAGCAAGTGCTTCGCTGCTGGCTAATTCTGTGGTTTCAGATGTGGTAATACTGCCGGTTTCTACACGTTGACTTAGTTCGTTTAAAGATACTCTCAGTTCGTCTAGCTGCTGGGAGATGCCGGCTGGCAATGTTACCCCACTGCGCTGTCTGATCTGCGATCTCAAGTCTTCTAATTCCAGTCGTATATCCTCAACCGCATTGCTCAGTGGGGCAAGTGCTTCGCTGCCGGCTAATTCTGTGGTTTCGGCAGATGTGGTAATGCTGCCGGTTTCTACACGCTGACTTAGTTCGTTTAAAGATACTCTCAGTTCGTCTAGCTGCTGGGAGATGCCGGCTGGCAATGTTACTCCGCTGCGCTGTCTGATCTGCGATCTCAAGTCTTCTAATTCCAGTCGCATATCCTCAATCGCATTGCTCAGTGGGGCAAGTGCTTCAATGTCGGCTAATTCTGCGGTTTCTGAGCTTAGCGCCGCTGTGGCGGTGAAATTTTCCTTTTCTAGATCGATACGGCGCTCTAACCCTGCAAGTGCACCTCTAACTTCTTCTAGCTGCTGTAGCGTGGTGGTTTGCAATGTTTCGTTGGACTGCCGGCTGACTTGTTCGCTCAATGCGTCTAACTGCGCTTGGATGTCTGAGATTGCCCCAGCAGCGGGTACGACGGCTTGCTCTAGGGCGTTCATCGCTGCTACCAGAGAGTTAAAATCTTGCGCCGGCACCCGACTTTGGGCGTCTTGCTGGACTTGGGCTAAGGTTGTTCTTAACTGTTCGAGTTGTTGCTCTAGGAGCGAGTAAGCTTGTGCTGTGAGGGCTTGCTCTTCTGTTGGGCTTTGAGCTTGCCGGTTTTGCAGGTTGGTTTGAAGTTGAGTGACTTCGTTTTCCAGTTGCGCGAGTTCTTCGGTGGTTCGGGCGAAGGCTTTTTCTAAACCTTCCACTCTTGATGCTGGTGGAAATTCTTCTAAACGGTTGCTTACGGTGGCAACGGCTTCCAGCAAGCTGGAATACTGGTTGTGAATGTGGGAGATGTCTCCAGCCGCACTGCCTTCTGCTGTTTCTAGCCCTTCTAACCGGCGCATTTCTGTCTGAAGCGCTTCTTTAACGCCTCTGAGTTCTTCATGAGTGGGCAATCTTCTGACTGAGGCGCGTAGCGATTCCACCTCGGTGGAAAGTTGCCGGTGAATTTGAGTCACGTCTCCGTTTGGGCTGGGCGGTGCCAGTTCCTCTAGCCGCCGCCGGTTTAGCAGGTTCAGCAACAGCGACGCAGACACCGGCGCTGCTGCGTACACCAGCTGCTGCGACAGCACTGCAACAGCCGATCCAGCGATTGAACCAGCAATGGTGATATATTCTGCAATCTCTAGCCAGCTGTTTTTCATAATTCACCTACTTCTAGAACCCCACCACATTTTGCCTGATATTTGCCTTCTATTTTGCCTCAATCGCGCAGCCAAATCTTGCCGAGTTCATTCTGAGATTTTCTGAGGTCTTTTTCTGCATTTAACTTGCATTATAAATTTATAGCAGATTCCGGATAATTGCAGTATAGTTTTATACATCGAAATACCTATTTATTAGGTATTTAGTCAAAATATCTCAGTCAAGCTAATTAACGCTCTCATCAAAAATTCTTCTAAATATTAAACAGGTAAAAAACGCTGAGATTCGGATATCAAAAAGTAACGTTTTCCCGTCGAGACTTCTCCCTCACTACAGCCTAATTCAATAAAGACAGTAGTTTTAAACCTTGTTCTAGGATAAAACTGGCTAAAGAAAAAGTTGAGCGATTGTCTTAATTTGAGAATAATGCAATAAGTTAAAGCTTTTAAACTTCCTCCCAAAGACTTAATTTTTTCTTTCGCAACCGGCTCACTCTTCGAGTAGCGGTTCAGCAGGTTCTTCTGCATCGGCAAATTGGTCGAGGGAGGTTGGGAGAAGTCGGCTGCTTGGTAAATTTAACGGTTGGGCTTCGTCAAAGCGTTGGATCAATTCTTGAATGATGCGCGGATCGGTGGTGCGAACTCCCACCTCTGGGCGATCCCGTTGCGTGCCGGCATTGAGAACATCGTGACTGCCCACCCACGCAAAGGCGCAATCGCATACTAAAAAATTCTCATGGGTTGCCAATCCTTTGAGCTTAAAGCGATCCGGATATTCCCTCACGAGCTGTTGCAACTGATGGATGCCGGCGGCATACTCTGCCGGCGTTTCCACATCCGTGGTTTGTCCCCAACCTATCTCAACGCAACAATGCCGATCTAGCAATGCCCTAAAGTTACGCATCATGGTGTCATCAAGCCGGCTACGCCTCAGCCAGGGACAGACGACGATCAGCCGGTCTTGAGCTTTTTCCAGGGCTTCCACGAGCAGAGAGTGGCTGCGTTCACGCTTCATCACCAGCTCATACTCATAAGGCTGCTGAATGACTTGCAGCTGGTGGTTTATCTCCTCTATGAGGTTGTGACCGGCAGCCTCAACTTGAGCGGGAATGCTGGCAATCGCCCGTTCTACCTGCTTTTGTAAATCGGCAACCGGCAGTTGTGCCGCGCTTGGTGGGGGCAGCCGATCGAGATACTGTTGCAGCGCCACAATCACGCGGGCTAAATTTTCAATCTGCTCAAGTTCAGGCCGGCTTGTAAATTGCTCTCGCAAGCCGTCTAACTGAACTTGAAGGGGTGCCAGCCATTTTTCCAGGGTGGTTTGCCGGTTTTTCAGTTGCTCAATTTCTGAGAGAAAGCCAGAGATATCCCGCCCCGGTTCAATACTTTGGGCTTCGTGTTCCAAGCGTTGAATCACAGAAGTTAACGCCTCAGCCCACTGCTGTTTTGCGGCGTCGAGGCTAGAGAGTTGCTCGTTTAACTGGGAAATCGCTGCTGTAGTTTGTTGGCGCGTCTGTAGCTCAAATCGCTGCCGGTTACTCCAGTTAAGCAGCAGCGACAGCGACAGGGGCGCGACTGCATAGACAAGTTGCTGGAAAAACACAGCCGCAACCGATCCCGCGACTGAGCCGGCGAGGGATACAAACTCTGCAATTTCCAGCACGTTACGGGTTTTCACGAACTTTGTTTAATCTCGCTGCCAAATTTTGATTGTGCCGTTGGCGCTGCCAATGGCGAGGAGTTGACCCGAAGGGCTGATGGATAGGGAGATCGCAGGTTTGCTATCCTCTGCCAGGGTATGCACTCGCTTGCCGGATGCCCTATCCCAGATTTTAACGGTGCCGTCGGCGCTGCCACTGAGTAGGGTTTGGCCATCGGGGGTGAAGGCAACCGAGTAAACCGGCCCGGAATGCTCGGCGAGGGTGGCGATGAGATCGCCGGTGTCCAACTCCCACAGTTTAACGGTGCCGTTGCCGTTGCCGCTAGCGAGGTATGACGTATCGGGACTAAAGCTGAGTGACCAAACAAAATCTAAATTTCCCGTTAGGGTGCCGATATGTTCGCCGGTGTGCATTTGCCACAGATGGATCAGTCCGTCGCCGCCGCCACTGGCGAGAAATTCCCCGTTTGGGCTAAATTGCAGGGCGTAAACCGGCCCGGAATAATCCGTGAGCCGGCTTTGCAAGACGCCGGTGTTCAACTCCCACAGCTTAATCGTTTCGTCAAAACTGCCACTGGCGAGCATTTTACCATCGGGGCTGATGGTGATGGAGCGCACGGAGCCGGAATGGCCGGCCAGGGTATCCATCAATTCCCCAGTTTCTAGCTTCCACAGTTTGATTGTCTCATCCCAGCTCCCGCTTGCCACAATCTGACTATCTGGCGTAATGGCAACGGAAAAAATGCCTTTGGTATGAGCTGACAGGGTGTGTAGCAACTCGCCAGTGTGGGGCTGCCAAATTTTCAGGGTTTTGTCAAAACTGCCGCTGACCAAGTGCTGGCCATCGGCGCTAATGGCCAATCCGCTCACCCAGTCGGTATGTCCGGTGAGGGTACGCACACAGCGCCAGTTTTGATTGAGGGATTGACTGACAAAGCTGGGCAGGAGAATGGATTTGGCCGTTGGTTGGGGCGCGGTTGCTTCCGCTACCGCAGTGGGGGCTGCCGGCTCTTTTTGGCTCAATTCTGGGGCGGCGGCGGATTTTTTCTTTTTGGAGGCGCGGGGTTGTTCTGCTGCCGGTGCCGGTGGCTGTTGCTTGTCGTCCCACCGGCGCTGCATGGCGGTTTCTATTTGGTTGGCCAAACTAGCAAGGCGTTCCGACAGTTGCGTCATCGTCCGTTCCAAGCGGTCAACTCGTTCTACAACGGATGCGCTATTGAGGTAGTGAATGACGCTGCTAACAGATTCCTGGACGGTGGCGCACTCTTCTTGTAGCTGGGCGATATTTTGATAAATTGGGGTCAGGTCGGGCGCTTCCTGTGGCGAGGCAGGTTTTTTTGGCATCTCGGTGCTTCCTGTAGGATAGGTCTGGGGGCCACGAGCGCTATCAGGCAGTGGGGAGGACGCCGGTATTCCTGGCACTGAGGCTTGTAGCAGTTGCATCTCTTCGGCAAATTGCTGCTGCACCCGCATAATGGCCGCCGACGTCCGCCGTGAATTGAGCCGGTCGTAGCGGTAACGGTTGAGTAGGTTCAGCGCGACGGAACTCGTTAGGGGAACAACGGCAAAGATGATCTGCCCGGATATGAGAGCCGCAATTAACCCAACGATTGAGCAAATGAGTGCAATATACTCTGCTATCTCTAGCCGATGAGCAGTATTGCACAGTTTAAGAAAGCTGAAGAAAGCGTTCTGAATTATTGCAGTGATAGACGCGCTAAGGCTCATCGTTACTTACCTGTTTCAAAAGCCTTGAATGTTTAGGATAAGGATGTCTGAATGGGATCGGATGCTGGCCTCCTATGGGGATTTCGCGATGTTTAAATTCTCCTTTTTAGCCTAGCGCTGTTGGGGCGAAAAGTATAAGTGTTGGCGGTTAGGCTTGAGTGGTGCGACTGATTTAAGGGTGCGGTTGCAAATTGTTATTTGCGGTAAGCCTGAAAACATTTGTCAGCGATTGCCCCTCTGATTCGTAATTTTATGGGAGTGTCTCAAAATCGGTGAAGTCCTCTCTCTCCCTCACGCTCAACCTAAAAATTTACTGGAGTGCCGGTTTAATCAACCTCCGCCTAATCTACAACCGCAAAATTAGTCGCGCTAAGTTGAAGTAAATAACGACGCCCAAGACATCAACGGCTGTGGTGATAAATGGGGCCGACATCAGCGCGGGATCTAGTTTGAAGGCACGAAAGATAAACGGCAGTGCCGAACCGGCAATGGATGCCAAAATGGCGATTGCCACTAGACTAATTCCGACTGTAATCGCGACCAACACACTTTCTTGTAGGAAGCTTGCCCACACGGTTGCGATCGCCCCCAGCATTCCCCCTAGTAATGCCCCAGCCATTGCTTCTCGGATAACGACCTGGACGGGTCCCATTGCGCGAATTTCATCGGTATTCAAACCCCGAATCACGACTGTGGAGGACTGCGCCCCGACGTTGCCGCCGGTGCCTACGAGTAGGGGGATAAACGCCGCCAGCGACACCACCTGCTGCAAAAGCCCTTCTTGTGATTTGATAATAGTGCCTGTGACGGTATTTGTTAGTAGCAAGACTAACAGCCAGAGCACTCGTCTACGGGCGACGGTAATTAAATCGGTCTGGAAATAATTGTCTCCGTCGGACTGCACGCCACCCAAGGCATAAATATCTTTGGTGGTTTCTTCTTCTAAGATATCGATCACGTCATCAACGGTGATAATGCCCACCAGCCGTTGTTCGCGATCTACCACCGGCACTGCTAAAAAGTCATAGCGCTGGATGAGTCGGGCAACTTCTTCTTGGTCATCACTGGTGTTGACTGAGACAACCTCGCGGGTCATAATTTCCCCAATTGTCTGGTCTGGCTGGGAGGTGACGAGATCCCGCAGGGACAGAATGCCGGTGAGCCGGCGGGCGGTATCGGTGATATATAGGTAATAAACGATTTCTGTAACGGGCGCTAAGGCGCGAATGCGTTCCAGGGTTTGGCTGACGGTGAAGCTTTCTTTGAGCGAGATATACTCTGGCGTCATGATCCGTCCTGCTGTGCCGGCTTCATAGCCTAATAGCAGTGCGGTTGCTTGCCATTCCGATGGCGATAGTTGTTCGCCTAAACGCCGAACAACGGTTGCCGGCAGTTCATCAAACAGCCGCGCTCGGTCATCGGGCGACATTTTATCGACAATGTCAAGCACTTCCTGGCGCTTGAAGTCCTCCAGCAGCAGTTGTTGCACGCTGGAGTCGAGATGTTCATAAACTTCAGTGGCTTCGTCTTTTGAAAGCAAGCGGAAAGCAATGACTTGCATCGCTTCTGGCAAGCCTTCGATAGCTTCTGCGATATCTGGCGGCTGCACCGGCACTAAAATCGCTTTCGCGCCTTTGAAGTCGCCTTGTTCTAGCAGCGCTTGCATCTGCGATCTCACTAACTCCCGCAGTTCGCGCCGCGACATGGCCTGGAGGGGAGAGGATAGATTGTTATTTTCTGTCAAAACTGTCCCTCCTAATCCCGTCCTACATCGGTTGCTGCCTTTAGTCTAGAGTTCTCTGGCTCTTCAAGGATCGCAAATGCTGAAATTGAGTTTGCCTTGAGCCTTCTGTTTTGGTCGCCTGAAGGGGTGTTTGCCCTTAGGGCATTCCGGGCGCTGATGGCTGAAGTTGTCAGCTAGATGCTTCTATTAAACCTTATGGCACGCTTGAGTGAACGCGTTGCCCTTGCCGGTTATCCCCAGGCTACCAGACTGTACGGTAGCATAGCGGGGTTCTTTTGCTACATCCGCTGCCCTTGATCCGGATGCCGAGGAATTTTTAACCGAACTTACGCATTTCTACGTTGGACAAAGGGGATAGGGTCACGCAAGTTTGAGGCAGCTTTCTCCAACTTCAGCGCATGGGGAAGGCCGGTTAAAAAAGGATGGATTTTCCCCCATAAGGTTACTATTTGGTATTGACTATCAAAAGCTGGATCTGCTGGCTTGCCAATTGTCCGTATAAATCAAACGGCAACTACCTAGAGTAAACAATGAAGTGGATTTTTAATCAAGCACAGAAAATATCTTCCGAGTGTTTCAAACTTTTGAACGCCAACCTGTTTGATATCGGCGACAAAAGTTTTTCCCTTGGTTTAATCTTCCAGCTTATTCTTTTAATTATTATTGTCTTTCTGGTTTCTCGCGCCTTCAGCGTGTGGCTAAAACATCGGCTGTTAATCCGTATGGGATTCGACCGGGGCAGCCGAGAAGCCATTGCCGCAGTCATCAGCTATTCGCTGACCGCCCTAGGCTTTTTAATTGTTCTGCAATCAGTTGGGATTAATTTCAGCTCCATCGCAGTCTTAGCCGGCGTCTTAGGAATTGGCTTAGGTTTCTCGTTGCAAAATTTAGCGAGTAATTTTATTAGCGGTTTAACACTTTTGTTTGAGCGACCGATTAAAGTTGGAGATTTTATTGAAGTTGATGATTTATTAGGAACGGTTGAAAATATTTCTATTCGCTCTACAATTGTTCGTACCATCGATGGAGTATTTGTGATTGTCCCGAATATCCGCTTTGTTGAAAATAATATTATTAACTGGAGCTATCGAGACCCCAAATGCTGCATTCATATCCCCGTGGGAGTTGACTACGGAACTGACCCAATTCTCGTCACAGAGGCATTGCTCGCCGCTGCCCGGATGGAATCGAGTGTATTATCCTATCCTTCTCCAAAGGTGTGGTTTAAAGGATTTGCGGAAAGTGATTTAAAATTTGAACTTTTGGTTTGGATAGATCAGCCCCACGAGAGTGATCCAATTAAAAGTGCTTTGCATTTTCGCATTGAACATGAATTCCGTCATCGAGGAATTTCAATTCCTTTTCCGCAGCGAAATTTGTATATCCGCAATATAGATGAACTGGGTGCTTTGTTTAATAAAAGCAATCCTGATGAAGCAACGAACGGCAAAATGCCGGCTCAACATCCCACGCCCGCACCCCCTACAAATTTATCGCCAAAATCACCGAATAATTGGACACTCCGAGATTTATTGCGGCGCGTGACTTATTTTGAGCAGTGTTCAGATTTGGAATTGCGGCAATTGATTGAATACGGCTACCGACAACTGTTTCCTTCCGGGCAGGTTGTTTGCCAAGAAAACGGCCCAGGAGAGTCTTTTTATATTATTCTCACCGGCTCTGTTGAAGTCTTTTCTCAAAAAATTGGCAAATACATTGCTACACTGCATGAAGGTGAGTTTTTTGGGGAGATGTCTTTGCTGATGGGAACGCCTCGCTCAGCAACCGTTCGCACTTTAGAAGACTCGATTCTTTTTGTTGTAGAACGTCACGATCTCCAGAAACTTTTAGTCGAGCATCCAGGTTTAGCCGATCAGCTTGCTCAAAAATTATCTGAACGCCAACAAGCACTTCGCAATTTAGGATTATTACCCGAAGGTTCTTTAGAAGAAACGCCTTTGATTTGGGTTCGCAAACGACTACAAACTCTTTTTGGTATTTAAATATAGGAAGTATTCATAGAAGTAAAGCGATTTTAATGTAGTAGCTTTAGCTATTAAATTTGACCGCACTAGCGGAGGATTTCCTTGATGTTCCACGCCCTAAGCTACGCCTTTTAATGGAAAATTTTCCATCATCCCCAGCTTGATGTCCGTAGGAATCGTTGTAGCATTTAAAAGCGTCAACATCAACCATAATCAGCGATAGAGGCAAATGCTCCTGTTGCAGACGCAGCCATTAAGAATTCAGCATCTCATCGAAATAACGCCGGTTGGCAATTTGAGTTAAGCCCTCTAAGTTTGCTAGCCGCTGTAATTCTTGATTGGCCCGTCGCAGCGCATCTTCTGCCTGCCGGCGCTGCATGAAAATACCCAGTTATAGGGCAACCTAATTTAAGTTTTGTTATGAATTTAAGTTAGGCTTTTTTGCTTGTGAAGTATTGTATAACAAGCTGTTATTTCGGCGTAAAACTGACAATATAGCGCTCTAAACGTTAAATATTTTTTAGATGAGCTTTTTTTTCGTCAATACCCAACAAGCTAGCTTTGACCAACTACACTTAGCCGTTCTTTGATGGCTGAAACCCTTGCCCTCTAGAAGTTCTAACGATTTTTATTCGATCTATTGACGGAAAAATCAACATCGGTTATGATAAGCTAGTTGATGAAAAAATCAACACTTTTTAGATCAAATTCAGACTCGCTAAAAATCCCCTCACGTCATAACGCTATTAGAGGAAAATGAATATGAACAAAGTGGCCCCCAAAGACAGTAAAGCCAAAATCATCGAAGCATTTAATCAACTGCTCGCTGAACGTAAGAAAATTGACTCAAAAGTAGCGACGAAGGAACAAGAAGCGGCGAAAGAACAGAATAAACAGCTTCTTGAAGTCGCCTCAACCTATACTATTGATAGCATTGTTAAAGGTCTTGCAGATCTACAATTAGAGTTTGGTAGCATTGTTACCGGCTTATCAGGGAAATTAGCCACAGAAACCTCAAAGCTAGGCGAACTTAAGCGAGCAATAGAAATTGAAGCGCAGAACTTGCAAGAGTTTCAGCAAATTAGAATTGTAGCTGACGCCCTGCATATTTTAAATCAAGAACACCAAGCCACCTTAAAAGCGTTAGAACAAGCGGCAGATGCTCAGCGAGAAGCACTTGAAAAAGACAAAGCTGAAAAGAAAAAGGCTTGGCAAAAAGAGGGAGAGGAATATGAAATCTCCGTTCAAGAACAGACTGAGCTATTAATTAAAGAGCGCCGGCAGGAAGCAGAGGATTATCAATATAAAATCGAACGCACGCGCAAAATTGAAACAGATGAGTATGAAGATCGCGCCCGGAAACAAGAAAGAGAGCTGCTTGCAACTGAGCAAGCCAATCAAAAACAATGGACTGAGCGTGAAAAAGTATTGGCAGCGAATCAAAAATTATTTGAAGAATACCAACAAAAAGTAGCGACGATGCCAGAAGAATTGAAAAAAGCAGAAGATGAAGCTCGGAAAAAGGCAATTGAAGAGGTTAATCGAGATGCGAAAGTGAAGGCTGATTTATTTAAGAAAGAGTGGGACAAAACTGATGAAAGTTATCAATTAGAAATTAAGTCTCTAGAAGAGACAATTCAAAGACAATCCGAACAAATTGCGGATATTTCATCCCAACTTCAAGCGACGATAAAGCAAGCACAAGACCTCTCCATGCGAGCATTTGCAACCTCTTCTAATAATGGAAGTTCTCAAGAGAAAGTAAAAAGTTAGATATCAGCAGCAAAGGCGAGTTTTGTCTTCGTTTCTTTATCAAAGCCGCCGCTACATCTATTCGTTAGGATTGTCTTTCTCTGGTTACGCTTTCCTTAACCCTTTTTGGAGATAAATTATGACAAAAAAAATCAACACGAAGAGTACCAAAGATGAAATTCTAAAGGCATTTGAAGAACTAAGTCAGGAAAAAATAGCGATCAAATCTGAACTGGAAAAACTGCAAAAAGAACAGAAAGCAGCCACTTCTCAAAAACCGATTAATCAACCGCAGGGAGAACCCAACAAAATGATGAATCAAGGCCAAGTCGCTCAACAAAAGATGAATCAAACGATTGAAAGTCTGGCCAAGATTCAATTAAATCTAGGGAGCGCTGTCAGCGAGTTATCTGAACAACTGACTTTAGAGGCTTCTCAACTTGCAGAAATTCGGCAGTCGGTAGCAGCGGAACTTAAGCAATTAGAAGAACTGCACGCGCTGCAAGTTGCGGAAGATACGTTAGAAACTTTAATTCAAGAATATGAAGAAAGCTCTAAAGAGTTTTATGAAGAATTAAGTCAAAGACGTGAGGCTCTTGAGCAAGAAAAGCAGGAGCAGAAAAAGGCTTGGGATAAAGAGCAAGAAGAATATAAACGAGCGACTAAAGAGCGCAATGATTTATATAGTACAACGCGTCAAAGGGACACTCAGGAATATCAATACGAACTCAAACTTCAACGCCAGCTCAATACAGATGAATATGAGTTGCAGCAAAAGAGCTTGTATACAGAGCTAGAAGAAATTAAGAAGGTAAAAGAGAAAGAATGGGCTGAGCGGGCAAAACAAATCTCCGAACGCGAGAAACAATATGAAGAAGCGAAAGCTAAGGTAGACGCTTTTGCTAAAGATAAGGAGGCGGCAATTAAGAAGGCAACCGAAGAAGGCAAAGGAATTGGCAACTATCAAGCGAAAGTTAGTGCTGATTTGTATGCCAAGGAAGTGGAAGGTCAAAAGCGTTTGTATGAACTGAGAATGCAGTCTTTAGAGCAGACCATTCAAACTCAGGATGCACGGATTCTCAGCCTTTCTAAGCAGCTTGAATCGGCGCTCAAACAGGTGCAAGATTTAGCAGTGAAGGCAATTGAAGGGGCGTCGAATATGAGTTCATCTCAGGTTCTCAAAGAAATCGCTTTGGAACAAGCAAAAACTCTGCAAAAAAGTAAATAACCTTGAGGGAAAAGGGATGGCTTTTTGCGTCTCCATTTCCCTGATGATGCCCCACATTGGATGAATGGTTCCGTTTAACTAGAGATTGTAGCGAGAATCGAGAATAAATTTTCCAAACCGGCCTCAAAAAAAATTTGGGTAATGCCAGCCTCCTGACGAAGGAGGATTTTTTTGGAAGACAGCCATTCCCTGGTGCTATCTTCTCAGGAGAAGTATTGATAGTTGTTGGGTGCTTCTTGCATTTGCCAATATATTAGTATTTATATTGAACCCCATCGGTCGCGAAAACCCTTATTATGCCTTCTTACCCTGGAATCTCTAGCGAAGCCTTTCGTCATCCCCTTGATCGCGAAGCTGAGCAAGCTTTACGCAGTTTACCTGGCTTTGATATGGTGGCCCGCAAATTTGTAGAATTTGTTTATGAGCGCCCCCAGTTCGTTTTTTTAATGGGCAATAGCATTCAAGTGGGACCCCGCCAGTATGCTAGCCTCTATAATATATTCCGGGAATGCGTGCGGGATTTAGATATTTACCCTGAACCTTCATTATTTATCGCTCAAAATCCCCAGGCTAACGCTCATGCAATTGGGCAAGAACAGCCTTCTGTAATTTTAAATTCTGGGCTTTTAGACTTACTGAGCGATGAGGAAATTCGGACTGTAATAGCTCATGAATTAGGGCATATTAAATGCGGTCACACGACCTTAATTCAAATGGCGCGGTGGGCAATGGAAGTTGCTTTTTTTATTGGAGATTTGACGTTTGGAATCGGCAATATAGTAAGTAGGGGGTTGATTTTAGCATTTTATGAATGGATGCGAAAAGCTGAATTGTCTGCGGATCGAGCGGCTTTTTTGGTTACGGATGATTTGAATCCGGTGATGCTGGCGATGATGAAACTTGCCGGCGGCAGTGTTCGGCACAGTAACGAGTGCAGTTTAGAGGAGTTTCTTCGTCAAGCAGAAAGGTATCAGCAACTCGACCAAGACAGTTTGAATCAAGTGTATAAATTTTTGCTTTATAATAACATTGCTCAAAATGTGTTTCTCAGCCATCCTTTCACGGTTGAGCGAGTTCACTATTTGCAAGAATGGTCAAAATCAGAAGATTACCGTCAAATTCGTGCCGGCAACTATCGCCGTGCAAGTGCGGAGGGATCGGTTGAGGTGCAATCAGAGGCATCCAGCAATGATAATGATGTGGATGTATTGCGCCGGCAGGTTGAGGAATTGCAACGGGAAATTAATCGGGTGAAATCTCAGCGTCCACCGGGAGAACAGTAGTATTCGCTCATTGCCTTCTGCAGAGTAAGCGATTGAAGACAAATAACCGCTGAAAATTCTGCATTATTTCCCCAACCGGCCTAGAAAAACGCCCAATTGAACACAGATGAGTCCTAGAAAAGCACTGCCTATCCAATAAAAGCCGGCTGTGAGAAAGTGCTGATTGCGTAATAAGACAACGCTCTCTAACCCATAGGTGGAGAAAGTTGTGTAAGCCCCCAAGAAGCCGGTAGTAACTAACAACCGCACTTCTGGGGGAATGGTTGTCAGCCGTTCTAAAGCTAGGGTAATAAACAAGCCCATGCCAAAACAGCCGGTGAGATTGATAAAAAAGGTGCCGTAGGGAAAGCCGGTGCCGAAGCGCTGTGCAAACCACAAAGTCAAGTAATAGCGACTGAGGGCACCGGCAATCGCGCCAAAAGTGATAGCGATGGGATTGCGAATTGCAGGATCTTGAAGCATGGACTTGGCTGCCGGTTGGTGAGTGCAGTCAAAGTTAGCAGAACCCTAAGAAGATCGTTGCCGGCAACTCATGCAGCATAACCGCTTTCCCCTGACTGATATATTTGCTCGTCCTGCTATTTGTCTAGCACTCGCACATCAATCACGCTGGAATTGAAATTATAGGTAAAACCTTCAAGTTCAACCGGCGTTCCAATTTTCAGTTTACTATTACCCAATACCGGCCCAGTTTCAGTAATTTGAGCTTTGCCAGTCAGTGTAATCAGCAGATTGCTGCTGTAATTCTCCTCAACTCTTGGATCGGGTTTTGGCTTGACCGAGCCATCGGGTTGGGGAACTGCCAACATTTTGTCTAGAAGTTGTACTGATTTAATATCAATCTTACCGTAAGGCTGATTGCGAATAATCACATTTGTCGTGTTCGTTTTTTGAAACTCTTGGATCAAAGCTTTGGGATCGCGCACACTCAGACCTCGGACAATCAAATCAACCTCAATAGGTTTGGTGGGGACATTGACTTGAGCCACAGAACCAGAGGTGCCAGGAAAGAAGAAAATCCCCACAACTACCAGCAGAATCACCAGTGCAGCCCCCACATCGAGGATGCTAATTTTACCGAATAAGCGCCCTTGAGAATCTAAAAGCTTCATAGAGAATTGTCCTGACCAAACAGTCACAGTTGTCTAAACTAACACAGAGATTACCACTGCCGGCGCTCTACTTCAGGTGACTTTTAAAGTTGGCCGACAGTTTTATCTCCAGAAGCTTGCCCGATAGAACCACTGTGTGGTAGGGAACACTAAACTAGATTTTATCAGTCGATCCTAAAAGAACTGTTGTTGATATAGAGTTTCCTCACACAGCTAGTATGTTTAATCCTTTGTCTTTGATTTCCCGTTCTTCCCATCGGCGCTGGTTCTATGCGTTGCTGTCTGTCGTCGTCGCTATCAGCGTGACTGTGGGTTCCTCTTACCCCAGCCAGGCGATTTCCATCGGAGACATATTTCGCGGCGGAATTCAGGTAATTCAGGGAATTCAGATTGCCAATATGTCTGATGAAAAAGAAGTTGAATTTGGAGGGCAGATAAACAAGCAGCTGCGTCGTGAGGTTAAGATCAGCCGAAACGCGGAACTGAATAAGTACATTGACCAAATTGGTCAGCGCTTGGCTGCTCAGAGCGACCGGCCTAATATTCCCTATACCTTTCAAGTCGTTACAGACGATAACATCAATGCCTTTGCGACGGTGGGGGGTTTTGTTTATATCAACACCGGCTTGATTAAAGCAGCAGACAACGAATCCCAACTTGCGAGCGTCATGGCCCATGAAATTGGTCATATTTCAGGCAAGCACGTCCTGAAGGGCATCAGAAAAGCCTCAATTGAGCAAGGATTGGCCTCCGCTGCCGGTATGGATCGAAACACAGCCGTGAGACTTGGGGTGCAAGTCGCCCTGCGGCTGCCTAGAAGCCGAAATTATGAATATGAAGCCGATAAAACAGGTTTGATGGCATTAAAAGGGGCCGGCTACGCTCAATCTGGCATGATCGGCTTTTTTCAAAAACTGCTAGGTAAAGGTCGCTCAGCACCCACTTTTTTAAGCTCTCACCCAGCAACTGAAGATCGGATCGAGGCCATTCGACAAACTGTTGACCCGGCTCAAGCGAGCGTGGGAGATGGCCAAGACAGTGCAGCCTACAAAGCCAAAATTCAGCAGCTATTATAAGTGGAGTTGCCGGTTAAAACCGCAGCCACACCAATCAGAACCGCGTCCAGAGGGTCAAAAATTTCGTCAATCTCTCTGGGCGCGTGCTTCGTTGATATCGCGCCATCCCAAGCAATATTCAATTTAATTCAAATACTGAACTTAACGTTTCACTTCATCAGTACCCGTTCTGGTTGAATCTGTGTGATCGCTTCATCCAGAGGTAACGTGCGGACACTGTACTGAAACACATTGACTTGATAAACTTTTCGATGGGTGATGTCAACGCCGGTTAACCAACCACTGATGGGATGATAAGCGCCGGTGTCGATATCGAGCCATCCCGGCCCTTGAGCCAGTTCGCCGGCAGCTACGCCCGGTAAGGTAAACGTAATCGTGTGGCCGGTGATGATCAGTTTATCGGGAAAGTAAGGTTTAGTGCTGCGGTGGAATTCATCGCGTATCCAGCAAAAGTCCTCAGGCGTTTGTTTTTCCAAAGGGAGATTGGGAGCAAGGCCGGCATGCACTAACCAGATATCGCCCAAGTCTAGGTAAATTGGCAGTGTCCGCATCCATTCCAAATGAGCCATTGGAATGCCGGCTTTTCCATAACTTGCCAGCGTCGCCCGCCCCCCACTATAGAGCCATGCCGCCAGAGCCGGATTGTTCTGGCGTCCATTGGGGAAAGAATCGAGTAACAGTTGCTCGTGGTTGCCCAAAACGCATTTATAGCCGCTTTGTCGCACAAACTCCACAACATCAGCGCTTTGAGGCCCGCGATCAATCAAATCACCCACGAAATAAACCTGATCGTCTGCTCCAGGGGCAATTGCATCCAACAGAACCATTAGACCATCGTAATGGCCATGTACATCGCCAATAAAAATGCGTCGGTGAGTTATTTCGCTCATTTAAAAAAGTCTCTGGCTAAAAATAGGGGGTAGCGCTTCGGGGTAACGCTACAGTCCCCAGCTAAGTAAATCCGCAACCGATAACTGGAGCTTAATTTAATTGTAGGCTTCCCTACTGTGTGAGGGCACGCATAAAACTCTTAAGTGTTGAGAGAAAATCTTGACGTTTTGGTTGGGGTGGTTGTTCTGGCGAGTCTGGTGAGCCAGTAGCTTTGGCCAGAATTTGCTCTAAGGCATCTCCCATTGGCTTGGTGGCTGTCTCAGAAACCAGCTCGAAAGTCTCACCGACTTCCAGCCAAACCTGCCAAGGGGAAGGATAACAGCGGAATAGGGTGGCTCCGTCTAGGGGTCTAATGTAATAACAAGACTCCAGCGAGTTGAGGAAACGCTCTCTGAGGTTGCGCCCCGCAACACCAATGCCGATCACTGCTATATTTTCCATCCGAGGCAGCAACAGCACAACCGGGCGATCACCGGCTTCTAGGCACATTTTCTCAAGTTCGTTCACCTCGACCGAGGAAGGCTCCACAAACAGGAACGCTTCGTCATCGGGTTGTATTTGCCCTTTCATTTCGCTCATGCCGCGAACGACAAAAGGCGTCTCTCCCCAGTCCCGACGGGCTAGGGCGGCGGCACCGGCATCAGGGAAATAAACTTTCAGATGCTCACCATAATCTTCTGTCAGCGCCGGGATAAATTTTTCAGCAATGGGCTGGACTTTAAGTTCGGGAATCACGATTTCAACTTGCAGCCGGCGGAGGCCATCAGCGATTGCGGCTTTCGTCGCGGCTTGCGCTTGGGCGATCGCTTCATCTAAATCCTTGGGAATTGCAGCCATCTTAATCTATTTAATGTTGGGGTTGATTGGTTAGGAGTGATGCCTAACAGCTAACAGCCAATTTTACTGGCATCAGCCGTTCCAGAACTTGCTTAAGTGCCATTGCCGTCCAGTCCACATCTGCTTCTGTTGTCTCTCGTCCTAGGGTGAGGCGGATGGCAGCGGTGGCAGCCGGCTCGCTGTATCCCATTGCTAGCAGGACAGGGCTGGGGTTGAGTTTGCCGCTGCTACAAGCCGAGCCAGAACTGATGGCAATGCCGGCCATGTTCATCTGGCGAACAAGCGTTCTGCCGGTGATCGGTTCTGAGGTGCAAGTGTTGGTGAGGCAAAAACTAACGTGGTGGGGTAGCCGGTGCCAACGGTGGCCGGTGGGCACAAGGCCGGCAGTCCCCGCCATTTGGTCAAACAAGCGATCACGCAACTGGATTAGCCGGGGAATCTCCGCCGTCATTTCTTGCTGCGCCAGCTCAGCCGCTATGCCAAATCCCGCAATAGCCGGCACTGCTTGGGTTCCAGAGCGCAGCATAAATTCTTGGCCGCCCCCGCTTAGTAACGGCACTAACTCAACGCCGGCGCGGACATAAAGCGCACCGGCTCCTTGAGGGCCATAAATTTTATGGCTGGAAAGCGATAGTAGATCTACCGGCAATTGTTTCACATCCATCGGCAGGCGACCGGCAACCTGAACCGCATCGGTGTGAAACAGCGCCCCGTGAGCGCGGGTGATATCGCCTAGCACCTGAATCGGTTGCAGCGTTCCCACTTCGCTTTGCCCATAGATCACGGACACCAAAACAGTATTCGGTCGCAGAGCATCTTTTAAATCGCTCGGATCGATGCGTCCTTGAGCATCCACCGGCAGTCGGGTCACTTGCCACCCCGACTGCTCTAATAAAGCTGCCGGTGCCGTCACCGCTGAATGCTCTACGCTGGAAATAATCAGATGTTGAGGCGTTTTGTAGCGTCTGGCAACCCCCAAAATCGCCAAATTGTTGGCCTCTGTGCCGCCAGAAGTAAAAATGATTGAATCTGGGGAAGGCGCATTCAGCAGGCCGGCCACTTGGCTTCTGGCCATCTCCACCACTGTTGCGGCTCTTTGCCCCCACTCGTGGATGCTGGAAGGATTGCCCCACTGCTGAGTCAGGGCATTTTGCATCGCGACGATCGCCTCTGGGCGCGGCGGGGTGGTGGCGCTGTAATCCAAATAAATTTGCATGATTTCTAAGCGCGATAGAATGCGAGGGCTGCAGACTGCCTCTTTTTCAGCATATAGCTGCTAGAGCCGGTGAGGCTACTTTCTCAATAAATCAGAGGCAGCCGGTGTGAGTGCTGAGTTCTTAGTGCCCGATGCCCATACCTTTAGGTTGGCGCAGCCTTGCCCCATCCCCAATTCCCCTACCTTCCCGGCTTACAGACGTTGTACTCTTCGTGAGAAAGCACTTTTTCGGGAACCAAAAAAGTCCCGCAGTCTCGGCATAACATCCGGTAGTTGCGGGTTACAGGGATACTGATGATGAAGCGATCATGGCGCAGGCGCTTGCCCCCAAATTCTCTATAATTTCGGCAGGTCATCAAGCCGGCGATGATAGCGCGTGCCTTAACCACCACATGGTCAGGCAGGTTTCTCAGATCGATGGGATCTTCGGCAAATGACGCCTCCCACTCCTGTTTTCTTTCTTGTTTTTCCGCACGTGCTCGGTCATGTTTTTCCCGTGCCGTCCGTACTTGGGCGCACCGATGACACACTTGACCATACCCCTGATGTCCACACAGAAATGTCTTCTTTCTTCTTGGCATAAAACAGTGGTGTTGGTTCAGACCCACACACCTGTAAAATTGCCGCTGCTCTAAAGACACTTGGGGTCATCAAGACAGCTGGACAAGACGTGCAATCTGCCCCATCGCTGAGAGTTCATACTTCATAAGTTTGATCTTACTTTAACTTTTCAATCGCTGTTATGTTGAAAAATCTTTTTCGTTGGGTGTGGGGAAGTGGGAATCACGAACTTTTGTGAAGCCTAGTAAAAGCCTTCTGGTTGGCAGATTGCGGCTATTTTGTTAACGCTATTATTTAAAAATTCGTTGCCAGTGCTAACCGATGATTGTCTGATAGAAAATTCGGTTGATTAATAATTTCGTTAAATAAATTTCCCCAAAAAGTGAAAGCTCATCATATTATAAAGTTTATGAGTTTTACTTTTTGGAAAATCTCAATCTAAAATCAATACGGCCTGTGCGGATATTTTCCCCAACTCATCGGCATTTAAGCTATGCCTTGGTGCTGGCACTGACTCTCGCTGCTTGTAAAGATCGGCAGCCCCAACCGCAGCGACTGGCACCTCTGCCGCAAGATGCTTTTGTTCAGGTCTATTTCAATCACTCTCAAACGGCTGAGTATACTGAGCCTTACCGGCATTACCAACGTGCGGGTGATGATTTAGAAGGGTTAATTGTTGATACCATTGCCAGTGCCCGTTTGACGCTGGATGTTGCGGTTCAGGAGTTGCGCTTACCTGAAATTGCAAAAGCGATTGTTGAACGCCACAAAGCTGGGGTGAAGGTGAGATTAATTCTGGAAAATACCTACAGCCGGCCTTGGAGTACGTTCAAACCTGCGGAAGTTAAAGAACTGTCGGAACGAGAGAGTGATCGCTACAGCGAATTTCGGCGTTTAGTAGATATCAACGGCGATAATGAGCTAAGTCCAGATGAAATTAAACAAAGAGATGCTTTAGTTGTATTACGTGATGCCGGCGTCGCGATCATTGATGATACAGCCGACGGATCGAAAGGCAGCAATCTGATGCATCACAAATTTGTGATCGTTGATGGTGCAGCAGTCATTCTTACTTCAGCGAATTTTACGAGTAGTGATATTCATGGGGATTTTAAATCGGCTGATAGTCGAGGCAATGCTAATAATTTACTAAAAATTGATAGTTCTGAGGTGGCTGCTTTATTTACTCAAGAATTTAATTTGATGTGGGGCGATGGGCCGGCAGGTAAATTAGATAGTAAATTTGGGGTGAAAAAACCGTTTCGACCGGCCCGACAAGTTCAATTAGGTCAAACTGCTGTTACGGTGCAATTTTCTCCCGTCTCTAAAAGCGTCACTTGGAACCAAAGTCCTAATGGATTTATCGGCCAAACATTAGGTGCGGCAAGTCAATCGATTAATCTGGCTTTGTTTGTATTTTCTGAACAGCAACTTGCCAATATTATTGAAGCTTCCCATCAGCAAGGCGTCGAAGTTCGAGCGTTAATTGATTCGAGTTTTGCTTATAGAAGTTATAGCGAGGGATTGGATATGATGGGGGTGGCTCTGGGTGACAATTGCAAATATGAACCCAACAATCGGCCCTGGCAAAATCCCATTACAACGGTCGGGGTGCCCATGCTGCCGCCTGGAGATTTGTTGCATCACAAATTTGCTGTTGTGGATGATAAAACGACAATAGCCGGCTCGCATAATTGGAGTGATGTGGCGAACACCGGCAACGATGAAACGGTGTTGGTGGTTCAAAGTCCGGCAGTTGCCGCCCATTTTAAGCGGGAATTTGAACGCCTTTATACGGGTGCTCAATTGGGGGTGCCGGTGATGATTCAGCGAAGAGTGCAGGCGCTACAGCAACAGTGTGTGCCGGCTGTAGCCTCCCAAAATTCTTCAAAAGGTAAGCCGGTTCCTTTGGGTTCTCCACCGGCTATTAGCCGGCAAGACAAGACTCAAACTGAACAGCGAATCAATCTCAACACCGCCACTCAGCAAGAATTAGAGGCACTGCCAGGAGTGGGGCCAAAATTAGCTCAGCAGATCGTCGCGGCGCGGCAGCAAAAACCCTTTACATCGGTTGAAGATTTAGATCGCGTGCCAGGAGTCGGCCCAAAAATGTTAGAGAAGTTACGAGATCGCGTTACTTGGTAAGCTGACCAACACTAAGCTGGCATTTTAAACTCTAGCAATCCTACTAAATCGGTTGTCATATTCTTAGCAAGCAAGATGCCGGCATTCCAAGCTTTTACGAATAATGATGATTCACAAATTACAGGAAATTGAGATAGTTTTCTTAGCTGCTAACGGTAAAGCCCAACGAGCCTCAGCAGGGAGGTTGTTCACCCCTGCTGAAGTTCGATAGCTGGCTATTTAGCACCCGATTGGTGCGAAAACTTTGCTCAAGGCATACCACGTCCTTGAACCAACAATGCCATCAGCGACTAAACCGGCATTTGCTTGGAAATTGCGAACGGCGCTGTCAGTCATGGGGCCAAAATCACCGTCAATCAGGCCCGTGTATTGGCCAATAATTTGCAGGGTTTCCTGAACTGTCATGACTGCTTGACCTTTGCTTCCCCGTTGTAAAACCGGCATATTAATAGGAGCGCCGGTGTAAAGCGCTTGCCAGGTTAAATTCCCAACAATGCCATCGGGTTGGAGGAAGACGCGACGCTGAAAGGCTTTCACAAATTCTAAGGTTGCCGGCCCAAAGCTCCCATCAACCACAGGGCAGTAACCCCAGTGATTAAGGAGCTTTTGCAGTTCTATAACGGCGTCGCCTTTTGATCCGAGTACCAGGAGAGGCTTGTTCAGTTGAGCGGTAGCTTGGGTAGAAGAAAGTTGCTTATCAGTGAGTTGCATAGTTGTTTGGGTGGGTTGAATCTCTACACTTCCTAGATTAGGGGGCAACACCCCCCGTCACCATCGCCCAAGCAGTCATCAGTTTGGAGGGTTTGACAATCCTCCGGTGAGTTCACCCATAGGGATGAGGGCGATGGGGAAGATGCAACAGTAAAGTGATACGCCGCTAAATTCCCAGGTTTTGAAATACTTAGAGATGCCAGTGTTGAGTTACTTGGATCACCCTTGCGGAGTGCGCTATGGGTGTAACAACGCGCGAAAATAGTTAAGGTGTAAAGATGTGACCAGAAGGGAGAATCGCCATGCCGCGAGAAATTACAGACACTAAAGGCGTCACTTGGACGTGCGTTCAGGCGTTTTCGGGTTTGTCAGATGAGTCAGAAAACCGCGCCGCAGCTCAAGTAAAAGGAAAAGACGATGTCTACTGGGTTGTCTGTACGCCGAGTGGGGGTTCTCAATCAGTGCGGCTTGAGCTTCAAGGTGAGTGGGAAAAATCTTATTCTGACGAAGCGTTACTGCGTGAAATTGAAGAATTACGCTAGCTGTAGCAAGCTACACTTTTGTCAAATCACAAATAATTGGGCGGTAAAAAACATTTCTATCGCCTGAATATAGCCCTACTTTGTGATTGATTAATGATCATCACCCCCAAAAGCTTGGTGTGCGGGCATATTGCCCGCTAGAAATCTGACAACCGATTTAGGCGGGTTATAGAAAATCATTCAATTTTTGATAGTAGAGATTTGAAAAGGTTCGTATTGTTAAAATAATCGTTAATTATTAAAATTATCTTAAGTTTAACTCTGTTGATTTAGACAAGAGCGAGGACGCTTTTGCTCTCTCAAAGTTTAATAACAAAAAAATTGTTACGTTGGCTGAAACTTTTCTGAGCAGGTTCCTTGCCCCATTGCAGCCGGCTAATGACAATTCTCATACTGCTGGTAGTTTAGCGGGTATCCGGGGAATATTAAGCAAAATCCGCGATGCTTGTATTGCCATTTCCCTGCCTCTTCCCTATGCCGGCATCAACAAATTCCGCCTGCCAGAGATGGTTTGAAGCGATCTTTGCCGGCACCGCCTGAGTCAGCTTGATCGCCGCATGGCTTAGTGACAATACTCTAAATGGAACAATCCTGTGCAACGTGGGATGTTTAGCTTGTTAGCTTGAATCTAGCAATGACAAGCTTTTATATACTTAAAAATCAATCAATTACCATGCCCAAAAATCCGGAACAACCAGCAGCCCGATTTCGCTCAGCCGCCGATTTTCCCAAAACAATCGAAAAAGTTAGTAGCGATGAAGCCCGACAAGTTTACGAGGAAATGAGAGCGTCCTTGGTTTTCAGCAACCGCAGCCGCGCTCAATTACTTCGCCGGAATCAAGAACACAAACAGTCTGCGCTCACCCTCAAAGCTGATGTTGAGCGCTTACATGGGTTTATTAACCAACTCGCTTTAGAAAAACACCAATTAGCTGACAATAACCAGTTCATTGTTTCTCAACTAGAGCAAGAAATGGGCAAGATGTCGAGTCATTTGAATGAACTTACGCAGGTGTTTGATGAGGTGTCTGATGTTCAGAGCGAATCTCAGACACAGTGGGATTTTGTGACCCTTCCAGGCCGATTTTTCAAGTTCCTTCGAGCCGTTGGCGCAATCGTTTCGTGGTGGAAGGAAGAAAACCCACCTGAAACAATTAAGCCGGCTCCTCTACCCCAGCTACCCTCACAAACCAGCATTGAGGATGACCGCAAAGAGCGGCCACAAATGCATACTGATCCCGCATCTGTAAATCGCTCATTATTAGGTGATTAAACATGGGTAGAAAGCGAATTAATGACTTACTAGAACAGCTTAAGGAAAATCAGCAGAAAGAACTGGAAAATGCGGCAACCATTTTCACGGTTGCCAAAGTTGCTGTGAATGAATTGGAGCGGCAAATTGTTCAGGAAACGCCCGATTTAAAAACTCCACTTCCCGCGCTGTCGGCAGCCCCTGCACTGACTGAAAAAGACGAACTGCTAAAACTCTACGGCTCTTATAATGGCTGCCGGCGGGCTGCTAAAGAGCACGGAATTAAATTAAAAGGCTCACCGACTTGGAAGCAACTAGCAGCAGCATTTAGCTACGCTGAAGCGTTGAAGCTACTTGCAAAATCTTATATCGACTCCTACCCCAGTTCCGAAATTAAAGGCATGATAATTGAGATAAAAATTGATTAGCGACTTGAAAGTTTATTGAGTATAAACTTTGCAGACTGCCGGCTCTCTGAATTGCGATTAGAGTCAGGGAGGGATACATTAGCTTGGGGTTAAAAGTAGCTCAGAGAGCAAGTCGGCAGTAATTTAGCAAATTTGGAGTTAAAAATGCATCAAAAGGCACATACATAAATTTTAATGAGAGAAGTAACTCCTTTTTAATGAAGGCCGGGGCAAGACAATGGAAAGTCTTGAAAAGCTGATTTTTGCTTTGAGATAATTGTGGTATAAATTGCTAGGTATGGCTATTAATTGATATATTTATAAATCTTCAATTTGCCTCACCGATCAGCGTAAATGCCGCCCATTGTTTAGGATTGGGATATTCTTTCATTGTGGTGAGCATGGCTTGACGTAGAGCAACAGCTTTGTCAGGATTTTGTTGCAGATAGCGATAAAATTCATTCATTAAAAAGGCAGTAGAATCATCATTAACTGCCCACAGCGATACCAGGACGCTCGGAACTCCCGCAGCAATTAAAGAGCGAGATAAGCCAACTACACCATCGCCTTTAATGTCACCGCGTCCGGTGTCGCAGGCGCTGAGAACAACTAAATCAGCTTGCAGTTTCATGTCAAATATTTCGCCGGCAGTGAGTAAACCATCGATCACATCATCAGGTTTGCCGGCAGGCGCAAGCGCAATGGCTCCCGGTACACCGAATCCTTTAAAATCATCCAGTAAGCCGTGAGTAGCCAGATGAATGATGCGTGCTTGTTGCATTTTCTCCATCACCATTGTTTTGGTGGCTTTGCTACCGATGAGTGCTTCGGTGTTGAAGAGTTTGGCAATTTGAATCGCTTCCCTTTCCGCACCAGGGAGAGGGTTTAAGGTTGTAACTACTTCTCCAATTTTAATTTTGGGCATGGTAGGATTGCCCACAACTAGCACATCTTTGACTGACCTTTGAGCACTGTGCTTCTGCTTGTGGGTTAAGTCTAAAACTTGAATAGCCGGTGCGGTGAGGATGGTATGTTTTTCAATTAAGTATTTGCCTTGCTCGTCTTGCAGTGCGGGGAAGGGGACGAGAAACAGCGATTCTTGCGGGATGAAGATGACTCGCTCATCAGGGTTTTTTGGGAGTAATTCGGCAATAGGTGTGATGAGGATTTTGTGGAGTTGCTGTAACTTCTCGGTTGAGTTGTCAGGTTGGGGATTAACAACAGTTGCATCAACAATACCGAGACCCCTGACACCTATCGCATCACGGCTGGTGGTAACGAGGTCTTGTAGGGAGGTGTTTAATAATTTTTTCAGGTCTACTTGCTTGTAGGCAATTTCACCTGTGGGTTTAATGACCCAAATGTAGAGTTTTGATTGCCATTCTTGTTTTCCTTGAATTTGGTATGGTTCATCAATAACTGAGTATTGAACAAGGGTAGCATTTTGCTGGGAAGCAATTTGCTGAATTTCTGGAAGAGTTGGGGATTTGATAGTGGGTTGATTGTTGGGGTTTTGTGAGAGCTTGGAGTCTAATAACTCAACTAAAGCACGACCGCGACTGCGTTCAGCAATTAAGAGTGCTTCTTCAAATTTATTCTGTGCAACTAAGGCTTGTTGCAGAAAGCGGTAGGTAGTAGCTTGCTGTTCAAAAATAGAAATTTTTTGGTCATCTTTTAAGTCTCGCGCTCGGAGAGATTCCCAAACCTCAATCGCTGCCAATAAGGTGGTTTCGGCTTGGGAATATTTATCTTGAATATTGTAAACAAATCCAATATTGTTGAGCGTTATACCTTCTACTGCCTTGTTACCAATTTCTTGGTGAATCGCTAAAGCTTGTTGATAAGACTCCAAGGCTTTAGGGTACTGTCCTAGGTTGCGGTGAACTTCCCCAATATTGTTGAGCGTCGTACCCTCCCCTGCCTTGTCACCAATTTCTTGGTGAATGGCTAAGGCTTGTTGATAAGACTCCAAGGCTTGGGGGTACTGTCCTAGGCTGTCGTAAACTAACCCAATATTGTTGAGCGTCGTACCCTCCCCTGCCTTGTCACCAATTTCTCTGGCAATGGCTAAGGCTTGTTGATAAGACTCCAAGGCTTTAGGGTACTGTCCTAGGCTGTCGTAAAGTGACCCAATATTGTTGAGCGTCCTTCTGTCAGAGAGCCGCCAAGTGTTGATGTGTATCTGTCCTAGGCTGTCGTAAAGTGACCCAATATTGTTGAGCGTCGTACCCTCCCCTGCCTTGTCACCAATAGCTTTGCGAATAGCTAAAGATTGTTGATAATACTCCAAGGCTTTAGGATACTGTCCTAGGTTGCGGTGAACTTCCCCAATATTGTTGAGCGTCGTACCTTCCCCTGCCTTGTTACCAATTTCTTTGCGAATAGCTAAAGATTGTTGATAATACTCCAAGGCTTTAGGATACTGTCCTAGGTTGCGGTGAACTGCACCAATATTGTTGAGCGTTGCACCTTCTGTTGCCTTATTACCAATTTCTCTGGCAATGGCTAAGGCTTGTTGATAATACTCCAAGGCTTTGGGGTACTGTCCTAGGTTGTCGTAAACTGACCCAATATTGTTGAGCGTTCTACCTTCCCCTGCCTTATTATCAATTTCTTGGTGAATAGCTAAGGCTTGTTGATAATACTCCAAGGCTTTGGGGTACTGTCCTAGGTTGTCGTAAACTGACCCAATATTGCTGAGTGTCGTACCTTCCACTGCCTTATTACCAATTTCTTTGGCAATGGCTAAGGCTTGTTGATAATACTCCAAGGCTTTGGGGTACTGTCCTAGGTTGCGGTGAACTTCCCCAATATTGTTGAGCGTTGCACCTTCACCTTGGCGCTCCCCAATTTCTCTGACAATCACTAAAACTCTTTGAAACGTCTCCAAAGCTTCTCGAAACTGACCTTGATTTAACTGCTGAAGACCTACTTGATTCAGTCGCAATGCCTCATCTCGGCGTTGTTCTCTTGTCTGCGCCTGTGCCAATGCAGCACCACTTCCCCAAGTATTCCTCACCACTGGTAACGGACAACTCAAAGAGATGAGCAAGGTTGCAGTAATAATGCTAAGGCGATGTAGATGAGGATGCATAGTCTCAATCAGTGGCTTAGTGAACTGTTTACATATAGCTCCCATGTTGGGGAGGTTATGTAAAAATCTATTCAACTTCTTCAGGAACAATCATTAGTGTAATTGTGCCAAAGCGCGATGCCATGAGATTTTTGCGCTCCTCTCTCCTCTCTTGTGGAAGAACGCAATATTTTTTGGCTTTCTCTGAACCCGATTATAACGGGATTGGGTATGAGTTATTGATTTGATTTTCTCTGTTGTGCCGCCGTTATTGTAGTTGTAGAGATTTAATACCAATTACCTAGGAAACCGATCCCATCTCTCCTCAATCCTATTACCGGCTCTTAAAAACCGGCGCACTCCAGCCAAAAGCTGCGAGTGTATTACAAAACCCTGGCTTACGCTTTAAACTCAGGTCTTTTTTCTAAACACTACACTCAAAAATTTGGGTTGGCAGACAGGATATTTACGATCACTGTCAAGATTGGAATCACTTTTTTGCCTAAAAAATTCCCATCAAAAAAGAAAAACTGGAAGCTTGAAACCCTTAAAAGTTAAGTATCTTAACAGTTTTATTAACAATCGGCTCAGACCGGATAACCTTATTAAAGATAGGTAGAAATAAAGGATGCCCTCCTTGGCGTTGCTCCTCACACCACCGACGCCCTATATAAACCTAGCTAAATGTTTAACCGCATAGTCCCATCTGGCTGGTTCCAAAAACGAGCTAGCCGATTTCTAACTATTTTGCTGATGACTTTGCCGGTGGTGGCTGTAAGCGTATCGACCCTAGATGGGGCTGCGGGAGCAACGATCTTACCTTCCGAAACAACGGAAATAAAAGAAGTCCCTGCCGCGGCTACGACTATGACTCAATCACCCGTGCAGCTTGATCCCCTCAATAGTCCTCATCCTGTTCCTTGGACGTGGATATTAACAACACACGCCGAGGTGAGTAAGACACTTGGGTTTGGGCTGCGCTACTACCGTACGCAATCACTCATTTCTCCTGATGGAAAGTATGCGGCTTATAGTCGCATCCAAATGCAAGTACAGCCCGAACTGTTTCGCAGTCATGTTAGCAGTGTGATGTTTGTAGAAAATCTGCAAACAGGAGATTTGCACACGATTATGGCTGATTCTCCCTTGGCTGCTCATCCATTTTCTGATAGTGATGGAGCAGATTTGCCGGGAAGTGTGGCGATTTTAATTCCAATTGCTTGGTCGCCTGCCGGTGATCGCATTCTGGCGCGGGAATTTGAGGCGATGTTTAGCACCTCTGATGCTTCCGACTACGCGGTGGTTTGGGACCGGCATCTCAATCGCATCAGCACCCTTGCACCTAGCCAAATTAATTACACGAATGCCGTTTTATTAGGCTGGAGTCAAACCTACCCCAATCGAGCGCTATTTCGTGCCGGTAATATGGGAAGTCTACAGTGGCCTTTGTGGGCGGTGGATATCAGCGGTGAAACGGTGTCGGCGAAGGACGATCAACCCGTAATTTTTGGCCGCACTGTTAGTAATGTTTGGGCCGGCCCTCAAGCTCACTGGTAGGTTAGCACCCAGAAATGTCAACGATAATTGAGCTATTTTAGGGCGTATAAGCGCAGAGAAAAAGGCAAAATTAAAAATTTTTAATTCTGATTTTTGCCTGTTCTCTCCTTGCTTTTTTCACATAAATTTGCCCCATAGGTGCGTAATTAACCTTTCTAAAATTCGCCTATTTTAGGACATCGAAGCCGGGGATCGGCTGCTTTCGCTATGAGATGAAATGGAATTTTAATTAATTTTTTAACCGCAGATGATAGCGCAGCGTGCCGTAGGCATAGGCATAGATATACGCACAGCAACGCAGATAGAATCCAAAATTATCTGCGTTGCTGTGCGTTTTTTAAGGATGTGAGCAGTATGTGTACAATCCTTGAATCCACTGCCATTCGTGGGTTAAACCTTCAAACAAGGAGACTTTTGGTTGATAGTTAAGAATTTGCTGGGCTTTGGAGACATCGGCGCTGGTATGACGTGCATCGCCCATCGCTGATTCTGCATAATTTCGGCGAATTGGACAACCGACAATTTGTTCGATAGTGTCGATAATTTCTGTTAAGGCAACTCGACTGCCGCCGCCGATATTGAAGACTTCTCCAATGGCTGCCGGCGCGGTGGCTGCGGCTAAATTCGCGGCAATGGCATCGCTGACAAAGGTAAAATCTCGCGTTTGCCGGCCATCTCCATAAATGGCAATGGCTTCTCCTTCTAAAACCGCTTTGAAAAATTTATGAAATGCCATATCTGGGCGCTGGCGGGGGCCATAAACGGTGAAGTAACGCAGGGCACAAGTGGGCACACCAAAGTTTTTGTAATATAGCCAGCACAAACGTTCAGCGGCTAATTTGGTAATGCCGTAAGGGGAAACCGGCTGAGGACAAGCGGCTTCACTGGTTGGCATTGTTTCCGCATTTCCATACACCGAAGAACTCGAAGCAAATACAAACCGTTTTAGGCGTTTTGCGTCCTTCGCCGCCTCTAGCATCACTTGTGTGGCGTTAATATTGCGCTCGGTGTAGAGGCGGAAACCTTCACCCCAACTGGCACGAACACCGGCTTGGGCTGCTTGATGGTAAATGACTTCGGCATCATACAACAGTGCCGGCCAAGGCAATGTTTGAATATCGCCTTCAATTAATTCAAAATTTGGGTGAGTTTCTAAGTAAGCGATATTTTTGCGCTTTAAGGTTGGGTCATAGTAATCGGTGAAGCAATCGATTCCGATTACCCGCTCACCGCGATTCAGCAGGGTTTCAGCAAGATGAGAGCCGATAAAACCAGCAGCGCCAGTCACGATACTTGTAGTCATAGACCTTAAAACCATTTTGTATTGAAGGTGCAGGGTAGCGCTTGAGAATGAAAGATTGGCAGAGAGAGATTGGGAGAATTTATCACTTTTTCATAAAAAATTGCAGCCAAACACGAAGCGCCAAAGAACTGTTACTAGGAGTGTATGCAGAAATCAGCAATGGCATAGGATGATAGAGTGCAACGGCCTGCGGCGCAAGCTTGGCGGCTTAAATTGATCGGGCAGAGGACTAACGTGAAGGTTTTGATTGTTGGCAATGGGGGGCGCGAACACGCTCTCGCTTGGAAACTACTGCAAGGATCGCAAGTTCAGCAAGTGGTTTGTGTTCCGGGAAATGGGGGCACGGCGACGATGGATCGCTGTATAAATTTGCCCTTGACGGTTGATGATTTTGAGGGAATTAAACGCGCTGCTTTGGAACATGACGTTTCCTTGGTGGTGATTGGCCCAGAACTGCCCCTGGCAATGGGAATTACTGACTATCTTCAGCAGCAAAATTTGACGGTGTTTGGCCCTTGCCAAGCCGGCGCTCAGATTGAGGCGAGCAAATCTTGGGCGAAGAATTTGATGCTGGAGGCTGGAATTCCTACGGCACAGTCGGCGGTGTTTACGGATGAGGAAACCGAGGCGGCTTTTGCTTACGTCGCTGAGCGGGGAGCGCCGATTGTGGTGAAGGCAGATGGACTGGCTGCCGGCAAGGGGGTGACGGTTGCGGCGACGATTGAGGAGGCTCAGGCGGCGATTGAGCAGTCATTTAGTGGTCAGTTTGGGCTTGCCGGCGAATGTTTGGTGATTGAAGAATTTTTGGCGGGACAAGAGGTTTCGGTTTTGGCGCTGACGGATGGCAAAACCGTGGTTCCTTTGCTGCCGGCTCAAGATCATAAAGCGGTTGGCGAGGGCGATACGGGGCCAAATACGGGCGGTATGGGAGCCTATGCACCGGCACCCCTGGTGACGCCAGAATTAATGGAGCAAATTCAGCAGCAAGTTTTGCAGCCGGCAATCGCGACGCTGCAAGCACGGGGAATTGACTACCGGGGGGTGCTGTATGCCGGCTTAATGATTACAAATGCCGGCCAGATTAAGGTGCTGGAATTTAACTGCCGGTTTGGTGATCCGGAAACCCAAGTAATTTTGCCCCTGCTAGAGACGCCGGTGGAAGATTTGATGCTGGCGTGCGCTAAGCAGCAACTTGATCAGGTGCCGGTGCGCTGGAAGCCGGGGGCATCTGCCTGTGTGGTGATGGCGGCAGGCGGTTATCCTGGCAATTACCAAAAAGGTGACTTGATTACCGGCATTGATAGCGCGCAAGCCCAAGGCGCGACGGTTTTCCATGCCGGCACTCGACTCAACAACAATGAAGTCCAAACAGATGGCGGGCGGGTTTTGAATGTCACTGCTACGGGCGAAACCTTTGACGATGCCTTTGCCCGTGCTTACGCGGCTGTGGAGGGCATTCAATTTGAAGGTCGGTACTACCGCCGCGATATTGGCTATCGAGTCAGAGAGGCTAGGGGCTAGGGAAGAATGGAAGAAATGCAGAGAATCCCTCATCTGCCCCCCTGATTGTAAAGTTTTGTTAAGCAAGTGAGGGGTGATACCCCCCAGATGCTAAATTGAATTCATGTAGATGCACCCTGATGGACGCGCCCAGTTTTGGGCGTTTTTTATTTTCGGCTTTTGGCTTGGCTACGATAAACCTGTGCCGGCTTGTAATTTACGAAGATTTCATACTAACGTAAATTTTTGACGAAGCCTGCTGGGTTACACCCCTGAGGGGTTAGACTAAAAACATAGATGCACCCTGATGGATACGCCCAGTTGTTGGGCGTTTTTTGTTTTTCGGTACAGGCAATCGCACCCTTAAGGAAGGGAAGAAACCGCTCACTAGGCGCTGTGGGCAAACCAAATTCAAGTTTGCCAGAAGAAAATGCAAAACTTGCGCTTCCCTGCAATTGCCAGCCTAGTGCTAATTCGCTGATTGGAATCGTTGAGCTAAACAGAGCCGGCAAAGGTGAGGGTGAGGGCAAGTTTAAGCGTTATCGGAATAGCGAGTTAACCACTGCTGGTAAGTTGGCAGAAGTTCTGCATCTTCCATCACAATTTCTATTCGCACTTTCGCGCACCCGTGATTAGGCCGGTCGGCAATTGCTTTTAAAATTTTACTGGCAACTTCCGGAGAATTAAATTCACCTTTTATAACGGGGTGAGCGTCAGAAACCGCGCCGTCAAGCAACTCGACGCCGGTCACTTCTCCTTGCCCTAAATCAATTTCTGCGAGTTGTTTATGTTCAGGTCCAACTTGTTCAATAATGAGTTTCTCACGTCGAACGGGAACCTCAACTATCCGAGTTTCAACTTCTTTGCGAACAATGACTTCGCCAATTTTTTGTCTGCTGCGATCAATAACCAGTCGCTCTTCTAGCAAGCGAATTTCGTGTTCTGCCACAACTTCTGGTGAACTGTCAGACTCATGCATTAAATATTCATTTGTGCTTTGAGTTTTCATGTGAAGTTGTGCAGTTTCAGAAGATTCTGGTGCCCGATCAATGGGTCTAGGTGGAAGGTCTGAAGGAGTGACTTGTGGTGTCTGAAGTGTTCTATATTCAGGTAGTTGTTCGATTTGATTGGGAGTAAGGTTTATAAAGACTGATTTATTCGCATAATCAATATATTGGATAAGCTTGCTATTTAACAGAAACAAGCGAGAACTTTGCTGAGTCGTGCGATCAACAACCACTAAATTAATTTGGCCACTGGGAGCGAGATCAACATTTTTTATTTGCCCCACCAATAGTCCTTGATTGTCTCTTACAGCCAAATTCGTTAACTGAGTTGTCAGCTTTTCTACCATACTCTTAAGTCGAGCATTGGTTGGGGGTTGTTGAGACCGGCTGTCTGAAGCTTGATTTACCATTTTTCTTGTTTCCTTAGTTTTTATTGAAAAGCACAGGCAGAGCTAAAATGCGCTCCGCCTGCGCGGTTGTTAATTCCTGAGTTCAGCTAAATAACAGCCTTACCCTATGTCTGGGAAAGCGCTATTTAAATGCGGCGATTGGTGGAATCTTCAGGTCGTGTGTCCACTATCGGACGGCCTTCCGTGTGAACATCTAACTCTTCACGACGTAAGGTTTCTTCAGCATCAATGGTTTCACGCGCAATTTCCTTACGAACACCGACTTCTTCCCGCACAAAGGCTTCTTTGTGAATGTCTGGTGTTTCTTCGTAAACTTCCAAGCGTGCGACTTCTCCAGCTTGGAAGTTAGCGTCGCCAGGAGCAACAGGAGTGCCGCTTGTCCCTGATGTCCGCTCAATCACCACACGCTCTTTTTCGATGGGTACAGAAGCGCGTGCTGTTTCGGTTTCAATGCGCTTGCCAACTGTAACTTCACCAGTTTTTTGACGAGTTTTGTTGGCGATCAGGCGTTCTTCGTAGAGTCTTAAGGTTGAATGATCGCGCTCGTTCATGTTGTAGAGAGTCGGTTCGCGATCATAGGTATAGGTGTCGCGATCAGCGGTGTTGGCAGTCGGTTGAACGGCAGTCGCACCGGCAGTTGTGGCGGGGGCGCGATAAACGTCTCTGACTTGCTCTTCGTGATCGTAATCAATGGGTTGTAATTCGTCGTAAGCAGGTAGTCTTTCTGCTTGTTCTTTGTTCAGCAGATTGGTGGCGTAAACTCGCCGTGCATCATAATCAATGCGGCAAGAACCGATAGGTAGCAACACTTTCTTGCCAAACACCCAGAAACCTGTATCGAGAACTAAATAGCGGAAGCGTCCTGACTCATCTACTAACGCATCATGGACGGTGCCAATCTTTTCTTCAGAGGTGCCGGCGTAGACATCTAAACCTTTAATATCATCGCCGCCAAAAATCTCGTCTCTGTAATTGGGGTAAAAATCTTCTAGTTTTACAAGAGCCATAACTTTTTTTTCCTTTTGTATCTACGCTTACTATCTTAGGAAACTACCCAGAATTAGTTATCTCCCTAAGGTAAGAAAGGTTAAAAATTAAGAATTGTTAGCTATCCTCCTAAAGTAGCACGATAAATATTAAGAAATATAAACCACAATTTAAAAAAAATTTAATCGATTTCACCACAAAATAGGCATTCCAGCTAACTGAAATCCCACAACATTTCATAAACAGATCAGGTTATAGTAGTTAAACTCACAAAACGCTAGACGCTTTGTAGGATCATGAAAAGCTATGTGTCTCAGTCTTTTGAATGAGATCAGGCTAATTTTAGTATTTAAGTTTAATTCAGTCAGCAGATATGATTACTTGAAAGCGCAGCCCGCTTGGAGGTATTAAAGCACTTGTGGTTTTTCTTCACCGGCACGCAAGCTTTCACGATTAACTTCTAACTCTTCTCGCCGCAAGGTTGCTGTGGCGTCTACTGTGTGGCGAGCAACTTCTTTTTAATAATGATGACTTGTTCTCGCACAAAGAATTCTTTGTGAATATCAGCGGTTTCTTTATCAATTTTGATGCCGATAACTTCCCCGCGCGGAAAGCAAGTTCATGCGCCGGCATCACGCGGGCGGAATCGGCTGGAGTTGTTCTTTCAATTACAATTCGCTCTTTTTCAACCGGCACTGAAACTTCAACGATTTTGGCTTAAACCCGCTTGCCAATCACAATCTCCCCTGTCTGATGGCGAGATTTATTGGTAATCAGGCGTTCTTCGTAGAGGTGAAACGTTTGATGTTCCGGCTGATTGAGTTACAGAGGGAGGCCGATCTATTTTTTCGGGAGGAAGAGTGGGTTGATTGCCCTGAGATTTGGGGGGATTCTCTAGAGGGAGTGTGACTTGATTTGGGTACTCTTCATAATTGTAATCAACGGTTACCCCATCCGCATACTCTGGTAATTCTTTTATGTGCTTTTTGTTAAGAATACCTAGGGCATAAACGCGTCGTGTGCGATTGTCGAGCCGGCAGCAGCCAATGGGTATCAAAACTTTTTTCTGAATCCCCCAATTGCTTGTATCAATTACCAGATAGCGGAACCGGCCTGTTAGATCGACGACATCATCGAAAACGGTGCCGATTTTTTCATCCGTCTGACCCGCATATACATCAAAGGTTTGAATATCTTTGCCGCCTAAAACTTTTTGGCGATAGTTGGGATAAAAGTCTTCCAGTTTGACCAGAGCCATGCTGTTATCCCCGCAAATTATTAATATAAGAAAAATATAAAAGTTTGAGCGCCCCAACTTGCTCTCCCTAGAGACTGATTTAGCAGGGTGATATTTTAAAAGATCGCTCGCGAAAAACTGAGTCTATCGCAAATTGTGAACATATTCGATTCTCCTTGGTTAACTTTGTTGCAAGAGCATCGCGCTATTGCGGTGGTTCGTTCCCCCCAAATGGAATTGGGTTTCCAGTTGGCTAAGGCGGTTGCCGCCGGCGGGATGCGTTTAATTGAAATAACTTGGAATAGCGATCGCGCCGGCACACTGATCACCCAATTGCGAGCTGAGTTGCCTGGATGTACGATCGGCACCGGCACCCTATTAACCCTCGCTCAGTTAAAAGAAGCGATCGCAGCCGGCGCTCAATTTTTATTCACTCCCCACACAGAAGAGACGATGATTCACGCAGCAGTTGCAGCCGGCATCCCGATTGTGCCGGGAGCACTTTCCCCCACAGAAATTGTCAGGGGTTGGCAAGCCGGTGCCGATGCGGTGAAAGTGTTTCCCATTTCAGTGGTGGGGGGTGCCGGCTATATTAAAAGCTTGCAAGCACCACTGGGCAACATTCCCCTGATTCCTACCGGCGGCGTCACCTTAGAGAATGCCAGGGAATTTATCGAAGCCGGTGCGGTGGCGGTGGGTTTAGCCGGCGATTTATTTCCCAAGCAATGGGTAGAGGCGCGAGATTGGGAGGCGATCGCACAACGAGCGGATAACCTTTTGCAAAGCTTAAAGAGCGACTAGCGGTCTGCTAATTGCTAATTAATAATGGATCGCTGATAATTTTAGAAGATAGCTTGCCGGCTTAACAGCTCATCAAAAGAAATTCTCCCGATTTGCCGAAATTAGCAGGTAAGCATTTGTAGTTAAATGCTGGAAAAGGCAGATGAGAAGCTTTACAGTTTTAAAATCCCAGGAGTGGTAAACGATGAATAGCACAAACAACGCTTCTTGGTTGCGTCGCTCTGGCACATTCTGGGCCGGTGCCTCGCTAATTGTTTCTACCTTTTGTGCTTGGTCAGCTCCTTTTTTAGCAGAGCCTGCCTTTGCAGATGCTGAGCATAATAAAATTGCAAACGCTATTTTAAATCTACAAGAATCCAGTCAGCGCTGGATTGAAATAGACTTAGCAAAGCAGCGATTAGTTGCCTGGGAAGGTGATAAAAGCGTCTACGCCATCGTCATTTCTACCGGCAAAGACGGAACCCCCACTCCTACGGGCGCGTTTGCCGTTCAAACCAAGCATCGTGTCGCCAGAATGCAAGGGGACGACTATGACGTTCCTGATGTGCCTTTCACTATGTATTATTTTGGCGGTTACGCAATTCACGGGGCGTACTGGCATAACAAATTTGGCACCCCTGTCAGTCATGGTTGCACCAACGTTGCCGTCAATCACGCGGAGTGGTTGTTTAACTGGGCAGATGTCGGAACGCCGGTGATTGTGCATAAATAAATTGCGGAGTGCGGTTAACTGAAATATTGAAGTAATTTCAATAGCAATTAGCAAGCTTGCCCGGAAATTAATTTCCGGGCTAATAGCGAAAGTCTAGTTAAAACTGACTAAAAGCTTAAGTGAGTTTGTATTTCATCCCAAATCCGGTTTCGCTAAACTCTTGTTGTTAACCCCAAACTTCTCAGTAAGCCAGGATTATTAGTTGCGTATAACCGAATTTGGGGTCACCTTTTAGTCTGATTCTTAACTTAATTGGACAACCGGCTTATCTTCCAATAAAGTTTGATTGGTCAGCAAGTCTTCCACCGTAATTTTAAGGAAGCGCCGATCATCTACTTGGAATTGAACTCGGACGCGATCGCTGCCTGGAAAGCCGGGAGGCATCAATTGAGCGATACTGCGTGCGCCTTCTTTATCGTTGAGGGGTTGCACTACAGTTTGACCGCTTGCTAAACTGCGCGTAACTAAACGATCCCCGTCGAAATACACTTCCGTGCCGCCGGTTTGTGCGGCTAACTCCCCAATAATTAATTCAATGCTGGGTTGGTTTTCAACAGAAGCACCTAAAACTAATTCTACCGAGTCGCTCATAGGGTAAGACTGGCCGGCTTGAATTAACGGATGCCAACTGTGGCAGTTTTCGCGCCGGTTCCAGTAGCGAATGCCGTAACTGTGATAGAGAAAATCTTTGATTTCTATACCCTGTGTGAGTTGCAAAGCGCCGATTGCGATTGCTTCAAATGGTTTTTCACAACGAATTTTATCAGCCTCAAAATACTGCTGCACCCAAGTTTGAACCGAGGGAATTTGAACAGTGCCGCCGACTAATAAAACTGCATCAATATCTGAAACTTCAATGCCTTGACGTCGCGCTTGTTGCAAAACTTGAGTCATCGCTTCATCGAGATTTTCAAAAAACTCGTGTTCTTTAAGAATTTCTTCAAATCCAGCGCGATCTAGTTGCAATTCGTAACTTTCTAAGGTTTCATCATCGAAATAAACTTCACTCGCCTGCCGCTGTAAAGAAAGTTGAATTTTTAACCGTTCAGCTAAGCGAGTGGTTAAGGGAGCTTTCGTTAGACCTTGATTGGCGACGAAGTAATCAACGAGCCAGTTGTCAATATCAGTTCCGCCTAAATTTAGGCCGGCTTTTGCCAAAACACGAGCAGTTTTTACCTTCTGTGCGGAAGATTCAGCTAGGGTTTTTTCACCCCATTTGAGAATGAAACCAAGCGGTTTTTTGCTGGTTGCTGCACTACCACCGGCATCTAAGCGCACCAGGGACAGATCCAAGGTTCCGCCACCGAAGTCTACCACCAGCAAAAGCTGCCTGTCTGCCAGCCCATAGCCTAAAGCGGCGGCGGTGGGTTCATCTAGCATCCGCACCACCTCCACCGGCAGCTTTTGACAAACTTTACCTAGCCAGTGGCGATAAGCTTCAAAGCTGTCCACCGGCACGGTTAACACCAGAGATTCGCCCACATCTGGCCAAATTGTTTTCATTTGGTCGATAATTTGGCTTAAAAACCACTCCCCTACCTGCTCAAACGTGACGGTTTTGCCATCGAGTTCGGGGAGAAATCCTTGAATATCGGTGCCAATTCCCCGCTTAAAGCTGCGGAAAAAGCGGGGATCGTTTTTGAGGTCAAGTCCCTTGTCGCGCACTGCTTGACCGGCAACGATCTCACCATGCGCGGCATTTTCAACATAAACCAAACTTGGAATTAAGGGGGGATTCTGTGCCAACTGCACTGAGAGGGCCGGCAGTTTCAGTGTTTCTGCCTGCTGGGTGGCTGGGTTCCAGCGAGCGATGACGGTGTTGCTCGTGCCAAAATCAATAGCGATGGTCATTCTAGCTGTGTTGTTCCCGGGTTGCGAGATACAGAAAAAGGCGTCTTTAGTAGTTTATCTCGTAGGAAAACAGCATAGGCTTGCGCGTCCGAACTCACTAGATGGCTTCCGTCTGAAGTGACCCAATTTTTAAAGGCTGGTGCCGGCAGCCATTCATAAGTATCTGCCGGAAACTCTTCTCGCATGATTTGCTGTATTTGTTTTTCCTCTATCGTGTTCTTAACTTGCTTTTCTCCCGGCAGATCATAGAGGATAATTCGTAACCCTTGTTTTTGCAATTCTGCGATTTGAGTTTTAATCGATTTCGCTGCACTTTTTAAGGTTTGCCGCTCACTTTGCGAGAGTGGCTGCATCTTGGCGCTGATTTGTTGTGCTAGAACTTTTTCTCTCAATTTTGGATTGAAGTTTTCCGCTTGTGCCGGTGGCTCGTTTTTCTCTTCTTTCTTAGCAGATTTCAAGCGATTTTTAACGGCTTGAACCAAAACATCCACAGGTTTATATTCTTGCCGTAACATCGGAAAATGAAGCTGGCTGAAGTGTGACACCGGCTCATAAATCGAGTCAAGCAATTGCTGATCGAGCTTGCGCTCAATTGTTTCGTTAATTTCTACGAGTAATATCGCTGATTTTAATTTTTCTTTCTTCACAATTTCCAGGCCGGTTTGACTAGAACCTCCCGCCATTCCTAAATTAATCACATGACTGCCGATGTCCTTGGGTTTAATCGTAGCAGTTAGAGAGCTACCCACTAAAATCAACTTCGGTGATGGATTTTCATAAACATACTTTTGGGCTTTAATCACATTACTTTGCGCCTGATTGATTCCCGAAGTTGCCGGCACGACTCTCTGTTTCACTAATACATGATACCCTAACAGCAAAAGCAAGCCGATGCTGATCGCTCTGTATATAGAACGAATTTCTGAGGTGGAATCAGTCGAAACCGTTTTAGAATTGGAAGTAGATAAACTCATTAGCGCTCCCCTTATTCAAAATTAAAAGTGCCAGCATAATCCCCATCAACACGTCTTCTAGCAGACGCCAACGCCTCCTTTTTATTGGGTTTAAGCTTTGAGCTTGAAAAGTTTGTAAGGTAGGAAAGTGAGGTAAATGATACAGGATAACCGGCAGAGAAAAAATGAATACTGGAAGGATATGATTGAAATCTGGCTTGATCCAGATATTTCGAGACAAAGTTACCAAGAAGTCCATAGCTTGGTCAAATCGAGGTAATTTAAACAAAAGCCATCCTAAGGAAACAAAACAAAAAACAGATAAAACTTGAAGTGAATCAATTGCAAACTTTTTCCAAGCCGGCAACTCATCTTCAGATTTTTTTATCGATTTCAGTCTGCCAAAAAAGAACCTTTCCAGCGCTAAGCCAATGCCATGAAAAATCCCCCAGACTGCATAACTCCAAGCTGCACCGTGCCAGAGTCCGCCTAAAGTCATCACAACCATCAAATTTATATAAGTTCTAACTTCCCCTTTTCTATTACCTCCCAAAGGGATATATAAGTAATCTCGCAACCAAGTTGATAAGGAGATGTGCCAGCGTCGCCAAAATTCAGAAAGGGAACGAGAAATATAGGGAAAATTAAAGTTTTCTGGCAGAGTATAACCAAAGGCGGCACCTAAACCGATTGCAATTAAAGAGTAGCCGGCGAAATCTGCAAAAATTTGCATTGAGTAGCCGAACAGCAAGACTAAATTTGTTAATGTTCCTAATCCTTGATAGTAGGGATAGTTAATCCAAAATGTATAGTCTTTTAAATTATCGGCAACGACCATTTTTAAGAAATATCCGTAAACCAAGGAACGGAAAACAATCGGCCAAGGGATACTTTGAATAAACTTAGGCTTGACTTGGTCATAAAAATCATTTGCCCTCACAATTGGCCCAGATAAAATCTGCGGAAAGAAGGCCAGAAAGAATGAGGTGTTAACTAAGTGATTTTTCAGGTTGGTGTTAACAAAAGAACGGGTCGGCAGCGAGGTTCCTGCTGCAACCAAATTTTGATGACGAAATACGTCAACAACCAAACTAATTCCTTCAAATGTATAAAACGAAATCCCAATTGGTAAAGGTAAATGTAAAAGGACAGAGATTAAACCGTCTTCAGGCGTAGTGGATGCGTTAAAGATTTTAAGGGAAAGATTGGTGAGTAATGCGCCATATTTAAAAAGAGCGAGAATTGATAAGTTGGCAACGACTCCGCTCAATGCCCAAAAAAAACGCTCCCGGTTTTGAGAAGCGTTAGCAACTTTGTAGCTAGTAATGCCATTAATAAGGATCGAGATTAAAAGTAAAATGAGAAGTGCCGGCGAACTCCACCCATAAAAGATGAAGCTTGCAGCAATTAAAACGGGAACCTGTATTTTCTGAAATTGTGGAATATAATAAATAAAGAAAGTAACGGTAACAAAGATAATAAAAACTGAGCTATTGAATAACATAAGATTGCAACTTAATTTAGTAACATAGGGGTTAAATCATTTCTCTGCTCGGCTTTTCTTCTTAAATAGGAAGTCATTAAAATTTTATGAACTCATGAGAAATTAACCGCTCAATTTTTTTGAGTAAAAATGGGCGATAATGAACATCGACCGGCTCAGGGAAAAGATGTTAAAGGGGCATATTCTAAAAGCTAGGAAACACAGGGCAACATTTCTCAGCCAATGCCGCTTTGCTTTTTTTTATTTATAAAGATATATTAAAGCAACCTGTTCTTTTCCATCTCAGTCTATAGGTAGAAATACTTAACTAAAATAAATCTATCTGGGGTTGTACAGCAACGCCTTTAAAGTTTCGAGGGCGTAAAAAACCCAGAACCTTTGTCAGTTCTGAGTCTGAAGTCCCCAGCCGCCAGAGGCTGTTACAGTTGAGACACGTTGCGGCAAAAAACGCTGACCGAACGTGCCATTCAACTTAAATTAAGATCGCGTTGCGGCGCTTGCCTGACGCACACCGGCATCTGCCCCAGAAAGCGATAGCGGCGGACGTAGGCACAAATAAACTAATGGCCCAAGCACCGGCACCAGTGCAACTGCCCAGAAAACGCGTTGATCCTCAATTCCCCGCCGCGCCATGTCATCGCCTAGCACAGTGGGGAAGAGCAGGCAGAACAAGCAAAACGCCACAGTCATTGCATTCACAAACCGGCTGCTGTGAAACTGCCCAACAAAATCTCCCCAGTCGCCGGCTAGCCAAGCAAATGCAAGCAAAGCAAGGGTGTTGAGGCTGAGAATTACGCCAGTCCAGCGCGAGTCCATCAGCTTGAGAAACGCATCCTTGTCGCCAGAAAATGTTTGATTTGATTCGCGTAGCGCCAAATAGGGAATCAAGCCAATCACGCCGGTTCCCGCGCCGGCAGCGACAAATGGCCAGAAAGGAATCTTTTGCATTCTGCCATCAATAAACAGAACACAGCTATAAATCAGCAGCAAAATGCCAATTAAAGCGAATATGGACAGAATAATCGGGTTGATGGCAGCCCACTGAAGGGTAAATAAATTCTTCAGCAGCGTGATTGAAGCGGCTTGGCGTTCCGGAGTCAAGAAGAAAGCGTAGGCGATAAAGCCGGCCCACAGCAGCCAAAGTGTAATTTTTCTCACCATCGTTTTAGCTCGGTGACATTTACTCTTTACTCTTTTACTTTAAAAGCCTTACAACCGGCTTCCCGACTACCGGCTGCTCAATCTGCAAAAACCGGCCATAAATCAGCGAATCTGATTTTGCTGGATGGCTTGCGGTGCTTGTAACGTCTTGAGCCAAAGGAAGTAACTCTATCTTTCGGTAGATATCACGGATGCCAAATCGTGCATAAGTCTTTCTTTGGAATTATGGCAATTAAAAAAAACATTTCTTAACATGAAGTTACAAAGGGAGTAAAGGAACTCGAACAAGACCTGAAGCCCTTGAAACGGTTGATTAATCGAGATATTTCAAGAAAAAGGGCGGAAACCATGAATAATCAGCAACCTTCCGAACTCTCAATCTTTTTAGGAAACCTCAGAAACGGGATTTGGCTTTTGGGTATCTCCTCTTGGGTATTTGGCATTACCGATAGAAGCATTGCTTCTTTCTCTGATGGCTATTTATCTGCTTTGGATCTGGTTCAATTATTTACAGCGTCTTTCTTTTTTGTGAGTTGGCTGTTTTTGAAGCCGGTGTCGAAAGCTTAATTCCCATTCGCTGTAATATTGCAGTATCGAAGGCGTGAAATCTCCAAAATCGGGTGAATTTCAGGGGCAGCAGAGATAGATTTTTTCCACTGATAAGCGAAATCAAATGATTCAGTTTTTTAGCAAGCAATAAGGTTTTTATTTCGTTCCTTGCAAAAGAACTGACCAAAGGTGGAATGAACGCTGTGGTTTTTTCACAATTGAAAAAGCTGACTGGACTGCCGGCGAAGCGCTATCTAAAAGTGTTTCGAGTTGGGTGATCGCATCGGGTGGCGTCTGCTGCCGCGCTGTCCAGTCGGCAAAATCAATCGGTAAGTCCCATTGTGCGATCGCATTTAATGGCATTCCGATCTCCTCTCCTGCTGCCTGCCACTCGGAGATCATCCAGTCACGACTGTGAGAGGGATCTCGTAATAATTCGACTTGGTTAATAAAGGCTGCGAGTTCCGGTTCTTCGGGTGAAATAATGTCTACGACCAGAAACTGTCCCCCAGCTTTGAGAACTCGGTAAATTTCAGTGATTGCCGGCATTAAGCTAGGGAAGTGATGGGCAACATACCGGCAGGTAACAATATCAAATTGCTGATCTGCAAACGGAAGTGAAGATGCGATCGCTTCTTGGAAATGCACATTGGTAATATTTCGCGCATCGGCTTGCTGGGAGGCTTCTGCAAGCATTCCCTGACTAATATCGACACCGATAACTTCTTGAACGTGCGGTGCGAAGGCAAATGCAGTGTGGCCGGCTGCACATCCGACATCGAGAACTGTCATATCGGGTGCCGGTTTTGCGGCTTCTACCATCAGTTTGAGATCGTGTCCTTTAGCAAAAATTGGCGAGGTGCTATAAGCGCCGGCAGCCCGATCAAACTGTTCTTTAATTTTGTCTTCCGGTTCCATTTTGTTTTTCCTCATTTGGGTTAATTAATCACATTTTTATTTAATTTTAGTGAATTTATAAAAGGCTTTCCGAATATTTATAAGCCTCTTGTAAAACTTTTGATATATCAACCAAAATCCAGCCTTAATTGATTATTTTCATATAAAAAATATTAGATTTATTCAACCCAATCTGATATTTTCTGAGACAGAATTAATTCAGCTTAAAACAATGGATACCCTATTATTTTGAGCGCCCTAACTTTTGTAAAATCGTTTTTCGTAATTTCTGCGCTTGTTTAAAATTCGGATTAATTTGCAGTGCCTTCTCCACAGACTCAAGTGCTTGTTTATTTCGTCCCAGCAAATATAACGCATTGCCTCGGTTATGCCAAGCAGCAGCAGCATCGTCAAGCTTTAATTGAATTGCCTTGTCATAAGAAGCAACCGCATCCTCATAGCGGTTCAAATCCTGTAGCGCATTGCCTCGGTTATACCAAGGACTAGCATAGTCAGGCTTTAATTCAATTGCCTTGTCATAAGAAGCAAAGACCTCTTCGTAGCGTTTTAAGTCCCTTAGCACAGTGCCTCGGTTATTCCAAGTTTCAGCCAAGTCAGGCTTAATTTCAATTGCCTTGTCGAAAGAAGCAAGGGCCTCATGGTAGCGGTTGAGATCGCTTAGCGCATTACCTCGGTTATTCCAAGCATCAGGCTCATTAGGCTTCAATTGAATTGACTGGTCATAAGAAGCAACCGCCTCATGGTAGCGTTTCAACTTCCTTAGCACAATGCCTCGGTTATACCAAGCATCAGCATAGTCAGGCTTCAATTGAATTGCCTTGTCGTAAGAAGTAAGCGCCTCATCGTTGCGGTTTAAGTACCTTAACACTACGCCTCTGCTATACCAAAAATCAGCCGACTTAGGCTTAAATTCAATTGCCTTTAGAGATAAAATCAAAAGAATGCAGCCAATGATCCAGTATCGAAGCTTCATAGTTAACCTAAAAAACTTAAGGGTTAAGGCTAAGATGAACCTTTGACAGATCCTTCTCACTTAACATACTTATGGATTAGAAACTAATCATTATTTGCTAGAAATCTTTAGCAAAAGATTTACAGATTTTAGATTCTCCAACTGCCGACAAATCAACTTGGTGTGGAGAATCTAAAACCCTAGCCTTTACTCTTGATTCTCTAATCCCTCATTAAAACTCGGCCAAATCTGATCGCAGAAAAACAGCGTTCCAGAGGTGACGCAGAGGGAAACCGCCAAAAGATTGAATAAGGGAATACTGATTAAACCCAAACAAACGAGGGCAAAACTCGCAGAAGCCGGCAAACTGCGACGAATGATTCCCAACTTATCTTTAAAACTCAAACGCCGGCGTTCTAAAGGCGCATCTAGAAAATCTAAACAGACAAGTGTAGCAGCTAATACAATGCCGCCGACACTTGCAATTGCTGTGCCAAATCCTGGTAAAAAATTTAGCAGCAATAAGGGCAAACCTACCTGAATTAAAAGCAGCAATTTATTCAATTCAAACAGCAGCGCCCGCCCAATATCGCGAGGAATTGCAGCGACTCCGCCCTCTGCTTTCGGCAGCTTACCCGTGCGTGACAATTCTAACTGTTCCGAGAGTTGCCCGTACCACGGTGAACCCAGAATAACGCCAAATTGCACAAGCAAAAAACCGATGGCAACGAGTAGGAGTGCGACTAACAGAAAGCGCAGCAACCAACCTAACCCAGTGTCTAGAAAATCCAGCACGGATAACCAAGCCGGTAAGCCGGCAATTAAGGCATCTGTGCGAGCATCCAAGGTGGCAACTAAGCCATCAATTCCGTTTAATCCTGGCAAAAGCAGCCCGACATACAAACCAATGCCGGCAACAATATTAACTAAAATGGGAACTAGCACATAGCTCCAAAGACGCGGTGTGCGTCTTAAGAAGACAAGCGCTCGAAATGGATAAGTAGCCCCTGATACAAATCCGACTGGGGCGTGAATTATATTAGACATTTTTTTTGCTCTGACTGTTCTAGGATCTTGTAATCCTAGATTTATATTTTTTATATTTTAACTTCACTTAGTCGCAGGAACGGCGGGATACCTCTGCTGCAAGTTAGGAATTTACTATTTTCTAAGAAATCAGCTTAAATGGGAATTTATGGGTCTTTTAAATTAAGAAAGCTTGATCTAACAAGTGCCAGCCGGCAACCTTGCAAAATAAATTTAATGATCGGGGACTAGATAACTTCTCATCCTCTAACCCCCGAATTTCTGCAATCAATTTCACTTAACCATTCGCGCCTTGACTCACAGATCCCTTGCCAAAAAACTTTGGAGGTTCTGCCATTGTATAAACTTGGGTTTCTGATTCAATTGCTCGCCGCAAATGACCCGGCACCTGTAAAATTCCCAACAAAGTGGTGCCGTCAAACATTCGCAAACCGCCTGTGGTCTGTTTAGCCAAAATCTCGTCAATTTTTTCCGGTTCAGGACGAGTATTAATTGGCGAGGCTGAGGCAACCGCAAAACCCCAAGGAGATCCATAGGTAGGGATGTAGCTGGTGTAAGATTTTACATTGGGGAAAACCGAATTTAAGGTTCGCACAATGCGAGCGTGAAGCTTCATTTCAGACGGAGAAACCGGCCCTGCTTGCACAACAAAAAACCCGTTTGGTGAGAGCACGCGCTGGACTTTCTCGAAATATTCCTTGGTAAATAGCTGGAAAGATGGGCCAGATTCGATAGGATCGGAAAGATCGGAAATGACGACATCCCACCGATCATCGGTGGTATCTAAGAAATGCAAAGCGTCACCGATAACAACTTCGGTACGAGGATCATCAAATGCATTTTGGTGCATTTCTGGCAAATGCTGGCGGCAAGCTTCCACCACTTCGCCATCAATGTCAATCATGGCAACTTTCTCAACGGTTTTCCAGCGCAGCACTTCCCTCACTGTCGCGCCTTCACCACCGCCAAGGACAAGCACTTTTTTCGGTTCCCCGTGAAATATCATAGCGGGGTGTACGAGTGGCTCGTGGTAGAGAAACTCGTCGCCGGTGCATGATTGCCATTTGCCGTCGAGCACCAGTCCTTTGCCGTAAGCGCCGGTTTCCACGACGTACATTTCTTGAAAATCAGTTTTTTTGTAGGCGAGGACTCGCGTTACCCCGTGAACATAAATGTCCCAAGGCGTAATGTACTCGCTGATCCAAATATCGGCACGAAGCTCACTACCGGCCATGCAATCCCCCTCCTCTTCTTTAATTACACAGACCGTAAGAAATACCACAAAATGGGGTATCGTTGCTAGTCCGCAGGATACGAATAAGCAAGATAAGGCTGAAAAGGTCAAGGGTGAAAGAAAAAATTGTTTGCGACAGGCAGCTAATGGACGAGCATTTTCAGGAATAAATGACTAAAATTTTAGCAATTCTGCTATTTTTTTGTTAGCTTGACTCAGGATAAACATTTGGCTTTTTCGCTTTTGTAAAACTGGTTCTTAACTGTCCACCAACCCATGATATTTTTATTTTTTAAAGCTTTGCAAGAGGTGGAATAACTAAGGTACAACTATAGGAAGGTTGGGTCAAGGGAAAAGAGGGAAGGGTGAAACAAAAGACTCTCTGTTGACTTCTCCCTGTAGAGAAAATCGCCGGCACACACAAGCGAGAGGTGCGAAACACCAGCAATGAACCAAAAATTTGTGGGTAAACCGTGGCTAGACGCACGCATTAGAAACATACTGACGCCTCTGCTTTGGACTCAATCTGTGTCTAATGCCGGTGATTACGGAACATGGCGGCATAATTTTATACAAAATCGGCTGCGCTTAGGATTGTGGATTGCCTTTACCTCTTTCTTGACATTTACCGGCCTTGAGGTGAGAAATCATTTTTTTAAACCAGACCAGTTTAACTTTAGTTGGGTGGTGACCCAAATTACTGTGGAATTGAGTTTGCTAGTCTGTTTTGCATTTCTGCGCTCAACGTTTGGTCAAAAATATCCAGGTTTAGCATTCCTAATTTTCTCTTGGTCTGTCACACTTAGCCCACATATTAGAGGGACATTTAGTGGTGTTTTAGAGCCTTCTATTCTTGTGTGGCCTTTAATGTTTTTCGGTCAAGCAACGCTGATGCCGGTCCACTGGCGTTTGCACTTAATTTCCCAATTAGGAGTGTTAGTTTACTGTGCCGGCACCACAGCAGCGCTGAATTTGCAGGTCAAAATGCCGGCTCCTTGGCTGACACCGGCAGCCTTATATTTATATATGTTTTGGATTTGTTTTATTTGCGACCTTTCAGTATATTTATATGAGCGCGTCCAGCGAGCTGAATTTAACGCTCGCCAAGAATTAGAACTTGCCTACGTGGAACTGACAGCAGAAAAGGAACGCTCAGAACGTCTGCTACTTAATGTTTTGCCAGAGTCTATTGCAGTTCGGTTGAAACAAGAGCACCAAACGATTGCCGAAAGTTTTACAGATGTCACGGTTTTGTTTGCAGATATTGTGGGTTTTACTGAACTATCCTCGCAGATTTCACCCCCTGAATTAGTTGAGTTGCTTAACCAAATCTTCTCAGCATTTGATCATCTAGCAGAGGAGCATGGGTTGGAGAAAATTAAAACCATTGGGGATGCCTACATGGTTGTTGCCGGCCTGCCGGTGCCTCGAAAAGATCACGCTCAGGCGATTGCTAACATGGCACTAGATATGCAGCAGGCATTAGATCAATTTAATGCCAGAACGGGGCAATCCTGTCGAATTCGTATCGGCATTAGCACCGGCCCTGTGGTTGCGGGTGTGATCGGGATCAAAAAGTTTATTTATGACTTGTGGGGAGATACGGTAAACATGGCAAGTCGCATGGAATCCCAAGGAATTGCCGGCTGCATTCAAGTCACCCACTCAACTTACGATTGTTTAAAAGATCGCTATCAGTTTAAAGAGCGAGGAATCATCCACGTTAAAGGCAAAGGTGAAATGACAACTTATTTACTGACTGGCAAAAAATGAAACATTTAATTGCCTGTTTTTTGATTTATGCTCAAATTTTGAGCCTTAAAACTAACTAAAAATTTTATTTTTAAACAATCTTGCTAAGTAAAATCTTTTTTGGTACTATTTACATAGTGCAAATTAGTGTTATTCAAAAAAAAAGAAAGATTGATTTAAAAACACCAAATGTTACTAAAAAATTGCCTAATATTTAAAAATTGTAATTTTTCTTAGATGAAATTCAGAATAAGAAGTCTATAACATAAAGTTTCCTAATGCAGTACAAGCAACTCGGCCAAAGCGATTTATCCATTTCTGAAATTTGTCTTGGCACAATGACTTACGGGCAGCAAAACACAATTGAGGAAGCCCATCAGCAGCTTGATTATGCGGTTGCTTGTGGGGTTAATTTTATTGATGCAGCTGAAATGTATCCAGTGCCGGCACAAAAAGAAACTCAGGGACGCACTGAAGAATATATCGGGCAGTGGTTAACAAAACAGCAACGGGATCAGTTAATTATTGCAACAAAAATTGCCGGCCCGACTCGCAGTATGTCTTGGATTCGAGGAAAAAACCGGGCAATTAACCGGCAGAATGTTGAGCAAGCAGTCAATGACAGTCTTAAACGACTGCAAACCGATTATATTGATTTATACCAAATTCACTGGCCTGATCGCTATGTCCCGTTGTTTAGTCAAACAGCTTATGAACCTCATTTAGAACGGGAAACTATACCCATTGCCGAACAGCTTACGATTTTTGCGGACTTAATTAAAGCCGGCAAGATTCGCTATCTGGGTTTGAGCAATGAAACGCCTTGGGGAGTGGGTGAGTTCTGTCATTTATCCAAGCAGTTAGGATTGCCGCCGGTGGTGTCTATTCAAAACGCTTATAATTTGCTCAATCGCGTATTTGATAGTGCCTTAGCAGAAACCTGCCGGCGCGAAAATGTGGGATTACTCGCTTACAGCCCCTTGGGATTTGGCACACTCACCGGCAAATACCAGCAAGCGCCACCAGCAAACGCACGGATGACTTTATTTTCCAACTTTGGTAGCCGGTATCTTAAACCAAATACAAGTAAAGCTGCCGCAGCTTATATAGAAATTGCCAACAAATATCAGTTGAGTCCGGCTAAAATGGCTTTGGCATTTGTACGATCTCGCTGGTTTGTCACCGGCACGATTATTGGGGCAACAACTCTTGAACAGTTGAAGGAAAATTTAGAAAGTGTTGAGGTGGTGCTGAATCAGGAAATTCTGGCGGATTTGGAGGCGGTACACGCTCAATATCCCAATCCTGCACCTTGAAGAAAGGATTTTTTTCGCTTAGTAGTTAAAGTTTTGAAAAATTTGATGTTTTAACCGCAGATGCACACAGATAAACGCAGATAAATACAGATAAACACAGAAGCAAAAGTAAATCTTTTGGATGTAAGGGAGAGGTTGCGAAAATTATTAGATTGAATGAAATTGGCTCTTTGCAAAACCCTCCCCTACGCTTAAAGTTGCTGTTTCAAACTCTCTGTTTTAGCTTCAACTTCATTTATCGCGTTCATTTCCCGATCTTCCATTTCTAGTAATTCCTGCACTGAGACAAATCGGTAGCCACGCAGTTTCAATTCAGCAATAATTGGCGGTAAAGCTTGTAATGTTCTTGTGCGGTTGCCGCCTCCGTCATGCAACAGGACAATTCCCCCAGACTGGGCATTATCAAGTACCGCTTTGACTAATAATTGTGGGGAGGTACTTTCCAACCAGTCCAGAGGATCTACTGACCACATAACAACCGCATTCTTCTGGTTTCTTGCGTACTCGGCTAAGCCATTTTCCAGCCGGCCTGCCGGTGGGCGAAAAAGCTGAGTTTTTACACCCGTTACCTGGAAAATGCGATTAGATGTATTATCAATTTCTGTTGCTGCTGTAGCCCCATCCATCTGATGGGTATAATGATGCCAAGTGTGATTGCCAATTGCGTGCCCTGCTGCAACAACTTGTTTGGCAATATCGGGATAGGTTTGTACGTGTTGCCCAATCATAAAGAAAGTAGCCTTGACATCATATTCCTTTAAAATTCCTAACACTTTTGGCGTTTCTATCCACGGCCCATCATCAAAGGTGAGGGCGATAACTTTTTCTTTACTCTGCAGTTGGGAGTGATAAATAACTTTTCCTTGAAATCTTGCCGGCGGTGCATAGATTAGGGGGCGATCTGGTTCCACCGGCACCGGCTTAGCTTCGCTGGGTTTGGGTGTTTGTGCGCTGACTCCCGCTGGGGGTTGCTGTTTTTGCCCAGTAAATTGGATCGGTGCCGGTCGTTGATTTTGAGATAAAGCTTGCCGCCAAGGTAAGTGCGTACCGATGTTGAACAAGCCGGCGACGGCAATCAATGTAATTAATGTTCGTTGCTGCCAGCCAAATGAGTCACGCTCTGCCATATAATATTTGCCTCACTCCTCATATTCAGAGTCGCGGGATTTGGGTAATTTAACCGATAAAATTCTCTTGAATAACCGAGAAATCCGGAATTACTTAACATAAAAAAACACAGACAAATTAACCATTCTCAACGCTAAGGCAAACCGAGTCGGCACACGCTGTTCCCAACAGCCTGGGTTGCCAGAGCGCTGCAGGCAGAGAGTCGAATAGACACGTGCCCTTGCGCCACTCCTCGGTTATAGTGGGCGCACAAGGGCGGCTCAACCAATCTGCCAGAGACAGTAGCGACCCGACTGGCTATAAGAGACCCTTTCAGCTAACAAACTGTTGCTTAGACAGACAAAACTTAATGTGTTAAGGTACTATTTGTAAATTAGATTCAGTTGTAAGATTGTTTCTTGGCTGCGGAATCGCCATAGAATGTTTTCTAGTGTATCGGCAGGCATATCTCTGAAACTGAATCTCTACACTTTTTAATGTTGGAGCTATTCCATGTCGATCTATGTAGGTAACTTGTCCTACGATGTAACGCAAGAGGATCTCGTCTCTGTTTTTGCTGAGTACGGATCTGTCAAGCGGGTTAATCTGCCCACCGATCGTGAAACAGGTCGCCCACGCGGGTTTGGTTTCGTAGAAATGGAAACCGATGCTGAAGAAACGGCGGCAATAGAAGCTTTAGATGGCGCTGAGTGGATGGGCCGTGACCTCAAAGTGAACAAAGCCAAACCCCGTGAGGACGGAGGGGGTGGAGGTCGCAGCGGTGGAGGAAACCGAGGAGGTGGCGGCGGTTACGGCGGAAGAGGTTCGCGAGACCGCTACTAAGGCAGCCTTCATCGCTGACGTTTCCCCTTCCCTGGTAGGAAGTAGGGTCTGTTGTCACTCGTGGTGAACAATTGATAACAGACCATTTGAGCATTTTTAGTAATTAAGGAGAAAGAATGACCCAAGTTGTTCCAGGCGAAAATGAAGGAATTGACTCGGCTTTACGCCGGTTCAAACGCCAAGTTTCCAGAGACGGAATTTTGGCAGATGTCAAAAGTCGTCGGCATTTTGAAACGCCCATAGAAAAACGCAAGCGCAAAGCCGTTGCCGCTCGACGCAAGAGACGTTTCCGCTAAATCAAGTCGCTCTGCTTCGGAAACTGCACACTAGCTTGTTCCGAAGTAGTGGGAAGCTGATCTAGTTTGTACTGATCAAATCATACAGTTAAGGCGGGCATTGCAATTGAGTAATGCCTGCTTTAATTTTAAGTATGAGGCAAACAGAGAGCGTCTAGCTTTCCAATTCCCACAAAGTTTATGCGAGTTGTGCTGAGATGTTTGAGTTTTTGGCAGTAGAAGCCTCTAAACGCGACAACTCCCTTCTCCCTGAAAGTATCCTTATGGGGAAGCGCGAAAGATGGGGAGAAAGACTAAGAGGAATAGAATTCGAGATTAAATGTTTTTGCCAAAGAGCGATTCAAATGTTTCCTGGAGTGATTTGACATCGGCAACTCTAGCTACTAAAAGATTTTCTTGACCGGCATCCTTCAAACGCTCCCGCCAATACTGAATCCTCTCAGAATTATTCATCCAGAAATCTATCACGGTGTCCACCACTTCAGGTTTCTCCCAATGCAGATTTTGGGAAACCGTCTCAATGGATTCAAGAAAAGCATCCAGCGTGCACTTATGAGTTCCCACATATTCCACACGCGGGCGGGGTTGTTGCTGCAAAATTTCTTGTTGTTGATTGAAGAAGTACAGAATGGGAGATACCCCTAGGATGTCGAATGTATAGCTCATAGCCAACTCCTAAATGGTTTCTTGATTAATAATAGAATTGATACCATTTTGCAAAACAGCAGATGGTGATATTTATTACATCCGGAGGATTAAATATTGTTGCATAAGTTACATTTCCTCACAGAGGCCGATCTACTTGAGAGAATTCTCTAGAATTTACAAACAGTGAGTATTGGCATAGGGACAAGCAGGAAAACCTGAAAGTAAAGTCTCATCCTTTACCCTTTATCCTTATCGCTTTTATCCTTGTTTCTAGCTTTAGATTTGTCGCAAGTAGGCCAGTTTTTTTGAGCAACGCACCCGCTGATTGCCTCAATGATATTGACTGAGTTTTGCTGAATTTGGTTTCATCTCCAGTCTGCAATATTTGCTTTCAAAAATTAATACAACTTTGGATAGAATTCTCGTGATTACCTGCTTATTTAGAGCCGACATTAGCACTCCTTGCCCTCTTCTGCTAATCCTTCCCACTAGAGAAGAAGTGGCTAAGCATTGAATTGCTCTATGAAGGAGTGCAAGCGGGTATGTTCGCCTAAAATACAAATTTGATGTGCGTTAGCTTACAATTTAAACTTTAAAATCGTAATGATTCATTTGCCTGTCTGGCTAACCGATGTCAAAGGAGAACTCGCCGCCCTGACTGCCGCATTGGTGTGGGCAGTGTCGTCTGTTGTCTACACTCGCGTTGGCCGGCGCATCGCACCGCTAGAATTAAACCTGAGTAAAGGCGTCATTGCGATCGCACTGATTGTCCTCACCTTATTGTTACGTGCAATTGGGACGGGAAATTTCGCCTCAATGATGCCGGCAATCAACCCCTCTGCCTTCGCCCTGCTTACCCTCAGCGGGGCTTTGGGAATCGGCTTAGGAGATACCGCTTATTTTGCCGCCCTCACCTCGATAGGGCCACGACGGGCACTTTTACTGGAGCAAACCCTCGCGCCCCCATTAGCCGCCATTCTCGCCCTTAGCTTTCTTCAGGAAACCCTCAGCACCGGCGCTTGGTGTGGAATTTTATTAACCATTATTGGCGTCGCTTGGGTGATTGGCGAACGGGTAAACGGCGTAAATAGCGACCCAACTCACCTACGTCAAGGCATTGGCTGGGCATTGTTGGCAGCACTGTCACAGGCAATTGGAGCCGTTCTCTCCCGTGCGGCTTTGGCGAATACGAGTATTAGTCCCTTGTGGAGTACGCTGATTCGGTTGGTGGCTGGGGTGCTGGCGCTGTTGCTGTGGGTATTGCTGAGACGCCAGCCGTTGGAAATCTCACATAAACTGTTGCGATCGCAGCAGGTGTTGGGGGTGATTGTGTTAACCGCCTTTGCCAGTACCTATTTAGGAATTTGGCTGCAACAAATTTCCTTAAAATTTGCGCCGACAGGCATTGCCCAAACTCTCGGTGCCACAAGTCCCTTATTTGTGATTCCCCTAGCCATGCGAGTAGGAGAGTCGGTTAGCCTCCGCGCGATTTTTGGGGTTTTAGTCGCGCTGGCGGGTGTGGGGATCTTGTTCACCCTGCGCTAAAGAGAAACGTTAGCGTTTCAAGGTTAAGGTGAGTCCATCGGCAATTGGAACCGAGCTAAGGGTGATTCGTTCGTCTTGGTGCAGTTTTTCGTTGAGCGTTCGGATGGCTTGCGTGCTGTTATCTTGAACTTGAGGATCGGCAACTCGCCCCCCCCACAGGACGTTATCAATGGCAATTAAGCCGCCAGTGCGAACGAGTTGCAGTGCTCGCTCATAGTAGGCGTCATAGTTTTCTTTATCGGCGTCGATGAAGGCAAAATCAAAGGTGCCGGCTTCACCGGCTGCCAAGAGGTCATCTAGGGTTTGGAGTGCCGGTGCCAGTTTTAAATCAATTTTTTCTGCCACACCGGCTTGCTGCCAATAGCGACGGGCAATGGTGGTATATTCTTCACTCACATCACAGGCAATAATCTTGCCATCAGGGGGAAGTGCCAAGGCGACTGTTAAGGAACTGTAGCCGGTGAAAACACCAACTTCCAGGGTTTTTTTTGCTCCAACCAGCTGCACAAGGAGTGCCATAAACTGACCTTGTTCCGGTGAAATTTGCATCATTGCATAGGGATGATTGGCCGTTTCTTCTCGCAGCCGGTGGAGGATGCCGGTTTCTCGCAAGGAAGCCGATAATAAATAATCGTAGATGCGATCGCTGAGGCCAAGGGTTTGCTTAGACATCGTTAATTTGAGAAATAGAGTTGCCAAAGCTTATCCTAGCGCCGACAAGTAGCGAAGGGTTTAAACCTCGTGCTAATAGGGAAAGTCCTCAAAATTTAGGCATTAGGGTTGTGAGCCGGTTGTAGTTGACTTTAGCGATTAGCCAAAAATTGATTTCTGGTTGGGTTTGCCGGCTTAGCAACAATGCTGAAAGATGTCAGATAGACAAAAAAAGGAGAGGAAAACAGATGCTCAGACTCATTTTGACCGCAATTTTGATAACACTACTAAGTGCTTGTCAGGCAGTTGGCCTTGGCCCCGGTGTTGCTTTGGTCGAACAAGCAATCGCAATGCAGGTCAGCCAAACTCAACAGCAATTGGTGCGGCAATTGGGTCTTTCTCAGCCACCAGAATTAGAAATTATTCGCATTGGAGTTAAGAAGCGAGAGCCGCTGATGATTGAAGATTTACAAGGGTTTCGACTTCGCGGAAATTATGATTTAAAAATTAAGTTGCCGGCTAAAGAAAACTTTCAGCGAAATAAGCCGTTTGATGTATATTTGCAACGTCAACAACAAGCTCAAACTTGGCGTTTAGCGATTCCTGCCGGCAATGAGAATGAGCAAAAATGGACAACTTATTTAATTGAGCCGGTGGGTTATCAGTAGAGGAATTTTATAAAAGTTAGTCAAATTAATAGAAAATTAGGAAAAGGTGAAGTGTTCTCATTGCAAAACGAATACTCCATATCTTCCGGATTATTTATAGGCATTTACCCGCTAAGGGCATATTCAGCTTATCGAATGTTGGCATCTCATTCACCCTATCCTTGAGCTAACTGCTGACTATCCAGCCAAGTCACTAAATCCCCAACCTGGGAAAAATCTAGCAACGCCTCAGCTAAATCCTCTAATTGAGGAATTGATAACTGTTGAATGCACTCTTGCAACTGTGGCTCAACTGTACCGAGTCGCCGGTTGAGTAGGCCCATAATCAGCGCTAACTCTCCTTCCTGTCTTCCTTGTTAAAGTCCTTGTTGAATTCCTTCTTCCATCCAGCTCGTGACAATTTGCATAACTTCCTCCCGTTCCTCTGGTTCAATGCTACCAATTTCAGCCCGGAAAATCTCTGTCTCCTTAGCATTCAGGCGCAGATAAGTGTCAATAAATCCGGAAATTAATTGCATCTGCGCTCGATCTAGTCGTAAAGTTGCCAGCAATTGCAGACACTCAGCTTTTACTCTCGGACGATCCGCCGGCGCTATATTTCTTTTAGCCATCAGCGCACTCGCCACCGGATTTTGATGCCGCTTCATATTGCTCCCCAGCCCTCACATCTGTAAATATCTCTTTATCTACAGGTTCTATAGAATTAATATCTAGATAAGCAATAACCTCTGGAAAAAATAACTCCAAAAACTCCACAAAAAATGTGGATAATAACTTCTTAAACAAGCAATCTTGATCAATCACGTCCAAATCGCTCCACCCAGCATTCGCTCATAGCGCAACTCCAATTCCCGCTTTAACCGGGGCCAAGTATCCAGCGTTGCATCCTTCTGCATCACCTTCTCAGCCGCATCCCGTGCCAGCACCAAAATCTCCTGATCGTCCACCAAACTAGCCAGCACAAAATCCGGCAACCCAGACTGCCGCGTTCCCATCACCTGACCGGGTCCGCGCAACCGCATATCCATCTCGGAAATAAAAAACCCATCCTGGGACTGTTCCAATACCTGCAACCGCTGTTTCGCATCCGCCGTTGCCTTGGGATTGGCCATTAGTAGACAGAAGGATTTGTGGGCACCTCGACCGATACGACCGCGCAACTGGTGCAACTGAGACAGTCCAAAACGCTCCGCATTTTCAATTAACATCACGGTAGCATTGGGCACATCTACCCCGACTTCCACTACAGTAGTAGAAACGAGAATCTTTGTATGACCGTCTCGAAACTTGCCAATTGCGTCTTCCTTCTGGGCCGAATTCAAACGTCCGTGCAGCAACCCCACCGGCACATCTGGAAAAATCACATCCTGTAAGTGCTGATACTCCTCAATGGCTGACTTTAAATCCAGCTTTTCCGACTCTTCCACCAGCGGCAGCACCACATAGGCTTGCCGGCCTTGCACGATTTCCCGACGCAGCAGATCGTAAGCATTTTCTCGCTCACTGCCGGCTAAAACTGTTGTCTGTATCGCTTGCCGGCCTGGGGGTAATTCATCAATTTGACTTACATCCAAATCCCCGTGCAGCGTCAAGGCAAGGGTTCTTGGGATTGGCGTCGCTGTCATTGTCAGTACATGAGCGACCCCTTCCACACCTTTTTGCTGCAACTTCGCCCGCTGCTGCACTCCAAAACGGTGCTGTTCATCGATCACAATCAATCCGAGTTGATGGAAATTCACCCCTTCTTGAATCAGCGCGTGAGTCCCCACTAACACCGGCAGTTCCCCGGTTTCTAACTGCGCGTGAATTTCTCGCCGCTTAGCCGTTTTCGTCGAACCCGTCAGTAATTCCACCGGCAGGTGTAGCAAATTTAACCACGATACCAACTTGCGATAATGCTGCTCTGCCAGCACCTCCGTGGGAGCCATCAGCGCTGCTTGGTAGCCGGATTGAATCGCCGCCAGCATTGCCACCACGGCAACCACCGTCTTACCGGCACCCACATCCCCCTGCACGAGCCGATTCATCGGTTCCGGTTTCTGCAAATCGTTCAGGATATCATTGACCACTCGCTGCTGAGCGTTTGTGAGTTTGAACGGTAATACTTTGTAGAAATCATTGATCAACTGGCCGGTAGAGGCCAGAATCGCACTATTTTGAACTTGGCGCTGATTAGCTCTGCGACTCAGCAATCCCAACTGAAGATAGAAAAACTCATCAAAGACCAGGCGGCGTCGCGCTTCTGCCAAAATATCGCGGTCGGTTGGGAAGTGAATGTTGGAAATCGCCTCCTTCAACTTCATCAACCCATAGCGATCCCGCAAACCCGCCGGCATCGCATCCTGAATCTGGTTAACTGCCGGCATCGCTGCAAGCACGGCCTTTCTGACGACATCGGCCCCCACACCTTCCGTCAGGGGATAAACCGGCAGCACCCGCCCGATTTTCATTGACTCTATCGAGCCGGTGCTGTTGTCTAAAACTTCCATTTCTGGCTTATCCAGAGTTAGGCCATATTTATTGGCTTTCACCAACCCCGACGCCGCAATCACTGCACCGGCAGGGTACATTCGCCTTTGCTGTTCTTGCCACCCGCGATTACTCATGCGACCGACAAGAAATCGGCTAATTTTAAGCTGGCCGGTGCTGTCTTTCAGGACCAGTTCTAGAATCGTTAATTTCTTGTTTTTGGGACTGCTGTAGCAATTGCTGCGCTTTATTGTTGCCACAATCGTCACCGTTTCTCCCGGTTCCAAGTCGCGGATATTCACCTGACGCGCATAGTCAATATGGTCGCGAGGGTAGTAGTAAAGCAGATCCCGGACGGTGTACAAACCTAAGCTGGCTAAGCGTTCCCCATTCCTTGGCCCTATTCCAGATAAGCGAGTCAGCGGTTGGTCAAGGGAGGCAGTCGATGTAGAACTGCTGGCTGCCGGTGCCAAAGGTGCGGTTTTGGGTTGCTTGACATTTGAGCTTGAAGATGATTTCTCCTCGCTTTCCTGCTCCTGATTGGCGTCTCGCCGCAGAAAAACTCGCTGCATCTGAAGTAGAAACACACGGGTATCTGCGATCAAACCCTGCCTGTTCTCAACACTCAGATCGGGATAGCCGGCAAAGGCTGTGGCTATTTCTCCCCACCGTTGCCGATCATTCGGCGATAAGGCTGCCGGCGCTTGGCTGAAACTCAGGTGGAGAAACTCGCTAAAGCGGTATTGTTTGCCCACCAAGTCACTAAAGCCGTTCTCTGCCTCAATTGACAGAGCTTTTTGTAATCGCACCCAATCTGGTTTGTTGTCGATCATGGCTCAGCAGTCAGTGAGGGGTAGGAATGAGCAATCTTTAATTAGGGATGAGCGCTTTAGCGATGAGCGAATCACTGATCAATGTAAGGGCCGGTTTTGCGAATAGATTAACACTCAAAACCTGCTTTTACTACCTGAACGTTATTCCTCAAACCAGCTAGATCGCCATGCCGCCTCTGCTTCTGCAACTGCCCGTTCTCGTTGCTTTTTCTGATAGTCGCGTCCAAGTTGGGTTGCCTTGACTGAAAGCTTCCGAATTTGGTTACGACCGGCCATTACTGTTGAATCGGCAAATTCAATCTCAGACAAGCGTAGATGAATGGCTAGCAGTTGAGTCATCGTAGAATTAGACTCCAGAGAATTTTCGGTTTCCACCAATAAATTTAATAGGTTGGGTGGCCCAGCCACGGCCTCAGCGGCTTCTGCTTTCACCGCCGCTTCTAAAATGGGTTCGGGCAATTTCTTCGAGATGACGCCCGCCTGTTGCAATACCCGGTTTGCTCGCCGAGAGGCTGTTTGCAGGGTTTTAATGATGGATTTTTCGAGCTTCTCTTGCCACTTAGCCAGTTGCACCGGGTTGCTGATCGGGCCGGTCGGTTCATTGCTGAGTGCTGCGAACGTCGGGTTGGCCGATATTTCTGTCGGTTCTAAGTTTAAATCGGTTGTGAGGACAGTTTCTAAAGGGGTGTTAGCCGGCGCTTCTGGCTCACTTTGTACAGACAGGGGATCAAAAGGCGTTAATGGCTCTGTTTCTGGGGGTTCGAGCAGTGTAGCCAGCCCAACTGTAGGCAGGGGCGGTGCCGGCGTTGCGTTCGCTGTTGGGAAAGCTAAAGCTGCAAGCAGATGTTGTTGAGCCTTCTCGGCGACCTTCCGCAGGTCTTGCTGTAGCTGTTGCCGTTGGCTATAGGAAAGCTTAAGAAATGTCTCCGGATGTCCTTGGGTGCAAAGGTGATAACTGGCTAAAATTAACTGCTGCCGCACAGCTTGCCCAAGGGCTGTCAAATAGCTGGAATAGGTACTATAAAATTCTTGTGCGAGTTCTGCAACCGCTTGCTCCAACTCTGTAATATCCCGCTCAATTTGCTCAAGTGCTTTCGCCATAACTTCCAGAATTCAAAAGATAGAATACAGGAGTCAGAATTGCTTCTGAATGCTGAATTCTGACTCCTGACTCTTATTATTTGCCACCCATTTGAGCAGCCACTTCTTCAGCAAAGTTGCTCTCTTGCTTTTCGATGCCTTCACCCAGAACAAACCGCACAAAGCGACGCACCTGGATATTTTCACCCAGTTGCGAAACGGCTTGCTTCACCAACTCTTCAACGGTGATATTTTGATCCCGAATATAGGGTTGATCCATCAAAGACATCTCTTTCAAGCGCTTCTCAATTCTGCCCAAAACGATCTTTTCTTTGATATTTTCTGGCTTGTTTCCCAAATCGTCGCGACCCATTTCAATCGCCTTTTCCTTTTCGGCCACGTCTGATGGGATCTCGTCTACCTTCACGTACTCGACGTTCGGGCAAGCGGCAATTTGCATGGCAATATTGCGTACCAAGTTTTGGAACTCTTCGCGACGGGCCACAAAGTCGGTTTCGCAGTTAACTTCCACCAGCACACCAACTCGACCGCCAGTGTGGATGTAGCTGCCTACCAGTCCTTCTGCTGCCACACGCCCAGATTTTTTATCCGCTGAGGTGATGCCTTTTTGCCGCAGCCACTCACTCGCTTTGGCGATGTCGCCATCATTTTCTGTCAGCGCTTTTTTGCAATCCATCATGCCAGCGCCGGTTTTTTCACGCAGCTCTTTGACGATTTTCGCCGATATTTCCGCCATCTTGCCTTAATCCCTACTTGAATCTGTTAACAAGTACCACGATACAGGCGCTTAGGCTAGAGACTAGAAGCTAGAGTCCAGTCTCTAAACCTAGCGTCTCTATTCCTGAGTTTCCTCTTCCTCTTCGGTATCCGAGTCGCCTTCATAGCTCTCGTCATCATCGAACTCGTCATCTCCGTAGTCCTCGTAGTCTTCTTCGGCTACGGTGTCGAGTTCACCATGACGCCCTTCATAGATGGCATCAGCGAGTTTGCCTAATATTAGCTTAATCGACCGGATGGCATCGTCATTGGCCGGAATCGGGATATCTACCACATCGGGATCGCAGTTCGTATCTAACAGCGACACAATAGGGATATCTAACTTCTGGCACTCTTGTACTGCGTTGTATTCCCGCTTCTGGTCTACGATCACCACGATATCTGGAATTTTCCGCATACTTTTGATGCCGCCCAAATATTTCTGCAATTTGCCGAGTTCGCGGCGCAGCATGGAGGCTTCTTTTTTGGGTCGCAGATCGAGTGCGCCGGTTTCTTCCAGGCGTTCGAGTTCTTTCAAACGATCTACGCGACTTTTGATCGTCGTCCAGTTGGTGAGCATTCCCCCCAACCAGCGTTGGTTAACGAAGTATGCGCCGCAGCGTAAAGCTTCTTGAGCGATAATACCGGCAGCTTGACGCTTTGTGCCCACAAACAGAACTTTCTTGCCCTGCTCTGAAGAAGTCCGCATATAATCATACGCATTTTCTATCAGTTGAGCGGTCTGCACTAAGTCGATGATGTGAACGCCGTTACGCTCAGTGAAGATATAGCGCGACATTTTGGGATTCCAGCGGCGGGTTTGATGCCCAAAGTGAACCCCTGACTCTAATAACTGAGCCAATGAAACGACTGCCATGATTTTTCGATCTCCTAATTCGGGTTAACCTTCCATCCAGGCGGATTTCCCTAAGGAAACACCCGAAGTCCTGAATGTGTGAGATTAGACAACCTTATTAGGTTAACACAAGTGGGTTACTTGTGAATGGGAAGTCTTAGCGAGTAACAAGAAGGCAGATTGAGTGAGGTCAGATCAAAGCCGGTTCTGACAGACATCTTAAAGATTCAATTTTAAAAGTCTTCATTTATTGTTTTTGCTGGGCTTCCGCATAAGCGGCATAAACTCCCTTGACGTTATACCAGTTAAGAAAAACTCGGGCAATTTCTAAAGCAAGTTGGGGCTTGCCTTGATCAATTAACCATTGCAAAAAAGGTGCCATAGTGCGTTCGTTGAGGGTGCCGCCGAGGGAAAGAATTCCCCAAAGGATTCGGTGTATCCCCGTCATTTGAATCATCATTCGCACTTCCCAGGTGGGGTGTTTCTCATAGAACAGAACTCCCATACGACCTCGTTGAATTTCTTTATCAATTAAGTTGGGAAGCTGGGATAGTGCAAAGGGAGGATGCCAGTGATAGCCAACCGCATCGGGGCATTTAATGAGTTTTAATCCTAATTGTTTGAGTCTGACACCGAGTTCTAAATCTTCCCATCCGTAGAGTTGAAAGCGGGTATCAAATAAACCGGCTTTTTCTAACCATTGACGGGAGATGGCGACATTGCCGGTGGCAAAATAGGCGGCTGAAAAATCGGTGAGTTTGTAAGGTTCAGAGGTGGGATTATCAAAGTTACAAGTATTGATAACGCGCCCGTAAGTAAAGACGCGATCAAATTCCTTAGTTCCCTGCACGAGTGCGTCAGCGTGTGCTTGCAGGAAATTTTCAGTAACAACTAAATCGCTATCAATAAAAATAATTGTGTCACCGGCAGCCTTTTCCACCCCCAAATTCCGCGCAGCAGCCGGCCCTTGGTGGTTTTGAGCAAAGGTGCGAACGTGGGGAAACTCATCTGAGTGTTCCGCCAACCATTCTAAGGTGTGATCGCTCGAACCATCATCCACCACCACCACTTCATAGCCGGCGACAGCGCTATTACGAATAAGCTGCTGACGTTCCAAAGCTTTTAGGCACTTTTCTAGAATAGGCCGGCGATTATAAGTTGGAATAACAACGCTGAAAAACACGGTTTGTCAATTATCCTTTGTGTTCTTTAGTTGTCAGTAGCCGGCATTATACAATTACGACCGGCAGCTTTGGCTTGGTAAAGTGCTTTATCGGCACAGCGGTAAAGCAGTTGCAGATCGCCCCCCTCTAGGGGATATTCCACTGCGCCGGCACTGAACGTCACCGCAAACTCACTGCCATTCGAGTCAGGAAACAATTCTTGACCCCATAAAGCCAAAAATTCCCCCAACCGTGCCACCCCGTCTTTTTTGGTCATGCCGTACATTCCCACAATAAACTCTTCGCCGCCCCAACGAGCCACAACATCTTCACTGCGGAATGTCCGCAACAGCATTTCCCCTAGCCGGCGCAACACTGCATCCCCGGCAGCATGACCGTGCAAATCATTAACCTGCTTAAAATGATCTAAATCTAAGATCGCAAAGCACAGAGGTTGATTGTACCTGTCTGCCAGATGCAATAGCTGGTTAAGATCCTGAATTGACTTACGCCGATTTGCCAAGCCGGTTAGGGGATCAGTTTCCGCCATGCTCCGCAGTAGCTGAGTCCGCTCTAAACGGTTGAGAATGCGAGTTACCAATTCTGGCCCTACCACCGGCTTCGTCACATAGTCATCGCCTCCGCAAGCAAACACTTGATGCACGGTGTCAGCATCCGTGTGCGCCGTCAGAAACAGCACCGGCAGACCACTCCAGCGTGGTTCATTCCGCACCACCTGACACAGTTCAATCCCGCTTAACTGAGGCATTTCAACATCTAGAACCAGCAGATCGGGCATACAAGTCTCCAGAGTATCCCAAAACTGGTGGGGATCTTCTAAAGTCGTGAGTTTAAACCCCCAAGGTTTGAGTAAAGTTCGCAGCGCCGCCTGCACATGAGGATCATCATCCACGATCATCACTTTCGACTGGTGGGTGTGGAAACGCTGCAGCACATCCACGACAACATCTGTGATTTGAGACGATGAAATTGGCTTTTGCAAAAAAGCACGTCCGCCCCTGCGGGCCACTTCCAATCGATCAGCAAATCCATCTCTGCCGGTGATCACCAGCACCGGCAGAGATGGCGAACGGTTGGTCAGTTCACTAAGCAACTGCAAGCCTTCAGAAGCTGTCTCAGCACAGGAAAGATCAAGCAGCACAACATCAGGATTTTCGCTAGCAATCGCATCTCTGCCAGTAGCCCAGTCTGGAACGACTTTTGAGCGCATCCCCAAAGCCCGAATCTCTGTCACCAGCTGTTCAGTCAGTTGCTCGTCGCGTTCAATCACCAACAGCACGGAAGGCTCATTGTGGGGGATGGAAGGTAATTGTGCCGGCACAGCCGTGCGATCAAGTGGCTTGTGTTCGAGTTCGGCCCGCAGTGCCTTCACCAACTCAAACAGTTGCGGCACTTGGTCTTGACTCACCGAACCGGCAGAAAATACGTGTTCCAACTTCTGGGCGAGTCTGGAGCCTTCTGGAAAGCCATAAGTACCCAACGATCCGCTGAGTTTGTGGGCTGCGTGTCCAGCGTCTTTGAGCAATTCATCACTCAGCCGGCCTTTTTCCAGCGCAAAGATTGCGTCCTCTATAACATTGACTCGGTTTTTGATTGGCCCTTTGAATTGTTCCCATAGCCGATTAACAGCCGCTTGCGTTTGCTGCTGGGTTGCTGAGGGGACACTTTGAGTCGGCGCGGCTTTGACTGTTAACTGTTTCGTCGCCGGCCCGATGGTTGTGGCAGTGCCGCGCATTCGCCCTGAATGCCGGTTTGAAGCCTCAGAAGCCATTGAATTGGAGACTTTTAAATGTTCATTCAACCTGCCTGAATCTTCACTGCGCGCAGTATTGAGGGGCTTGAGGCGATAGCCCAACCCATAAACCGTCTCGATCAAATCAGTGGGCACACCGGCTCCTTTGAGTTTCTGCCGCAAACCTTTGATGTGCGCTCTAACCGTTTCTTCTGCCGGGGGTTCTTCAAACGACCACAACTGTTCTAAAATAGCACTGCGACTAAAAACACGCGTGCTGTTTCGCAAGAACAGTTCTAACAGTCCGTACTCCTTCGGTGTCAGATGCAGGATTTGCTCTTCATATTTGACCTCACAAGTGCTGGGATCGAGGTGGAGTGAACCCCACTCCAGTACCAGGGGCAAGGGAGAACTTCCCCGGCGCAGTAATGCTCGAATGCGAGCGACCAATTCTTGAGGGTCAAAAGGCTTGACAACATAGTCATCAGCGCCGGCATCAAATCCCATGACCTTATCATCACTGGTATGCTTCGCCGTCAGCAGCAGAATCGGCATACTCTTCTTTGCAGATCGCAGACGCCGGCATAGACTAATGCCATCAAGATTGGGCAGCATCACATCTAGCAAGACCAAGTCATAAGTAAACGTTTCTGCTAAAGCCCAACCAGTTTGGCCATCCCTAGCCACATCAACCGTGTGATGTTGTTCTGTGAGGACTGCCTCCAACACGAGAGCAAGATGTTCATCATCCTCTACCAGTAAAATCTTCATCGTGGGAAGACCGCCTAAAATCTTGAGAGTGGTTTGTCTCCCAGCCGAGTCAGTTCGGGCTGCGGGCAGCAAGGATCGCTCTTAGCCCATCTTAACTCTGCTTTGGGGGGTGGCGCGGCAGCTAGGCGCACAAATCAAAAATAATTGTTAAACAATTTGTGCAGCTTCACCAGCTTTGGTCAGACACTGCCGGCTTATTTACTTAGGGTTCCCCATTTGGTGGCGAGGGCACCTCTTGAGATTGAGCGGCTTTTTTTTGTTTTATAAACTCTTGGAGGGCAAAGCGACGATTGGTCATAAAGCGATTCCAAAAACCAGGAAATAACGTATCCATCGTTTTAGCAATTGACCAGACTTCGATGGCCATCATGTTATAGAACAACCGATCTGAGCTTTTAAGCGCTTCAATCCACTGTTCAAAATTCAAGACCGAACTCGATTCAGGCTCGTCTGCTAAGGGGGGGGTTTCTGGTTCATCCAATTTGGATTGGGGCATCGCGGTCGCGTAGCGTATGCTCTTAGCATACCGCCTCAAGGTTGAGACAATAGTATAAAAGCGCTTTTTGAACCGCTCAGGTTAAGCATTCTCGGCTGGGGATCAGCCGTCAGAGGTCAGTCGTTTGTGGCGCAAAAGGGAACTGACATCTGGGGGCTGACAGCGGTACGGGCGGGTGCGAGAAGTGCGGGCAAACAACCCTTTGCCCCTACTTAGCAGACAATCAGTCGGTCAACGCGCACCCACCAGCCACACAACTGACAACTGACAAAGCACATATCTCAACATGAAGCAACGCTCATTTTTTTCTGTCTTGGCAGCCTTCGTACTGGTGCTGCTACTAATCAGTGCCGGCGGTTTTTACTGGTTGATTAGCAACAGTCCACTGGCTCTTTTTCGCGGGGGTGCGGCAACTGCACCGGCTGCTGCGATGTTTGTGCCCTCCCAGGCACCTGTGATGGTGTCCTTGCTGGTTAATCCAGAACAGCTCGATGCCTTTGGGCAATTGGCCGCACCGCCGGCACAGCGCAGGCAAACGCGTGCTGAACTCGCCCAGTTCAAAGATAGTTTACTCGCCAATACGGGTTTAACCTACGAGCAAGATGTCCAACCCTGGCTGGGGGATGAAATCACCCTGGCTGTTACCACGATTGATATTGATCGCAATTCCCAAAATGGCTCTGTGCCGGGATATCTCCTGGCGCTTGCCACGAAAGATCCAGAACGCAGCCGGGAATTTTTACAGCTGTTTTGGGGTTCTAAAGCCAGCGCCGGCACTGATTTAGTCTTTGAACCTTATGAAGGCACAACGCTGATTTACAATAATCGCGCTAAGTCTGAACAAGGTGGCATTGGCGCAGTTGCCAGTGCAGTGGTCGCCGATCAATTTGTCTTGTTTGCCAACCATCCGAAGGTGCTGCGCGATGCGATTAATAACGTTCTAGCACCGGATTTAAATCTGAGCAGTTCCAGTTCTTACCAACGAGCTTTAGAACGTCTTACCCAGCCTCGAATTGGCTTGACGTTCTTTAATTTGCCCCAACTGGCTGCGTTAAAAAGCCCTGAACTAGCGGTGCTGGGTTCTGAGTCTAACAGCGCACAGGTCTCGAATGAGACGGTGGCTATTGCTCTCGGATTGAACCGCCAAGGTTTATTGGCACAGGCTGCTTTACTGCTCAAAGATCCCCAGCAGGCACCGGCAGCACCGTCTTTGCAAAAGCCGGTTGAGGCATTGCGCTATATTCCGGCGTCGGTGGGGGCACTCGTTGCCGGCAGCGATCTGCGCCAACTCTGGACTCAGATTTCTGAGGGTTTATCAAGCGATGATCCACTGCTGGATTTAATTGAGCAACCGCTGAACCTACTGGGCAATCGCTGGGGCATTGATTTGCCGCAGGATATTTTCAGTTGGGTGCAAGGCGAATACGCTTTGGCGCTGTTGCCCCGGTCCCCGGATGCTGTCAATCCTAACGCTCAGGGTGATTGGATTTTTGTGGCAGAAAAATCGGCAGATTCTTCCCCAAGCATTGAGCATCTAGATGACGTTGCGAAGCAGCAAGGATTTAGCATTGGCTCTGTGATGCTGGAGAATCAATCAATTTCTGCTTGGACTAAACTGAGCACGGCCTCAACTGATGGCTCGAATGCCGGCCCTCTGACACTGAAAGCCCAGGTGCGAGGCGTACACGCCTCGGCGGGTCAGTACGAAATTTTTGCCTCCAACCTTGAGGCGATGGATGAAGCACTCAAGGCTGCTCAGGGCGGTTCTTTACTGACCAGTTCCACCTTCAAGCAAGGAATTGCGCCGCTACCCCAACCAAATTACGGCTATGTCTATCTTGACTGGCCGGCTTCTCGGTTCATTGTCGAGCGGCAGTTGCCCTTGCTCAGGCTGGTGGAATTAGCAGCGAGACCTGTGTTTCAGCATTTGCGCTCACTCAGTGCTAGCAGTACAGGTGGCGAAGCCGGTGTTCGCCTAGGTGATGTGTTTATCAAGCTGGGAGGCTGAAGTTATTATCCTCGCGTCCCGGCGGGAGAAATGCTAAATCTTTGCTTAAAAGCGGATTGAGCAGCAAATAATGGCTGCGGCTGATGGGTTTTGAAGTGAATTTGACTTCAAAACCCTTTTTTTCTCTTTTTTATCGGCTTTCCTGAAATTTTTGCTGCCGGCTCGATCTTCACTTTTTTTTCACGATTGTCTGAACCGGCTGTGAGTTCTAACTTTGCGCTATAGCGAGAAAGTTAGCAATCTTGAATCGGGGGTTTTTAAGTATTATTACTTAAGCACATTTTTTAAATAGCTGATTACGATCAACACAGGAGAGGCAAAAAAAAGCAATACTCTCTCGGCTGAAATTTCAGCGAATCGCCCTACTCCTTTGGGAGAATTTTATGATTCGACTCTTAGTTGGTGTCTTAGTATTTGTCATCAACGTTCTCTACCGTGACCGGCCTTATCCGCGTTTTTACGTGCTGGAAACAGTCGCACGCGTTCCCTACTTTGCTTATATGTCGGTTCTCCACCTTTACGAAAGCCTGGGTTGGTGGCGGAAAGCTGATTGGCTGAAGGTGCATTTTGCCGAATCTTGGAATGAACTGCACCACCTATTGATCATGGAATCTTTGGGAGGTAACAGCCGGTGGACAGATCGGCTTCTGGCTGGGAGTGCGGCGCTTGTTTACTACTGGGTGGTTGTCGCGCTTTATATGGTCAGTCCTCGCGCTGCCTATCACTTCATGGAGCTTGTAGAAGGGCACGCTTATCACACTTATGATGAATTCTTGAAAACAAACGAAGCGATGCTGAAAGCTCAACCGGCACCGCAGGTTGCAGTCAGTTACTACCGCGACGGCGATCTCTATATGTTTGATGAGTTCCAAAGCTGCAGCGTGGCTGAGTTACGGCGTCCGAAAGTAGATAATCTTTATGATGTGTTCGTTAACATCCGCGATGATGAAGCGGAACACGTCAAGACAATGGTGGCTTGCCAGCATCCAGAGGCTCAGAATACGTTCCAAAGCCCTCATTCATTGGTTCCCGCCCGTGCAGAGGTTGTGCTGCCGCCGGTTGAGGAGAAAGTAACTGAGCTGGTGAACTAAGAGAAATGTATTTTGAAGCGTGAAGAGCAGAAAAATTTGGATTTTCAGGCTTTAGGAATAAGTGAAGAATAAAGGGTGAAGAGATGATCTTTTCACCCTTCATTTTTATTTAAAATAGGCATCCTAAATAGCTGGGGGGGTAACAAGGAAGCTGAAACCTTGACAGAGAAAGGATGAGAGCTAGGTAAACAAAAAAAAGGTGGGTCGGCTATAGTGACAAGCAAACCCAAACATCAAAAAATACTAATGCAATTTTATCACGAGCATCTCGAGAAGCAACTGGGCCGCGCCCAGTTCCTGATGTTGCTGATTCTAATCAATATCATTCAAGCTCAAAAACAAGTCAGACTAGAAACCATAGCGAGAGTGTTTCCGCTGTGGATAACTTGTGAAGGAAGACGCAGAAAGATACAAAGATTCTTAGATTTACCGGGCTTAACGATTAGTAGCTTATTGTGGCCTATCATTAGTGATTGGCTCTTGAACTCGGTGCCAAAAAAGTCGAAACAGAAGTTATACCTAGCAATTGACCGCAGCCAGTGGAAAAATATCAACTTGCTAATGGTGAGCGTGATTTGGTCAAAAAGAGCCATTCCCTTAGCATGGAGATTACTGCCGCACTTAGGCAATAGTAACTTTGAGGAACAAGAAAGCGTACTCTCCTCAGTCTTATCAAGATTCAAGGACTATCAAATAGTTGTGCTAGGAGACCGAGAGTTTTGTTCTCTAGATTTAGCCAGATGGCTCCAGGCAAGGAATATCGGATTTTGTTTAAGATTGAAAAAGAATACCTGTGTGGAAGTCGAAAATCAAATTTGGCAGCGATTGGATGAGTTAGGAATTAAACCGGGAGTCTGTGTCTACTATCAAGGCAGGAGAATCCGGAAAACCGGGCCAGTTTCAGGATTTGCCCTGGCAGCTAAATGGAAAAGAAACTACCGGGTTCTGACCACAAAAGGCCCTTGGTTTATCTTAACGAATTTGGAAAGTTTAACGGTTGCCATTGCCGCTTATAAAAGAAGAATGGGTATTGAAGAGATGTTCCGAGACTGTAAAAGTGGGGGTTATAGATTAGAAAGCACTGGATTAAGAGGAAAGCGATTAAACGCAATGATTTTGGTGATGTCTCTGGCTTATTTAGAGTCAACCCTGCGAGGAGGTGAAATCAACAGACATCAAGGACAAAAATATGTCTGTCGTCCCAAAGAATCCGGGAGAATCTATCGAAGACGCAGTACATTTGGTGTTGGGTTAGATGGAGGAAACTGGGTAAAAAACTTGGAACAACATCAGCAAGATGCCGCAGAATTAACCAATTTGTCTCCCCATAAACGCCGATTTTATCAGCGAGGTATAAGGACGCAAACCATTATCAGCTCTATCTTGTAGCTCTCTTGTTACCCCTTCAGCCTAAATAGTAAGATTTATAGCGGGCAAGATGCTTGCACTATTTCAGGGTGATGCTCATTAACCAATCAGAGAGGATTGCTATATTAAAAGAAAAGTATAGTCACTCATTTTTAAATTTTTACCTCTTATGCTAAATCCCTATTTAAGAACTTTTTTGAGTTTCGTTTGAATTTTGCCCATTTTGCAAATACTTAAACTCTTGCAAAAATCTCAAATTGGAAATTTGCCTTAAACACCAGCCGTTGACCCATCTGTGTTTATCTATGGTTAAAAAAAGACTTTTGCAAGAAGCCCACTGATTAGAAGAGGGGGTAGGCACAAGGGCACCACCCCTACAGAAATCAGGATTAATAACACTCTTCTACTAGCACCTAGTTACGCTGCACCCTTTACTTTTTAAAGTAAGTTTTGAAAATGTCGTGGGCGATAGGAGCAGCAGCAACCCCACCGTAGCCGCCATTTTCCACGACAACGGCAATCGCAATTTCTGGATTTTCTGCCGGCCCAAAGGCAACATAATTGGCGTTGTCTTCCTGTCCGGGGACTTCAGCCGTGCCGGTTTTACCGCCCGTGAGGGGAATCGAACCATCATTGAGTTGCTGGCCGGTGCCTTTTTGCACAACTGCAACCAGTCCTTTGCGAATGGCTTCAATGGTTTCAGGTTTTAGGCCGGTTGGCTCAGGCTTGGTCTCGGCTGTGTTGGTTTGAGAAGCCAGCAGATGGGGTTTGACGCGCTTGCCACCGTTGGCAATTGTCGCCACCATCACGGCCATTTCTAAAGGCGTCGTCAGAACTAAGCCTTGGCCAATGGACATACTGACGGTATCACCGGCATACCAAGGTTCACCAAAAAGCTGCTCTTTCTCTGCCGGCGTCGGTAGAGAACCGTGATTGCCGCCTTCAAGTCCCAAAAGGTTTAAATCGGTTGTCTCACCGATCCCCAGCCGCTTTCCCCATTTCGCAATCTCTTCCGGGCCGGCTTCTATGCCAACTTGATAGAAAAAGGTGTTGCTGCTGTAGGCAAAAGCGTCTTCAAAACCGATCACGCCAAAACCGCCCTTATATTCGTGGAACGAGATGCCACCAATGGTTATAGAATCGGCAGTTGACACGTATGAGTCGGGACTGAACTTGCCTGACTCCATGCCGGCGGCTGCGGTGACAATTTTAAAGGTGCTGCCGGGGGGGTAACCTTGAAGCGCTCGATTTAGGAAGGGATTATCTTTGCTTTGAAGTTCATCCCATTCAGCATCGCTTACCTGACGGGTGAACAGGTTGGGATCAAAGCTTGGCCCACTGGCCATTGCTAAAACAGCGCCGGTTTTGACATCCAGTACAACGACAGCGCCTCGACGTTGGCCGAGGGCTTTTTCAGCGGTTTTTTGGAGTTCTAGGTCTAGGGTTAACTGTAGCGGCTCTCCAGCGACGGGATTTTCCACCCCGGTCTCGCGCAATTCCTCACCGCTAGCATCCACCTCGATTAGACGGCTACCCCAAACTCCACTCAACTTCGAGTTAACCAAGCGTTCGATTCCCATTTTGCCAACGAGCATCCCCATCGGATAGTCTGGGTTGGCTTCCAAGTCGTCTTCGCTGGCTTCCCCGATGTATCCGAGGACGTGACCGGCTAGCTCGACTGTGGGATAGTAGCGGCTAGATTCAGGACGAATCTCGACCCCCCGAAATTCTGTGGCTCGTTCTGCCAGCGCCACGAAAGCATTTTGGTTGATATTCCGGCTAATCCGCACCGGCATCGTCGATTTAAAACCGGCTTTCTGTAATTTTTGCAGGATCTGCGCGGCGGGAATATTCAGCAGAGGACTCAGCTGGTGCGCTGTCTGAGTCCATTGGGTTGCTAGTTGTTCCTTGGGCCACAAGTACACGGCACGAGATAGCCGGTTTGCTGCTAACAGTTTGCCTTTTCTGTCGAGTATATTGCCGCGTTCAGAGCGGATCGGTACTAGCCGAAGGCGGTTGCCTTCGGCTTTTTGCCGGTTCTGTTGGCCTTGTATAAGTTGCAGATGCGCCAGACGAACAACGCATCCGCCCATCAGGAAACTTACGAGCAGCATCATTAAAATTCCCTGATGGGTTCGGTGACGCCGGCGCTCTGCTTCGCGCAGCAGGCTTGTGCTAAATCCGCGCTCTCCCGTGTCAAAAAAAAGTCCGCTAGCGATCTTTAGCGCATCCCGGACAGGGCTTGTAATACTGCCTGATTCAATCTGTTGTTTTTGATACATTCCCCTGCTCAGTATGCTGAATATTTTTGCCAGATGTTCGTTGTCACCGTCAGCAATCAGTTGTTATTTACCACTGATCGTTAATGGTTGACAACTGATATAAACCCGGATTTAATCATGCCGGCTCATTGTGCTTTTCATTGGGGATAATTCACCCTTACCGGCTTAGCCTTAAAGCGGTAAAAGTGGAAAAAAGTGCCCCACCGGCCCGGTGCCATGACCGATTGATAAGGCGTGTTTCAAAGCCTCGGTGACGTAATCTTTTGCCAGTTTGAGTGCGGTTGGGGAGGTGTGCCCCAATGCCAAATTGGCTGCGATCGCTGCTGAGAGTGTGCAGCCGGTGCCGTGGGTGTTGGGTGTATCCACTGTTACCGTTGTTACGGTTTTTAATGTTTCCCCGTCAAACCAAACATCGACACCACGCAGATGATTGCTCATTCCTCCGCCTTTGACTACGACGGCTGCCGGCCCGAGATTGTAGATGCGCTGGGCGGCAGTTTGCATATCCTCTAGGGTATGAATCTCTAATCCGCTTAACAGTTGGGCTTCGTACCGATTCGGCGTAACTATCGCAGCCTTGGGGATCAGCCTCTCCCGCAGAGTGGCGACGGCATCATCATCAATAAGCTGAGCGCCGGTGCGCGAAACCATAACGGGATCGACGACCAAGTTAGTTAAACCCCAAATCTCTACTTGCTCTGCCACGGCTGCAATAATTTCCTGGTTGAGCAACATCCCTGTTTTAGTTGCTCGCACTTCCATATCTTTGACAACTGCCTCTATCTGGGCAACGACTGCCTGCGGTGATAGAGCGTCCACTCGTGTCACGCCTAAAGTGTTCTGGGCTGTCACACAGGTGATGACACTGCTGCCGTGGACGCAGTGAAAGGCAAATGTTCGGATATCTGCTTGAATGCCGGCACCGCCGCCGCTATCTGAACCCGCAATCGTTAAAGCAACTGGCACGTTTGCTCTGGTTGCATCTGTCATACCCAGAAGTGTTTCATTGGATTGCCGACAGTTTCTCTCGCTGTGTCAGCCGCTATCGCTAAATCTGACATGATTGATTGAACATCCACTTCAGTGTACTGAGACTTCGTCTAATTCTTTATTTATGTTATATTAGTCTTTCTAAATTTCCATATAAATTTTACTTATGATATCAAGCAATTAGACAGTCCTCAAAATCGGCTCGCTTCTATCTCCTATATTTTTCGCAGAGAAATATTTTTGTAATCTTTAATACTTTTATGTAAAAATGATTGCCAAAATTTAAAAGTCGTGCAATTGGATTAAATGAAAGCCAAGGCCGAATTGCTCTCTTTCTTCGCCAGTTGCCATCGCCGAAGCCTAGGCTGATGATTCTTCATCTTTTTTATGAAAGTTTCAAGCTCCAAGCTAAATTGGAGGATATGAAACTAGAACAAGAAAGCATAAAATAAACGCGTATAAAAATCAATTTTTATAAAAAAAATTCTTAAAATATTTTCAAGTAAGACCGAAAGGCGGTAAAAAAAGGTTACTGAGCTGGATAAAAGCAGCCCATTATGACTCCGCAAAATATCAAATTGCCTTGACTTTCATTTACCACCGGCAGGCGGTCTGCAAGCGACACAAACCGCCCTGCCGACATTAAATTACAACGTCCAACGGTTACACCGGCTTCACATAAGATAGCCACGTTTGAACCGGCTCAAATCCCACCGAGTCATAAAGCCGCCTTGCACCTGTCATGCTATCCGCATCAACTGCCAGTTTCACTGTACCCACACCGGCAGCTTTTAACTGATGCATTGCCGCTAGTAACAGCGCCCTTCCCAACCCCAACTTGCGGAAGCTGGGCCCCGTACCCAACCAATGAATCCAGCCTTCGTTACGTCCGCTTTCGCTATTCTCTTCTGGACTAATGCCGGCATAGCAAAAGGCAGCCAGCTTACCATCTGGTGCTAAAGTAATCAAATTTAAATCTGCCCGGTAGTGGGGATCGCTCAACCAATGCTTCAGCGTTGCCACCGTTAAGTCGTGGTGGTTCCAGTGATCAATAAATGAGTCATTGAAACACTCCACCCATGCTTCCATATCTCTGTCACCGCCTAGGGGACGCAGGGTGAAACCGGCGGATAATTGCGGTGCTGGAATGGCCCGATCTAGCCGGCACGTCATTGTTAAGAAGTGGCGATCAACCTTAAACTGGTGCTGTTCTAGGACTGCGATCCGATCTGTGATGTCATCGCGGCTGCTGCTTCGCAACTTTGCCGGCAGTCTTCGCTCTTTTGTCACTTCCAACATTCGCCTCTCACTCCAACGGATAATATCCGTTTCTAGACGATCTTCGTGTGCCTTGGGGTGAACGTAAAAATAGAGGTAGCCATCGATGGCTTCTTTTGCTTCCGGCATTGATATCTGTCCAAACCCCATCAGTGTGCCGGTGTCGTCTTCCCACAAACGCAGATCCCGCGCTTTATCAAATGAGGGTTCATCGAGTTGCAGTGGTAAGTGGGCAATGGAGGTATCTTTATCTAGTTGACCAACTGTTTCACAGCTATTAACTAACTCAGTAATCGCTTTGAGATCGGTTTTGCCCAAGTAGGGGCGTCTGATTAGAACTGTCATAAAAATTGTGATCCGGTTGTAACGGATTGTTGGCTTTCAATTTGTTTAGAAACCGTCTACAAAAATTTGTCTGAATTCCCAAATAATTCCCCGATCTAGCCGACACATTTTCTGAGTAACTTCGCAGAGTATTAGCAAATGCCGGCATTCTTGTGGAAGCGGGTAGAAAAAAGCCAAAGTCCAGCGTGCAGCCGCTTCTCAATTTTTTGAGTTATGCGAAACTCACGCAAGAATTAAAGGTTAAACTTCTTGCAAAGGTTGTTTTTTTGTCTTTTAAACGCAGATAACCGCAGATAATGTTAACGGTTGGATGCGCTTAATGTAGGCTTTTTAGATCTTTGCAAGAGGTTTATCTATGAGCCATTAGCAAGCTTGATAAATGCTAAGGCTTACAGGCTTTTGGCTTTTTCGGTTTGGCTAATATCTTTGGGAGTTAAGTTTAAAAAAGGCTACAGCAGAGCGATCCCCTGGTAGAGAAATGGGGAACACCGGCTGTGGCTCCAATCATGAAGTCACAGCACAAGGGAAGCAGGGAGAAACTATCCCGCTATCCACTATCTGCTGACAAGATTATTAATAAGCGTCGGTATGTTTGATAATAAATTCTTTGAAGCCGTGTCTGATAAAGGTTATAGAAGGTTAATTCACCTCGGTTATGGCGTTCTATCGCCTACTCTAGTGCTGTTTGCCGGCTGCTTGTGCGCCCAGTCTTACCGGGCTGGTGTTTGCACATTGGCCAAAGTTATGCTTGAGTTAACGTTTGTTTAAAGATAAAATGTTGCTAAATCCAGGTGAAGTTTTCCACCTCCAGGGAGGCATCACAAGGTAATTTTACTGTCAATTTTAACACAGCCCAAGTTTTTGTGTACCGGCAACCGAAGTTAGCAAGCTCTAGGTTTTCTTCGTTGCCGATCATAGGAGAGTTCGGGTTCACTATATTTATAGATTAGATAAAAAGGTGAAGTATGAAGCCAATTTCTTGACACTTCACACTTCACTTCCACTTCCCACGGAGACCTGACATCTACTTTTACAGGCTGAGGATCGGCTTTTCCTGACAACTTGCCGGTTAAACTGCGGCAGCAGATTTCAGGGCAAAAATTTTCTCAATCACATCTTCGACAACTTTATCCGGTGTGGACGCGCCAGAGGTGATCCCCACAACAATTTCACCCGCCGGCAGCCAATCTTCTTTGACTTCTAGTTGCCGGTGCAGGGGTTTGTGTTCAATTTGATTGCCGGCACCGATTCGTTCTGCACAGTCGATGTGATAAGACGGAATTCCCCGATCAATGGCAATTTCTTGCAGATGGGTGGTATTAGAAGAGTTATATCCGCCAATCACAACCATTAAGTCCAGCTTATCATCGACTAACTTGAACATGGCATCTTGCCGTTCTTGGGTGGCATCGCAAATGGTGTTGAATGCCAGGAAATGCTGATTGAGCGCAGTTGGGCCATACTTTTTCATCATCGTGCGCTCAAACAGCTTACCAATCTGCTCAGTTTCGCCTTTGAGCATGGTGGTTTGGTTGGCGATCCCTACTTGTTCTAAATCTTTGTCGGGATCGAAGCCGGCTGAACAAGCGTTGCTAAATTTAGCGATGAATTCGTCACGATCCCCACCTTCGAGGATGTAGTTTGCGACATACTCGGCTTCGCGCAAGTTCAACACCACCAGATATTTGCCGGCAAATGAACTGGTTGCCTGTGTCTCCTCGTGGTTGTACTTGCCGTGAATAATTGAGGTGTAATCGCCTTTTTTGTGCTTTTCAACGCTATTCCACACCTTAGACACCCAAGGACAAGTGGTATCGACAATTTTGCAGCCTTTATCGTTGAGGATCTGCATTTCCCCAACTGTGGCACCAAAGGCAGGGAGAATCACCACATCGCCGGTTTCTACGACAGAAAAGTTTTTTTCTCCAGATTCAATGGGGATGAATTTGACTTGCATATCCTGTAGGTGTTGATTCACCGAGGGATTGTGGATGATTTCGTTGGTAATCCAAAGGTTTTCCGTGGGGAAATGCTGTCGGGTTTCGTAGGCGATGGCGACTGCACGTTCAACTCCCCAGCAAAAGCCAAAGGCTTCAGCTAGCAGAATTGTGACGTTGCCGCGCTGTAATTTGTAATTATTCTCCCGGATTTGCTGGATCAGGTTGCTTTGATAGGCGGATTTCATGACGCCGGCAACTTCCTGTTCGTGGCCAAATCCTTTGCGATGATAATTTTCTGACTGTTGGAGCGTCCGTTTGAAAGCTTTTGTATCCATTCTCTCTTGCGTTCCGGATTCTGCTTTAGCGAGCTTCTTTCTAATTTGATTGTAGAATGCCGGTGCGACAGGGGAATTTAAGAGGCTGGGATTTGCGGGTTTAAGGCTGTGTTGCCGGCCAAAAAAATCTTGAGAGGTTGAAAAATGATGCACCCGTGGTTAAAAAAAGATTCTGCATGGCTGTAGTGGATTGTATACCGGCTACCTTTGCACTATGAATTTTATGAGTCAAACAGCCAAGGAAATCAATGTGATGGGTATTCTCTATTTCCGATGCCGGCTCACATTTTACAACAGTTAGGATGGGCAAATAAAGTTGTCACACACTGGCTTATTTTGTGGGGAAGGATTGCGGTTTAAGGGGCAAGGTATCCCTATATCGGTGCAGGGTGACTTGTCTTGTTCAGAATTGTTACGATTGAGGAGTTTTTCGCCTTTGAATTCAGTCTAGTTTGCACCGGCATCCTCGATTATTCCAGCTTTGCAGATTTTACCATGTAATAGAAGAAACGTTAGGATCAGGAAAATCGGTAGAATAATAACTCTGATTTTCATTGGGTAGATTGGCATTTAAGAAAAATATTGACAAGCGAATATGAGGGAATTAAAAGCTAGCTGAGTCACTTCTCTCTTCCACGGCAATGTATGAAGAGGGGTGTTTCCCAGCCTTGCTTTTTTCCGCTCTAGCCTGTTATTCAGTTATTGGGATAAAGTTTAAAAATTATGCAGGTGTGAGGTGAAAAAAATTGAGTAATTACCGGCAAATCCTTAAGCATCGGCATTTTGACGCAAATAAATTTTTTGCGCCTGCCAAATTCTGCCGGCAGCGAGGCAATCTACCGGCACGGTGACGCCGATTGACTGACGCTTTACCTGAAATGAAGCGTTACAGAATACTAAAAGTTGATTACACAAAAAAGTCAAAGGTAAAAGCAATGGTTGTTTACCTTTGACTTTTTTTAGAGATAACGTTCCCTGGGTGTTGCCAGAGCAATCAAGGATCTAGGAGAGCCGGCGCAACACGACCAGCGACCGTCCTGTAACTGGCACAGCCTTATCAGCCGTGTAAACAATACTTCCCGGTTCAATAAAATGAGGCTCCTTGGTATCAATCACAACGTCCCACTCCCGGTCATTGAAGTCAGTTGGTAACTGAAACTCAATCAATTCCCAGTGGGCGTTAAACAATATTAGAAAGCTCTCATCCATGACGCGCTGACCTTGGGGTCCGACTCTGGGAATTTCTTCTCCATTTAAGAACATCCCAACTGCCTTAGCATAACCAACATTCCACTCCTCGTCAGTCATCTCGGTGCCATCGGGGTTGTACCAGCCAAGATCGCTGATAGTTTTGCCGTGGATTGGCCGGCCTTGGAACCACTTGCGCCGGCGAAAAACTGGATGCTTGCGGCGGAAGAAAATGAGCTGGCGGGTGAAATCTAACAGATCGGCTTTGTCTTCTTGAAAGTCCCAGTTCACCCAAGAAATTTCATTATCCTGGCAGTAGCCATTATTATTACCCTTTTGGGTTCGCTCCATTTCGTCCCCATAAACGATCATGGGAATGCCTTGGGAAAGCATCAGCGTTACTAAGAAATTCCGCTTTTGTTGCTCCCGTAACTGTAGGATGTGGGGATCATCGGTATCGCCTTCTGCGCCGAAATTCCAAGAACGGTTGTGACTTTCACCATCACAGTTGCCCTCTCCATTTGCTTCATTGTGCTTTTCGTTGTAGCTGACCAAATCGGAGAGCGTGAAGCCATCGTGGGCAGTGATAAAGTTGATACTGGCATAAGGACTGCGGCCATTTGTCTGATACAAATCAGAGCTGCCGGTGAGGCGGTAGGCAAATTCCCCTAGGGTTTGATCTTCCCCGCGCCAGAAGTCGCGCACTGTGTCCCGATACTTGCCATTCCACTCGCACCACAGTAGCGGGAAGTTGCCGACTTGATAGCCGCCTTCTCCCACGTCCCAAGGTTCAGCAATGAGCTTGACATCGGCGAGTGTGGGATCTTGGTGGATGATGTTAAAGAAAGAAGCCAGACTATCCACCTCAAAGAGTTCTCGCGCTAGGGCGGAAGCGAGGTCGAAGCGGAACCCATCGACGTGCATATCTGTAACCCAGTAGCGCAGGCTATCCATGATTAATTTCAGGATTTGCGGATGCCCGACGTTCAGGGTGTTGCCGCAGCCGGTGAAGTCCATGTAATACCGGCGATCTTCTGGGGACAGCTGGTAATAACAGGCATTATCGATGCCGCGAAATGACAGGGTCGGGCCGTTTTGATTGCCTTCGCCGGTGTGGTTGTAGACGACATCTAAGATGACCTCCATTCCCGCCTTATGCAGGGCCTTCACCATTTCCTTGAATTCCCGGACTTGGTTACCGGGCGTTTTATCGGAACTGTAGGCAAAGTAAGGGGCGAAGTAATTGATGGAGTCGTAGCCCCAGTAATTCTTCAGTCCTTTGTCTGCAAGATGTCCGGGATAGGCTAAAAAGTGATGCACCGGCATCAATTCGACGGCGGTAATGCCAAGGGACTGCAAATGAGAGATCGAAGCAGGATGGGCGAGACCTGCATAAGTGCCGCGCAACTCTTCAGGTATATCCGGGTGCAGTTGAGTGAAGCCCTTGACATGGACTTCGTAAATAATTGATTCGTGGAATGGGATTTGCAGCAGTTCGTCGCCTTCCCAATCAAACGTCTCATCGATCACAACCGACTTTGGCACCAAGTGGGCGCTATCGCCCTCGCTGAAAGACAGGTCTTCGTCTGGATCTTCCCAAGAGTAGCCAAAGAGTTCTGGGCCATTGCCGACATCCCCATCGATTGCCTTGGCATAGGGGTCAATCAGAAGTTTATTCGGATTAAAGCGATGGCCTTGCTCTGGATCGTAGGGTCCATGCACTCGGTATCCATAGGCTTGTCCCGGTGCTACTCCTGGGATATAGCAGTGCCAAACCCAGTTATCGACCTCAGTTAGGGTGAGGCGTTGCTCCTTACCGTCTTTGTCAAACAGACAAAGTTCCACACCCGTTGCGTTTTCTGAAAACAAAGCAAAATTTGTACCTTTGCCATTCCAGTACGAGCCTAAAGGATAGACTTTACCTGGCCACACTTCTAGATGCATATATGGAAATTTAGCTAAAATGGATAGTTGAACAAAATCAAGTCTTTAAAAGACCGCTCCAACCCAAGCTATTGGTTATTAATCTCTTGGTTGACAATTAATTTAATCGTTAATATCTTTTTTAACTTCTGTCAAAAGTATACTTTTATTACAATTTATTTTGTAACCCTGAATACAGTACATTTAGCCATATCACATTGCTTGATTTGTCAATCCTTTGAAAGGAATAAATTTTAAGTAAAGTAAATGCCGGCCCTTACTGTCACCTATATAAAGGTAGAGTTGAAAATAGAACTTAAAAAGAAGTTATTAATACATTATCCAGAGAGGCTCTATAGTATTAGGCCGGCCTAAGCGACGATTCCAACCAGTTTTAAGGCCGCGCTGGATGCTGGTGGGGCAGTAGATTTCGGGAATTCAAAGTTTTGTGAGAAAAATATCCTCTGAGATGGGCAACTTTTAATTTCAAGTTAGCTTGTTTGCGCCGGCATAAAATTTAAATTGAAATTTGTAACTTACTAACTCTTCAAATATCCGTTATTCGTTGCCAATGAAAAATACTTTAAAAATTATATTAAGTTGAAACTTTAAGTATTTTTTGTATCGATCTGAAGATTTCTAAAAAGCGTTTTGTTCCAACTTGCTCGATAGATCGGTTATTTTTCACTGGCTGCCGGTGATCACAGCTTAGAGTTTTATACATTTCCAACTTTTAGCTCAGTTGTTTACAAATTTTAAAAAATCTAATTTTGTAAAATAATTATAATTTATATTAATAGGTTACTTAACCCAAGCCTTTGCTCCCTCATTTTAACGTTTTATTAAGCTGTCAAACTTTGATAGAAAAGTCAGGGCATTTTAATAGTTGATGAGTTCCTCACGCCTTCCTACAGTTTTTGGCCTTAACGACTTTCTGACTTCACACAGAAACCCTACAGTCTTTATCCCATAACTAAGTACAAGTCGATCCGAGTTCATCTGAAACGAGTAAACGAGATCGCATTATAACTCAAGCTTAAACGCAACAGTTCCTGTGGTTGCCGGCAAATTTTCAGCATCCACTGCGCGATCAGCCCAAGTTTTGTCACTTTATTCTCTCAGCGAGAACTAGAAATTTTATGAATGCTATTCTCCCCGGCTATCAACTACTCGAATCGATTCATACCGGCTTCCGAACCGTTATTTACCGAGGTTTGAGAGAATCGGATCACGCGCCCATTATTATCAAAACTTTACAATCTGAGTATCCGACGCTTGAAGATATTACTCGCTTGCGCCATGAATATAAAATTATTCAAACTTTAGAAATTGAAGGAATTGTCAAAGCTTACAGCCTTGAAAGCTATCAGCATGGTTTAGCGTTGCTGCTAGAAGATTGTGGCGGAGTTGCGCTCAAAGATTGGATGAATTCTCAACCCATACCCATTTTATCGTTTCTTTCGATTGGCATTCAATTAGTTTCGACGCTGACAGAACTTCATAAAAATAACATTATTCATAAAGATATTAAACCTCACAATATTATTATTACTCCCTTAAACAGCAAAGTTAAAATTATTGATTTTAGTATTGCTTCAAAATTGGAGCGAGAGAACCCAAGCCTCAGCCATCCGGACTTGCTAGAAGGCACGCTTGCTTATATGTCTCCTGAACAAACCGGCAGGATGAATCGCACGGTTGACTACCGCACAGATTTTTATTCCTTGGGCGTTACGTTTTATGAAATGCTGACGGGTGAAGTACCTTTTGACACACTTGATGCCCTGGAGTTAGTCCATTGTCATATTGCAAAGGTGCCGGTGCCTCCGCATCACCTAAATCCAGAAATTCCTGAAGCGGTTTCCAGCTTGGTTATGAAGTTATTAGCTAAAACCGCAGAAGATCGCTATCAAAGTGCAGAGGGATTAAAATTTGACCTGGAAACGTGTTTACTCAAACTGCAAACAACCGGCACGATTTCTGGTTTTATAGCCGGCAGCGCAGATAAAGCCGGTTTATTGAATATTCCACAAAAGCTTTACGGCAGAGAAGCAGAAGTTTCAACCCTTTTAGAAACCTTTGATCGCGTCAGTTGTGGCAATACCGAAATGATGCTGGTTTCCGGTTACTCCGGGATTGGCAAAACCGTTTTAGTCAATGAAGTTCACAAACCCATTGTCCGGCAACGCGGTTATTTTATTGCCGGCAAATTTGACCAATTTAAGCGAAATATCCCGTTTGCCTCCCTGATTCAAGCTTTTCAGTCATTAATTCAACAATTGCTGACTGAAAGTGAAGCACAAACTCACATTTGGAAAGAAAAACTTTTATCAGCTTTAGCCAGTAACGGGCAAGTCATCATTGATGTGATTCCCGAAGTGGAATTAATTACCGGCAAACAGCCTGCCGTAACCGAACTGGGGGCAACTGAATCGCAAAACCGTTTCAGCCGCGTCTTTAAACAATTTATTGGGGTATTTACAACCGAAGAACACCCCCTGGTTGTCTTTTTAGATGACTTGCAGTGGGCAGATTCAGCCTCGCTTAAATTAATCGAACTGCTGATCACGGATGCGGATAGCAAATATTTATTACTGATTGGCGCGTATCGAGATAACGAAGTGTTTCCCACGCATCCAACGGTGCAAACGATTGAAAAGATCCAAGCTGCCGGCGCAACGGTTAATAATATTGTACTTGAGCCGTTACAACTGATTCATGTTGAAGAATTAATTGCCGAGACTTTAAATGAATCTGTTCGCTCAAAACCGCTATCTGAGCTACTTTTTAATAAAACTCAGGGTAATCCCTTCTTCTTAACGCAACTACTGAAAACGCTTTACCAGGAAAACTTATTAATTTATGAGTTAGCTTCGAGTACGTGGCAGTGGAATCTTGAGCAAATTCAAGTTATTGGCATCACTGATTATAATGTTGTTGAACTCATTGCCCGAAATATTCTCAAACTGCCGGTAGAAACACAGAAAGTCTTAAAGCTGGCTGCTTGTATTGGCAACACCTTTAATTTAGAAGTTTTGAGTGTTGTCAGTGAGGAGTTTTCCTTAGCCGCTGCGGCTCAATTGTGGCCGGCACTTCAGGCTGGGTTGATTTTACCGTTGAGTAATGAGTACAAAATTCCCTTAGCATTTACTCAGGAAGAATCTGCCGGCATTACTTTAACCGATATCAAAGTTGACTACAAGTTTTTACATGACCGAGTGCAGCAAGCTGCGTATTCTCAAATTCCTGATGAGCAGAAAAAACAGACCCACTTAAAAATCGGTCAATTACTGCTGCAAAATACAACGCCAGAGGAACGAAAAGAAAATATTTTTGCTTTAGTGAATCAACTGAATTACGGCATAGATTTACTTACTTCTGAGTCAGAAAAATATGAGTTGGCTGAGCTAAATTTAATAGCGGGACAGAAAGCCAAAGCCGCAACCGCCCATGATTCTGCCGTCAAATATTTGAATGTCGGTTTAGGACTTCTCGCCTCAGATAGCTGGGAATGTCAATATGCTCTGACGTTTACCCTTTACTTAGAAACCGCAGAAGCCGAATACTTAATCGGTAACTTTGAGCAATTGAATCAGCTTTCTGAGGTTCTCCTAAAATGTGCAAAAACACTCCTCGAAAAAGTTAAGGTCTACGAGCTAAAAATTCAGTTTGATATCGCTCAAAGTCAGTTGCAATCAGCGATAGATACCAGCGTTAGCGTTCTGGAAATGTTTGGGGTTCACCTAGAGCAAGAACCGCCTCAAAATTTGATTATTGATGATTTAGCTGATCTGCCGGCAATGACAGATGCCGAAAAACTCGCGTCCATGCGAATATTAAAGACGAGCGTGACAGCGGCTTATCTCGGCAATGCGGCGATGCTGGCACCGATTCTTTTTACGATGATCTCTTTGTCTATCCGCTACGGAAATTCACCCGAATCCGCTTACGCCTATGTTTGGTATGGCTGTCTCTTATCTGGGGCAATGGGAGAGATAGAGTCGGGCTATCAATTTGGTAAACTAGCCGTTCCTTTGTTGAAAAAACTTGACTGCAACACCCTAAAATCTAAGATTATTTGTATATTGTATGCCCTGATTAATCACTGGAAAAATCATATTAGTGAAAATCTAGAACCGTTGCTCGAAGGGACTCAAAGCGGTTTAGAAGTTGGAGATTTAGAATTTGCTAGCCATGATGCTGCGAATTATTGCAATTTCGCATTTTTTAAAGGTGAACAACTGGAAAAAATGGAAATTGAACATGAAAAATACCTTGCTTTAACCATCAAATGCAAGCAAGATTATGATATTAATTTTATCAAAGTCTATGGTCAACTGATTAAAAATCTTCTTGGCAAAGCCCCAGATAAATTGCGTTTATCCGGCGATGTTTTTAATGAAGAAGAAATGCTTCCCATCATTAAAGAAGGTAACAATGGAACTTTACGATTGCTATATTATGTTGCTCAAACCATTCTTCTTTATTCATTTAAAGATTACAAAGGAACAGTAGCCAGCGCAACTTTAGCAGCCCAAAATGCCCATTTCGGTGTGGGAACCATTCATAATATCTTTTACAACTTCTACCACTCTCTTGCTCTCCTCGCACTGTATCCAGCAGCCGAAGCAAAGGAAAAAGAAGAATACCTTAGTCAAGTGGTAGCCAATCAGGAAAAAATGAAGACATGGGCATTTCATGCGCCGTCAAATTTCCAGCATAAGTATGACTTGGTAGAAGCGGAGAAAGCGCAGGTTTTGGGACTGCGGGAAGAAGCAATCGATTATTACGAACGGGCAATTCAAGCCGCCAAAGCGCAGAAATATATCCAAGAAGAAGCGTTAGCCAATGAACTGGCGGCAGAGTTTCATCTATTCCTTGGCAGAGACAAGATCGCTAAAACTTACATGACTGATGCTTATTATGGTTATATCCGTTGGGGTGCTAAAGCAAAAGTTGAAGATTTAGAAGAACGATATCCCCAATTACTCGCCTCAGTCCTTAACCAGAAAATGAGTGAAAAGACCGGCGAGACAATTATGCAAACAATTCAGGGAACCATCACTGCCACCGGCTCAGAAATTTCAGAATTTCTCGACTTGGCAACGGTGATGAAGGCATCGCAAGCAATTGCAGGGGAAATTGTACTGTCTAACTTGCTCGACAAGTTAATGAAGATTTTGATAGAGAATGCCGGCGCACAAACCGGCTCCCTTATCTTGCCAAAGAACGGGGAATTCTTCATAGAAGCAACCGGGACTAAAGATGAAGTGCAAGTGCTGCCATCTCTTCCCCTGTCAACCAGTCAGCAGCTACCTGTCTCGGTGCTGAATTATGTCATCAGAACTCAGAAAGATGTTGTTTTAAATGATGCAAGCAGTGAGGAAATCTTTAAGACTGACGCCTACATCATCCAACACAAAATTAAATCGTTACTGTGTACGCCTATTTTCTATCAAGGCAAAGTTACTGCGATTCTTTACCTAGAAAATAATCTAGTTGCCGGTGCTTTTACGCCGAAACGCGTAGAAATATTGCGGATGCTATCGACGCAAGCCGCAATAGCCATAGAAAATGCCACACTTTATCACACCCTAGAAGTCAAAGTAGAAGAGCGAACTGAGGAATTACAACAAAAGAATTCGCACCTACAGATAGAAATAAAAGAGCGCCAACGAGCCGAGAAAACAGCAGAAGCCGCGAACCAAGCCAAGAGCCGATTTCTCGCCAATATGAGCCATGAATTACGAACTCCCCTCAATGGTGTTTTAGGTTACGCTCAAATCCTCAAGCGTGACAAAAACTTAACGCCCCAGCAAACGACTGGAGTTAACATTATTCATCAATGCGGGGAACATCTTTTAATGTTAATTAATGATGTTTTAGATCTTTCAAAGATTGAAGCTGGAAAAATGGATATCAACCTGACAGAATTTCATTTTTCACAGTTTCTCCAAAGCATCGTTGAAATTTGTCGCATTCGGGCCGAACAAAAGGGAGTTTCCCTAAACTACGAACCCATAACTCAGCTTCCTATAGCAATTCTTGCTGATGAAAAAAGGTTGCGGCAAATTGTGATAAATTTACTGGGAAATGCTGTTAAGTTTACGGAAGCAGGCGGCGTTACCTTCAAAGTTGGATACGTTAATGATTCCTCGTTTATTGCTCATGATTCATCCCCATCACCCTTAACTAAAATTCGCTTCCAAGTGGAAGACACCGGCATCGGGATTGCACCGGAAAAATTATCTAAAATATTTTTGCCCTTCGAGCAGGTAGGCGATACCGCTCATCAAACCGAAGGAACCGGCTTAGGATTAGCAATTAGCCGGCAATTAGTTGAAATGATGGGGGGTGAATTAAAAGTTGAAAGTGCTGCCGGTAAAGGCAGTGTTTTCTGGTTTGATATAGAATTAACCGAAGTTGAAGGATGGGCTAAATACCAAAAACAAGCTGAAAAAATTATTCGAGGATATGCCGGCGCTAAGCGTAAAATATTAGTAGTAGATGATAAATGGGAAAATCGTTTTGTTGTCGTTAACTTGTTAGCGCCTCTGGGATTTGAAGTCAAAGAAGCGACTGACGGGGAAGATTGTTTGAACAAAGCGGCTGCTTTTCATCCCGATTGCATTTTCACCGATTTGGTTATGCCGGTTATGGATGGCTTTGAAGCCATAAGGAGGATTCGCAAATCACCCGAACTTAAAAATGTGGTCATTATCGGCACTTCTGCCAGTGTTTTTGAGGCAGAAAAGGAGGGAAGTTTAGAAGCGGGATGTGATGCTTTTATCCCGAAGCCGATTCGTGCCGAAGACCTTTTTGAATGCTTAAGCCGCCTGCTTAATTTAGAATGGATTTATGAGTTAGAAGTGATCGCTCCTGATTCTTCCGTCCCAACGATTCCTGAAAGCAGCCAAGAGAAAGAAGTCATTGCGCCTCCTGCTGAAGAACTTTCGCTCTTTTTAGAGTTTGCCATGAGTGGCGATTTACAGGGAATTCAAAAGCAAGCCGGAGAACTCAAGAATTTATCGCCTCAATTCGCTGCTTTTGCTAATCATCTAATTCAGTTGGCTAACGATTTTGAAGAGGAAAAAATTCTAGAGTTCGTACAGCAATCCTTGGAGGTCCAATCATGAGCGCAGATTCTTCTAATTTTGGCCCAATTCTCATTGTTGATGACAACCCAACTAATTTACAACTGCTCTTTGATTGTTTGACGACTGCGGGATATAAAGTTTGGGTCGCTCGAAGTGGTCAAAGTGCAATTAAAAAGGTCGAATATTCCCCGCCTGACTTAATTTTACTCGATGTACTAATGCCGGGTATAGATGGCTTTGAAACCTGCCGGCATTTAAAAGCTTCTGAATCAACAAAAGATATCCCTGTCATTTTTATGACAGCATTAGCCGATACAGAAAATAAAGTTAAAGGCTTTAGTGTCGGCGCAGTCGATTACATCACCAAGCCGTTTCAGCAAGAAGAGGTGTTAGCTCGGGTTCAAACTCATTTGAGCATCCGAAATCTAACCAAAAAACTCCAAGTTCAAAACGAACAATTACACCAAGAAGTTACGGAGCGTAATCAGCTAGCAAGCGAGCTAGAAAGACGAGTGGAAGAGCGAACCGAAGAGTTGTCACAAACTAACTGCCGTCTGCAACAGGAAATTGAAGAGCGATACTTAGCTGAGCAAACATTGCAGCGTTCGCTTGTCAAACTTCAACAAGCTCAAAGCCAATTAATTCAGAGCGAAAAAATGTCTGCTATTGGGCAAATGGTTGCCGGTGTTGCTCATGAAATTAACAACCCAGTTAACTTTATTTATGGCAACCTATCTCACGTTAGCGACTATATTGAGGATCTAATTGGTATGCTCAGATCCTATCAAGAAGTTTATCCTGAAGCAGAACCCAAGATTGCTGAAGCAGCAGATGATATAGACTTAGAATTTTTGATTGAAGACTTGCCAAAAATGCTGAGTTCAATGCAAGTCGGTGCGGAGCGGATACGCGAGATTGTTTTGTCTTTGCGGCGTTTCTCTCACCAAGATGGATTTGAAATGAAGCCGATGAATATCCACGAAGGCATTGACAGCACGTTGATGATTTTGCACAGCCGGCTGAAATTTAAGCAAGATCGCCCTGCCATTGAAATCATTAAAGAGTATTCTCCTAACTTCCCACTTGTCGAGTGTTATGGCGGCGAGATGAATCAAGTTTTTATGAATATTCTTGCTAACGCAATTGATGCGATAGATGAGTGTAACCAGCACAGGAGCGCGGAACAAATAAAAGCTTATCCAAGTTGCATTCGGATTTACACTCAGGTAATGGAGGGTAACCGGGCAATTATCCGAATTAAAGATAATGGATCTGGGATAGCCCCTGACGTCACTCAACACATTTTTGATCCTTTTTATACCACTAAAGCGCCAGGAAAAGGGACTGGAATTGGATTGTCAATTAGCTGGCAAATTGTAGTAGAAAAACATGGAGGAAGTTTGCAATGTATTTCAACGCCGGCACAAGGCACAGAGTTTGTGATTGAACTTCCGATTTCTCAAGCATATCAAGCAATGATCGCCTCATAGATTACTAGATTATTCATTGATTATTCACAGCATCTAACTTTTCCAAAGCAATTAGATAGTTTTTGCTGGAAATAAGCACGACGATGTGCCAAAACTGAGGCAGATTCAGGCCGGCATGACTTTTTGTCATATTTCTGTGTGTCTGCCGGCTTGCTAAATCGCCGTTCGAGCTTCAGTTAATCAGCGAAAAAATAATCCAAGAAAGGTATTAGCTGAAGTTAAACGATGAGTGGGTTCAGCTCAAGACAGGCTGCCGGCAGAAAATGAGGCAAGCGCTTTCTCTTAGTGCCGTTAACATCCTAGCTACATAATAATACAAAATCATTCCTTAAAAAAATGTAGTGTTTGATACAAGCCACAGATAAATATAGAGACGTTATCAAAATTTTTGAATGTTAAAATAACACTTTAAAATTAAGATTTTAAATAAAAATTATAAAAGCAAAAATTGCTAAATTATTGCAATCGTTCATTAAAGAATATCAAGTAAAGGCGAACAAATTGACATCTCTTTTCTCTCAAAAGGTGCATTTAGAAAATTTTTTAGGCTTTCTAAGCCGAGTTTAAAACTTATTAAATGAAAATCAAAATTGAAGGTATCAAAGAAGACCTTAAAAATCAAAGCCTGCTCAAAATTTAATTAATGAAGCATTTTAAGCATTTAAAAAAGGTTTGAAAGAGGTTAAAAAAATTTGAATTTACCTTAAGGTCGATCAGTTGGTATGAGTAAAGCCATAATTACTCACAGAAGTGTAAACAAACTCTTGTGAGTAATTATGGCTTTAACTAAGGTGAACGCAGGAAGGTGCTAATTCAGTCGGCTGATGTTATCCCTAAAAATCGTGAGCAGACATTGGATAACAAAGCGCTCACAAGGGAAACCAAACTCGCTTACTCCTTAGTGAAGCTCAGCCCAGAACCAAATTCTTCACCATAACCTTCTTCACCATGTTCGTTGATATCCACACCTTGGTCTTCAACGACCGGCTTAACTCGCAGTTCCATGAATGATCCTAGAAATTTGAGAATAACAAAGGTGCCAACACCTGCAAAAACATAGGTGGCGACGATAGCGATAATTTGTTCAACCAACTGCGACGGGTTATTGAAAAACAAGCCGTTGTCTCCAGCAGCGTTAACCGCTTTTGTGGCAAAGAGACCTGTTAGAAGCGCCCCGACAGTCCCACCAACACCGTGAATGGGAAAGGTGTCTAAAGAATCATCAAATTGCCACTTCGCTCGCAGGCTGACCGCATAGAAACAACAAATTGCCGTAATTGATCCAATGAGGAGAGCTCCTAGAGGAGTGACATATCCTGCTGCTGGGGTAATACCGACCAATCCCGCCAGAAAGCCGCTAGCAATACCGATGGCAGTTGGCTTGCCTCTCAGTATCCATTCCCACAGTAGCCAAGTTAGACCACCGGCAGAGGCGGAAACCATTGTCGCCACAAAAGCAACGGTTGCTAAACCACCGGCTGCTAAAGCGCTGCCGGCATTAAACCCAAACCAACCAAACCACAGCAACCCAATTCCCAATAAGACATAAGGCACATTATGGGGGGCTGCCGGTCGCACCATAAAGCTTTTGCGTGGCCCAATCATCCAAGCAGCAACCACCGCAGAAACACCGGAACTGATATGGACAACTGTGCCGCCGGCAAAGTCTAAATCTCCAATCGCACCGAGCCAGCCTTTACCCCAAACCCAGTGAGCCAAAGGAGAGTAGATTAAGGTTGACCACAGGAGGATAAACCAGAAATAGGCTTTAAAACTTATCCGCTCCACAATCGCCCCAGAGATCAGCGCCGGCGTGATAATGGCAAACATCATCTGGTAAACCATGAACACCTGATGCGGAATCGTTGGCGCATAGCCAACTGGATCGGGTTGGTCGAATGCCACGTTATTCAAGCCAAACCAGTTTAAGCTCCCAATAATTGGGTTGGCGTTGACAGTAGCGGCATCTCCAGGGTTCACACCAGGTATCACTGAAGTTGGGGCGAAGGCAAGACTGTAACCCCACAGCGTCCAGGTCACTCCGACGACAGCCATCAGGAGTAGGCTCATCATCATAGTATTGAGTACGTTGCGAGAGCGTACCAGTCCTCCATAGAAAAACGCCAGTCCAGGCGTCATCAGTAGGACTAGAGCTGAGCAGATTAACATAAAGGCGGTATCGCCTGTGTCGATAGGAGAGTCTGCGGTTTCTGCTGCAACCGTTTCTTGTTGGCGAGTTGCATCTGCTGGAGCGACTGGCGGCTCGGTAGACGTTGCCGGCGCGGATATTGCCGGTGAGGGAGTAGCTGGAACAGTTTGTTCAGCCGAAGGGCTGGCAGGAGTGAGCAGTTCTGTCGCCGCCGGCTCTGGAGTGGGTTCATCTTGGGAAAGGACATTTCCCATCAGGGGGATCACGAGTATCCACAGTGCGATGATGCCGGTTAGTACCTTTTTAAACACGTTCTTACCTTCTTACCTTTTGAAGCGATGACTTAGAATTTCACCAATTTTTAACTGGGTAATTCCGTATTAAAGGATACAAATGCTCCGTTTACAAGTTTATATAATCGCGAAATTTTACTTTTGCACATCTAAATCTCTTGTCGCTCTATCAAGCACTGCATTTACATTTAGTTTTTGAATGATTTATGAATGTTCTCTCAAAGCCGGTGTGCAGGAAGGTATCTGCACCATACAAGATCGCTGCACAAAATAGCAATTTTTGCAAGCCAAAAATATTTTCAAGATAGTGCGGCTGTGTGAACACAATAAATTCATTAAAAAAAGTTTTCTGAATCAATTTAGCTTAGACCATTTTGAAAAATGACAGCGGCTTGTGAAGGCTCGGAAATTTTCAGTCCTAAGAGTTTAAAACTCTTAAAATCTAAAAGAGCATTAATTAGTTTGTGCTTGATTAAAAGAATTTAAATTTTTGTGCTAAGCTTATAGGCAATTGCATGCCCCAAAAACAGTGAAAGAAAAAACAATGTTCCTTGAAAAAGTAAAAAGAAACCGACTGTGGCTGGGTTTAGTTGCAATTGCGACTGTGTTGCTGTTAGCAGTAAGTGGTAGCATTTTTAACTCGCCGGCTACTGCTAGCAAACCCCCCAGCATCTTGGCTAAGGTTTCACCGGCTGACCCCTCTTTTGTAGCAGTGCAAAATTTAGGAGAACGCTACGGTTGCTATTCTTTGGGCAATGCCAGTTTTAATGGCAGCGAACCTGTGACAAAAGCTGAATTTGTCCAAACTCTGAGTGCTTGCCTAGACAGCATCGCTTAATTGGCTAAATAATAAAAAAATTTCAGGGGCTAAAATTCTACCAAAATGGCTGTACTCATTCGAGACAGCCATATTTTTTTGACTTTAAATTTTTCTGTGACAAATCAGAGAATTCTCTAATCCCGGCATCTCTCAAAAAAATTAAAAAGTGGGATGTTTTGAAACCGTTCTAGGCAGAGGTACTGATCACTTGTTCTAAGGCTTGCTTAACGCCAGAATATTGATAGTTAAAACCGGCATCTAAAGTCCGTTTAGGCAAAACCTTTTGGCCCTCTAAAACCACTTGGGCGGCATCGCCTAAAAGCGCTTCTAAAGCAAAATTGGGCACCGGCAGCCAAGAAGGCCGGTTCATGACTTGGCCCAAAGTGTCGCAAAATTCATTCATGCGAACCGGGTTGGGTGCGGTGGCATTGAGAATCCCTTCAATTTCAGGACGGGTTAGCGCTTGCACGATTAGGTTCACCAAGTCCTCTCGGTGAACCCAAGAAAACCACTGCCGGCCCGATCCAATTGGCCCACCGGCATACAATTTAAATGGAAGTAGCATTTTCGCAACTGCGCCACCCATGCCTAAAACAATGCCGGTGCGGAGAATGACGAGGCGAGTGCCGGCATCCTTCACCTTCTGCGCTTCCGCTTCCCAAGCTTGACAGACTTCTGCCAGAAAATCGTTGCCGGCACCACTATTTTCATCAAAGGTTGCCGTTTCGCTAGTTCCGTAATAGCCAATGGCAGACGAATTCACTAAAACCGAGGGTTTCGGGTTTGCCTTAGCGATCGCTTCCACAATTTTTTGTGTGCCTAGCTGCCGGCTATCCAGTATTTCTTGTTTGCGTGCCGGTGTCCAGCGTTCATCTGCAATCGGTGCGCCGGCAAGGTTGACAACGCCATCGCAACCTGAAATCGACTCTTGCCAGTTTCCAGACTGGGTTGGCGTGTAGGCAACGATTTCAACATTCGGATACGCATCAGATGGAAACACGCGCCGCGCCCGATCTTGGCTGCGCGTCAGTACCAGAATTTGATGTTTGTCTGCATGAAGTTTTTCGACAAGACGACTGCCGACAAAGCCGGTTGCGCCGGTGATGGCTACTTTCATAAGTGGAAACGTTAACTTTTGTATGTTCTCTGCTAACCCCACAGTTTACGTCAGCCGGCAACACTTGCAAAATCGGGTTGGCTGTCTCACCGGCTGCTGATGGTTTCAAGATCAGGGTGCTTGACGGGAGCTGTTAATGTTGTTATTACGGATTGGCAAGGGTGCCGGTAAGTCAAACAATCCGGATTTTGTCAAGTTCTCAATGAAATTCCCCAGATTCGAGGGGAATCAAAGTATTTTTTTGTAACAAACTTCTATTTCTGTGGGGTAATCGCAATGCCAAAGTACACTGTAGACGAAGTTCTCGACATTATTAAAAGCTTGACGGCTGAAGAAAAAACTGCCTTGCAATCTCAGCTATCTGTAATTTTGGGTACAGGAGCAACATCTAATCTTCAAGCGCAGACTCAACAATCTCAATCCTTTGGCAACATTACGATGAGAGATGGCAATGAAGTTAAAGCTGAGCAATTTTCTGCTGAAGGCTCGGTGAATATCTCTGAAACAAATGCCAACATTCAAGGCGGAAAAGCAGACATTAAAGAAGCTTTTGAGTTGTTGAGTTTTATGAAACAAGAACTCAGCCAGACTGACAACCTTAACGCCTTGGAAAAGAAAGACGCGCAAAGCAAAATTGAGTTTGTCGAAGAAGAACTCAAAAAATCGAAACCGGATCAAGATTTAATTACTCAAGCGGTTGAGGCGCTTGAAAAAGGTTTGAAAGGCGTTGAAAAATTAATTGAGCCTACCATTAAAGTGGCTAAATTAGTTGGTTCGGCTATTTTCATTTGAAGCAATTTAGCCCTAACGATTAGAAATTACTTTCAACCTTGGGTTTTAAGGTAGCGTTTCGTTCGTCCTTAAAATTCAAGGTTTATCTACATAAAAAATGTATCTGCGGGTTTAAGTGAAAATTTTAGGGTCATTCAAGGAGGTTAGATAAATGCTAGGCAATCAACAGCAAGTGCAAACCTTCGGTGACATTTCAATGGGGGATGGAAATGTCTTTACGATTAATCAGATTATTCAAGTTACTGCCTCAGAAATTCAAACTCGTCCCCTGAACCGAATCTCACCTTATCGAGGATTAAAAAGATTCGAGTCTTCAGATAAAGACTTGTTTTTCGGTCGAGATCAATTAATTGCGAGTTTGATTAAAGCCATAAGTCAAAGCAATCTGATTTTACTCTTGGGTGCATCTGGAAGTGGGAAATCATCCGTTGTGCGTGCCGGCTTGATTCCGCAACTGGCAGAAAGGCTTGGCTCCAATTTTCAAGATTTTACCCTGACACCCGACAGAGATCCCTTTGAATCACTGCGAATTAGCCTCGTTAGTAAAGGTTACAAACAAGCTGAAGCAGAAATTGCAACAAAAAATGACTCAGAAAGCTTGATACAAGTCATTAAAACTTTGAAAAATGATCAGTGTCAGTTGCTTATTTTTGTTGATCAGTTTGAAGAGATTTTTACCCTGTGTCACGATTTAGAAAAACGTCAAAAATTTATTAATAGAATTGTCCAGTTCGCTGAAAGTGATGATCAATCTGTCAAAGTTGTTTTGGCAATGCGGGCGGATTTTCTTAATCGATTCAGTCCTTATCCAGCACTAGGGAAAATTGCCGAGAAAAATATTCACATCGTTACGGATATGCACACCGATGAGTTGCGCCTAGCCATTGAGCAACCGGCAGCTAATCATGGGGTGGTACTTCAGCAGGGATTAGTTGAAGAAATTATCCAAGACGTTCAAGGACAAGCCGGCTCTTTGCCTTTATTACAATACACGCTCGATTTACTTTGGAAAAATGACGAGATTGAAGACCGAACATTGAACACTCAAACCTACCGAAACTTGGGAGGTGTGAGGGGTGCATTGCAGCGTCATGTGGATGAAATTTACAAGAATTTGACGCCAGAAGAACAGGAGACAACGAAGCAAATTTTTCTGAGATTAGTGAATATTACCGGCACAACTGAACAAATCGATGTGAGTGGGAAAGCCGTAAGCCGGCGGGCGAATCTTTCAGAATTTAGCGAGAATTCCCAACAACTGCTGAATCAGTTCATCGACAATAAGCTCTTAGTCAGTAATCGCCAAGAACAATCGACTGTAGAAATTGCCCATGAAACGCTAATTAATTCCTGGGATACGTTAAAAAAATGGATAGAAGACAGCCAAGAAATTATTCTGATTAGAAATCGCTTGTGTGAAGATGCCAAAAATTGGAAAAAAGCGCTGGCTGACTCCAAGGTGAAGGCTGAGGATGAACTCTGGAGTGGCTCGAAATTAGCCCAGGTAGCCGAACTGCGAGAGAAAAAAGAGTTTGATAGACTCGGTAGGTTAAGTGAAGAAGAAAATCAATTTATTGATGCTAGTGTGGAGCTGCGCGAGCGTGAAAGCAGGCAAGAAGAAGAACGCCGGCTACAAGAAATCAGAAGAACTCAGAAAATTGCAGTGGCGCTGGTAGCTGGTTCCTTGTTAGTGGCAGGTTCAGCACTTTTTGCATTGAAGCAAAGCCAGATTGCCACACGCCGGCAGAAAGAAGCAGAAATTATAGCCCTGGCTAAGGAAGCGCAAGCCCGCTTTGCTGCTGAGCCTGCGATTAAACACTTCATAGAAGGTTTGCAAGTTGGAAAACAATTGCAACAGTTAGGCAGTGTTGATGAGGCAACAAAGAGAGAAGTTGCTGCTAGCTTGCAAAACTTAGTCTATGGAGTTAGAGAGCAAAACCGCTTGGAAAAACACACCGCTCAAGTTAGAAGTGCAAGCTTTAGTCCAGATGGTCAATTAATTGCTTCTGCCGGTCGCGATCAAAACATTAATCTTTGGCGTTCTGACGGCACATTTCTCCAAACTCTTAAGGAACATAAATTGCGCGTCAATAGCCTTAGTTTTAGTCCTGACAGCAAAATCTTTGCATCGGCCAGTTCTGACAGAACTATTAAACTTTGGAACCGCGATGGCAAATTTATTAAAACGCTTCAGGGCCATGCAGGAGAAGTCAATAGTGTCACCTTCAGCCCCGATGGTAAAATCATTGCCTCTGCCAGTTCTGACAGGACTATTAAACTTTGGAACCGCGATGGCAAATTTATTAAAACTTTAGGGCAACATAGTAATGCAGTGAACAGCATTGCTTTTAGCCCAGACAATAAAATAATCGCCTCAGCCAGCGGTGATAGCACAGTTAAACTTTGGCATCTAGACGACAAGTCAATAAATACTTTGATAGAGCATAGCGGGCGAGTTTTGAGTGTTAGTTTTAGTGCGGATGGGACGATTATTGCTTCAGCTAGTGATGATGGGACGATGAAATTGTGGGATCGCAAGGGGGGATTGCTAAATAGTTTTGAAGGCGGCAACCGTGTCACTTTCAGCCCAAACAGAGACAGCTACATTTTTGCCTCAGCTAGTAAAGATGGCGAGATTATACTTTGGAAAATTGAGGCTGACAAAACTGAAATACAGAAGGCCATAGGTCTGCGAAACCCTCAGCTTATTGATACTTTTAGAGGGCATAAAGGTCAGATCACAAACCTCAGTTTTAGCCGTGACGGTCAGATGATTGTATCTGCCGGTGATGACAAAACTATAAGGGTTTGGACTAGCCTCCGACCAATTTTTAAGGGAGATACAACTGATGATAATCAAGAAAAAGACCCCTCTCCTTTAATGGTGATGGGGTGTAACTGGCTGAAAGACTATTTCAGCAGCCATCCTGAAACAAGCCAAGATGACCTCCAACTTTGTGGTAGAAGCCGGACTAATTAAAACCTAAGGAGAGATAAAATATGCCCAAAATTCGCCGTCAGGAAATAAAGCAGCATTCATAAAGTCGAGTCTGTAAAATATCCTTTCTCCGCTTTTTTGAGTATTGTATTCACCAGATAAAGTGTCTCCATAGCTGTCATTAACGATCATGTGCGTGGGTGTATAACCAACTATGGGTACGACATGACCCTCTGACGTAAAGAATCCAGCAACAATAACAGGGTATCCATCCCTGAGCGACGTCTTAACTTCCTCCCAAGTAGTTTTTTCGTTAAACTTTACTTGAAATCCGTATGCCTTGATAAGCTTAACCAATTCATCAGGTGCATATCCGATTAAGCCTCGATTTCGCATCCAGCTAGACAGCTCATCTTCTAATTGCTGTTCCTTCTTCTTTGGCTGAACACCATAGTAGGAAAATACCATTGCCACAGCCGTTACCCCAGCGCTACCCGAAGGATTAATCTTATTATCTGACTGAGGAAAGTAGGGAACGTCTAACTCAACGGAAGAGGGGCTGGAAGGTGGCGGCTCTTTTGCTTTCGATGCTAGCTCTTTTGTTTTAGGGGTCGGTGCTACAGCGACAAGAAACTCTTTTGACTCTCCCTGGTTTTGCAGATTTCCCACTGTCGAAATCTGCAAATGTGCCTCTGCGCCCGTACAAGTTGCTAGGGCAAAAATAATCGACATCCACAGCTTCCATCTGTACCTTAATATGTTTCTAATCTTTAGCATTTTTCTACACCCCAAGGGTTAGCCACTAATTGACTGACAAATTTGATGAATTCCATCACCAGCAAGCTTTTATTAAAATTAACAGCAATAAGGATAAGCCGGCTACCCCCAGCAGTGCCAGATAAAAGATAACTGCCTGTGAATAGCTGTTTCTTGAAAAAATTGCTACCGTGAAGTTTTGAGGGAAAATCTATGACCGCAACTCTAGATGCACCCAAAACCATCGAGTCTTATCTCGGTGCTGAAGCAGAAGACCTTCTCACGCACAAAGCCAAGGTTTCTCAAGATTTACTCCACCTTCCCGGCCCAGATTTTATCGACCGCATCTGGGCACACAGTGATCGCTCTCCCCAAGTGCTCCGGAGTCTCCAGCAGCTTTACTCCACCGGCAGGTTGGCAAACACCGGCTATCTTTCTATTCTGCCCGTCGATCAAGGCATCGAACACTCTGCCGGCGCGTCTTTTGCCCCCAACCCCATCTACTTCGACCCGGAAAACATTATTAAACTGGCAATGGCTGCCGGCTGCAATGCTGTGGCAACCACCTTGGGCGTTTTAGGCAGTGTTTCTCGCAAATACGCCCACAAAATCCCGTTCATTGTCAAACTCAACCACAACGAACTACTCACCTATCCCAACCAATACGATCAGGTGATGTTTGCCTCGGTTGAGCAAGCCTGGAATCTAGGGGCAACAGCCGTGGGGGCAACGATTTACTTCGGTTCCGATCAATCAACTCGCCAAATTCAAGAAGTCAGCGAAGCCTTTGCCTTAGCCCACGAATACGGTATGGCAACGATTCTCTGGTGCTATCTCCGCAACAGCGCTTTCAAGCAAGACAAAGACTATCACATTTCCGCTGACCTCACCGGCCAAGCCAACCATCTCGGCGTCACCATTGAGGCAGACATCATTAAGCAAAAGCTGCCAGAATTCAACCACGGCTATAAAGCTGTCACCGACGCTGCCGGCGAGAAATACGGCATGACGCATGATCGGGTTTACTCAGATTTAACCACCGATCACCCGATTGATTTAACCCGCTATCAGTTACTCAACTGCTACTGCGGGCGTGCCGGCTTGATTAACTCCGGTGGCGCATCCGGTAAAAGCGACTTTGCCGAAGTCGTTCGCACTGCCGTGATTAACAAACGTGCTGGGGGTTCTGGCTTGATTTCTGGCCGCAAAACCTTCCAACGCCCCTTTGAGGAAGGCGTCAAGCTGTTTCACACCATCCAAGATGTCTATCTCTCACCCGATGTCACGATTGCATAATTGAGCGCGATGGGGGCGCACCGGCGTATGCGCCCCTACTAAATGTCAGGCGATCAAAACATTGCAACCGTAAAAAAACATAAACCTCGCACGCAATTTCGAGATAGTCTGAGAAACTAGAAGTCTGATAGTTGTAGTGCTTAAGTTAAATTTTTAGGGGTAATGATGAAGCTGGCAGCACGGGTGGGTCAGGTCGCGCCTTCGCTTACATTGGCAATCGCGGCAAAGGCAAAGGCGATGAAGGCTGAAGGCATCGACATTTGCAGTTTTAGTGCTGGCGAACCAGATTTCGACACGCCGGCACATATCAAAGCCGCTGCGAAACAAGCGCTAGATGCCGGTAAAACTAAATATGGCCCTGCTGCCGGTGAACCCAAGTTGCGGGAAGCAATCGCCCGGAAGCTCAAGAAAGATAACGGACTCGACTATGCCCCAGAGAACGTAGTTGTTACCAATGGCGGCAAGCATTCTCTGTATAACCTGATCATGGCGCTGCTTGATCCGGGAGAAGAGGTAATCATCCCGGCTCCCTATTGGCTGAGTTATCCAGAAATGGTGAAACTTGCCGACGGTGTGCCGGTGATTATTCACGCAACCGCCGAAAGTAACTACAAAATTACGCCGGCTCAACTGCGAGAAGCGATCACCCCAAAAACGCGATTATTTATCCTCAATTCGCCTTCTAATCCCACCGGCATGGTTTACACGCCGGATGAAATTCGCGCATTAGCAGAGGTGGTGGTTGAAAAAGATATCTTAGTCGTTTCTGATGAAATCTACGAGAAGATTATCTATGCCGGTGTCGAACATCTCAGCATTGGATCGATTGGCAAAGAAATTTTTGATCGCACAATCATTAGTAGTGGCTTTGCCAAAGCTTACTCAATGACCGGCTGGCGACTCGGTTATTTAGCCGGCCCATTAGATTTAATTAAAGCAGTAACAACACTTCAAAGTCACAGTACATCGAATGTATGCACATTCGCCCAGTATGGGGCAATTGCAGCATTAGAAGAATCGCAAGATTGTGTAGAAGAAATGCGCCAAGCCTTTGCCGAACGCCGGCAGGTTATGTACGAACTTCTCACCGCAATTCCAGGATTAAAATGTCCGAAACCAGACGGCGCTTTTTACCTGTTACCGAATATCAGCAAAACAGGTCTAAAATCTCTAGAATTTTGTGATGGCTTACTAGAATCTCAGCAAGTCGCCGTTATTCCTGGAATTGCGTTTGGTGCAGATGATTGCATTCGTTTATCTTACGCAACCGATATGGCAACCATTGAAAAGGGAATGAGCCGGCTTGAAGCATTTGTCAGAGCGCAAATCTAGGTGAATGCTTCGCAGCAGGGTAAAGGGTACAGCCAAACACCCCTGATCACCGGCTGGCTTCTAGACGCACTCCTTTTAGGGAGGAACCCCTACCTCCCTCTTGCTGCAACCACCGGCAGATTAAACCTACAATTGGTTATAACTAAGATAAATTGCGTCAACAGGCAGGCTCCATGATTCCTATCGTTATCGAACAGTCAGGTCGTGGCGAACGCGCTTTCGACATCTATTCGCGACTCCTGCGTGAGCGCATCATCTTTCTCGGATCGCAAATTGATTCCGACTTGGCAAACTTGATTGTTGCTCAACTGCTTTTTCTAGAAGCTGAAGATCCGGACAAGGATATTTACCTCTACATCAACTCTCCAGGCGGTTCGGTGACAGCCGGCATGGGTATTTTTGACACCATGAACCACATTCGCTCGGATGTGTCTACGATTTGCGTCGGCCTAGCTGCCAGTATGGGAGCCTTCTTGCTCAGTGCCGGCACAAAGGGTAAGCGGATGAGTCTGCCCCATTCTCGGATTATGATTCACCAACCCCTCGGTGGCGCTCAGGGGCAAGCAACGGATATCGAAATTCAAGCCAAGGAAATATTATACCACAAACGGCGACTGAATGAGCATCTAGCCGCCCACACCGGCCAACCCATAGAGAAAATTGCAGAAGATACCGAACGGGATTTCTTCATGTCCCCCGAAGAATCCAGGCAATATGGTCTCATCGATCAAGTGATTGATCGTCGTCCCTCTGCAACTCGTCCAGTTGCAGTCGGCTAAGAAAATTGAAACCCGATTTAGCGGGAATTGAAGGGTGATAGTTAGCGCATGATATGATTCATGTCCTGACTATCACCGTTCACCTTTTTTACTTAGTCGGTGCCGGCAGAGATTCTAAATAGTGCAAGAAATCAAGCAATTCCTCATCAGTTAGCAGTTTGCTAGATAACTTGCCATAAGTTTGAGTTAAATGATTTTTTCCCTGCTCAGGACTCCAGTGCAAACGCTCTAGTTCAACTTTAATTTTGGCAATCTCATTTGATAAATCCTTCTTCTTATCAACACCGGCACTCCCAGTTTCAGGCGCAGCAGGCACCGGCTTCCCAATACCCTCACGGTGAAACTGTGAACCGCTCAATAGAGGCTCACCGGAAGTCGGCTCAACTTCTGGGAAATTAAACGATGACGTCGGTGCCGGCATAACATCCGGCTCTTCCCCATTGCCATTGAAATCAGATAACCACTCATCCGAAGCCGGCGCAGGGGAACTGGGAGAAACAGAAGGACGAGCCGGCGTTGTTAGCGGGGGAGAGGTTCTGGAAAAAGCTGTATCTGAGTGAGCCGGCACCAAAGGATCTGGCGAAAACCCTTTTTGCGATTGAAAATTCGTTGTCAAAGGTGCCGGTAAAGGTGAAGTTGCAGTCGGTTGAGGCGAAACAGAATTCGTCTGTGCCGGCTGTGGCGTTCCCACTTCAATTCCCAAAACATTCAAAGCACGGGTTTTAGCTCGATCTTCCGCCACTTCCACAGTTTCTGCCGCCGCCAACCCGGAAGACAGCGTCACGCCTTCCACAACAACCAAAGCACGGACAACATATTTGCCGTGATCAATCGTCAGTAACTCAGAAATTAAACCGCCGGCTGGATAACGAGCGAAAAATTGAGAAAACATAGCATTCCCATCAATAACATTAGAAGTCCAGAAGATAGCGCTATTTTAAATTTTAGACTTTACTTATTAAATTGGGTATTCACTTTCAAATCAGGGCATCCCAAAATAAACTCACTGAAGCGTTGAAACCTTTTTGCACAATCTTAAAGGAGCCAGGTTGCAGGCAAAATAAAATAATTCCTAAATTAATAAGCATTTAACTTAGAAATCCTCCCCAAGAACGCTATCTATCCGGATGGAAAACATCCCGATTGAGTCAATCAAAAAAATCAAGGGCAGAAATTTCTTCTTTCCCTCTCGCCCTAGCAATGCTCTCGTGCCTTTCTCTAACACCCGCTGATTAAAAACCTGTATACCCCGCCGGCAAACACGACAGCCCTTCCTAAACACACTTTACGGATGATTTGCCCTCAATCCCTAACTTTAGGATAGTGTGCAAAAAAACCGATGTACCAAAAGCACCCGCTAAAACTAAAATAGTTAAAAGACTACATCTGCGCGGCATTGCGCCGCTCCATCCGACCTGTATATACCCTAAAGCTAGAGCGGGGTCGCTGCAAAGCGGTTGCTAAAACAGAAGCGCCGCAGCGTGTAAGAAAACGAGAGTGCAAGAGTACACGGTATTCAAGCACCTCCGACACTCGCTCAAAGCCGGCTCAAGCTCCTGACCCTTGGTTGCATCACTGTGTTCTAAAACATGGCGGGGGCGAGAAAAATGGGTTTATTCAAAGTCGGAGGTGCCTGACGATGTCACCCTGATGCCCAAACAGCTGCGTTAAGCGCAACTGAGAGGTTCCGCCATCGGATTGCTTGCTTCCAGCGTTCTCGGCGCGAACACTTCCTTAAAAGTCGTTCGCGAGGAAAGGGGGAGTGAAGCTTGGAAAAGGTGCGGACAGACGATAGTAGATTTTAGATTGACGTTCGCGTAGCGCATTGAATCTAAAATCCAAATTTCCAAATCCGGGCATCCAAGGCTAATAGCTACCGCCGCGTGGAGTGATAGTGCCGGGGAGAGAATCGAATAGAGACCACAAGGATTGAGCGCTGCATGGAATTTTCAATCGCTACACTACTGGCAAACTTTACGGATGATAAATTGGTCGCGCCTAAAGTCTTGGAGAAGAAACTGGGTTGCCAGGACAAGACAAGTCTGCGTAAATTCCAAATTGTCCTAGACGCTTTAGAGAAAATAGGCATTTTAGTCAAAGATCGCGGCAAGTATCGCCGGGTAGTTGAAGAAGGTGTCGTAGAAGCCAAACTTCGTTGCTCTAGCAAAGGGTTTTGTTTTGCCATTCAAGATGCGGAAGGGTCAGAAGATATTTATATCCGGGAATGCCATCTCAGTTCCGCTTGGAATGGCGATCGAGTGCTGGTCAAAATCATCAAAGAAGGCAGCCGCCGGCGCAGTCCAGAAGGGGAAGTGCGGTTAGTTCTCGAACGAGCAAACCCCAGCGTCTTAGCGCGATTGAAACAAGCCAAGAACCAAACCGGCCTCGCCGCATACAAAGCCGTTCCCTTAGACGACCGGCTATTGTTTGAACTCGAAGTTAACTCAAATGGCATGGAGCTAGAAGAAGCCATTGATTACCTCGTCCATGTCGAAGTTCTGCGCTATCCTCTCGGTTCCTATCCGCCGGTGGGGCGCGTCGCTCAGATTCTCGGGAGCGATGCCGAAGATGCTAACGACCTAGACATTGTTTGCTGCAAGCACGATCTGCCCCGTTCTTTTAGCGAAACTGTGATGAAGGCGGCTAAAGCCTTGCCCAAACAGCTGCGAAAAGCCGACTTGAAAAACCGGCTGGATTTGCGTAAGCTGCTGACTCTCACTTTTAAGGCTGAATCCCCACAACGTGAGCAAGAAGAACCAGAAACTTCAGAAGAAGGCTTAAGCACCGGCGCGTCTCCTGTAGAACACGCCTTCTCCTTGGAAACACTCGAAGATGGGCAGTGGAGGCTGGGCGTTCATATCGCTGATGTGGGTTATCATGTCCCACCAGACTCGCCCCTCGACCGGGAAGCCCGCAAGCGTGGCATCGCCGTGTTTTTGGGAGAAACGGCAATCCCAATGTTGCCCGAAATTTTGGCAGAAAATCGCTGTTCTCTGTTACCCGAAGAAGAACGGCTTGCCATCTCGGTGCTGATCACCGTGAATGCTCAAGGCGAAGTGCTGGAATTTGAAATTCAACCTAGCGTCATTCAAGTTGACTATCAGCTCAGTCCCCAGCAAGCTCAAGAAATTTTGGATCGCAATGAAGACTCGGCGCTCAGTCCAGTCCTCGACCAAATGTTAGCGCTCTCCCGCGCAGTCAAGCAACAGGGGCAGCAACGGGGCGCGATTGAACTAAATCTGCCGGCAACTCAGTACGGTGTAGGTCAATTTCCCTTTGATGATGAAGGGTTGCTAGGGGTAATTGTTGCCTCACCTCGCCTCAGTGCCGGTGCAATGGTGACAGAATTGATACTTCTGGCGAACCAAATCGTAGCCGGCCATTTACAGGCGCTGATGGTGCCGGGAATTTATCGGGTACAGCCAAAGCCCGATTTCGATGATGTTCAAGAGTTAATTAAACTGGCTGACAATCTGGGGATGAACTTGCAGCTGGAAAATGAGGAAGATGTCCGCCCTCAAGATTATCAAGGCTTTACCCGACAGTTTGCCGGCTCCACTGCCGAACGAGTGCTGACTTACCTCCTGCAGGAAACCTTGAAACCGGCTACTTATAGCACCACGCCAGGGTCGCACTTTGGCCTATCCCTAGACAGCGGATACACCCACTGCACTTCGCCGGTGCAGCGTTATGCAGATTTGCTGGTGCAGCGCATCCTCCACGCTGTGTTTGAACACGGGCGCGATCGCCGCACCACTCGTGTCAAAGAAAGCGTGAATTTGCGTCACAGTAGCGCTAAAGGCCAAATTAATTGGAACGTCTTGCCCCCAGAAGTGCAACACGAACTCGAAGAACAGCTGTCTACCATCGTGGGACATCTGGGTGATCGAGAAAAAGTCTCCCAAGAAGCTGAGGAGGATCTGGCAGGGTTAAAGAAAGCCGGTGCAATGAAAGAGCGCACCGGCGAAACATTTCCCGGACTGATCACCGGCGTTCAGTCTTACGGCTTCTTTGTGGAAATTGAAGAATTGCTGGTGGAAGGATTGGTTCATGTCTCTTCTTTGAAAGATGACTGGTATGAATACCGTTCTCGCCAGCAAACCTTGGTGGGACGCAAGAACCGCAAGCAATACCGGCTCGGCGATCGCGTGGAAGTTCAAGTCAAGAGTGTGGATTACTACCGGCAACAAATAGACTTGGTTGCGGTTGGTGGCGGCAGTGAAGCCACAAATGGAGATGACGAGGAGCCTGAGCGTTCCACTTACAACCCTTATCTGGAGGTTGATCGTTAATGAAGAATGAGAGCCGGGATAAGGGGATAAAGAATTCTTTATACTCTATCCCGGCAGCCAATTCTTTATTAGCAATTAACTGATGACACAAGATAAGAAGACACGCCCCCTGATTTTGGGTATTTCAGGGGCATCTGGACTGATTTATGCAGTGCGAGCGATTAAGTTTTTATTAGAAGCAGACTGGGCAATTGAGCTGGTGGCTTCTAAGTCTACTTATATGGTTTGGCAAGCCGAGCAAAATATTCGGATGCCTGCTGAGCCGGCACAACAGGAGCTATTTTGGCGTGAGCAAGCTGGGGATGTGACGGGTGGCAAGCTGAGATGTCATGCTTGGCAAGATGTGGGCGCGAATATTGCCAGCGGCTCGTTTCGGACTTTGGGGATGATCGTGATGCCGTGCAGTATGAGTACCGTGGCGAAGTTGGCTGCCGGTTTGAGTTCGGATCTTTTAGAGCGGGCTGCTGACGTGCAGCTCAAGGAAGGACGTAAACTGGTGATAGTGCCCCGTGAGACGCCTTTGAGTTTGATTCACTTGCGGAATTTGACGGCTTTGGCGGAAGCGGGGGTAAGAATTGTGCCGGCGATTCCTGCTTGGTATCATAACCCGCAAACGATTGAGGATTTGGTTGATTTTGTGGTGGCTCGCGCTTTCGATCAGTTTGAGATTGATTGCATCCCGATTAGCCGGTGGGAGGGACATTAGAAGCGTGAATCGGGCTGGTGTGTTTGTGTGGGCCGGTACAAACGTAAGGTATGAAGTTAGAAATTTCATCCTTCTTCTTTGTCTCTTAGATGCTTGTTTGTTGTAATGAGTAATTTTCAATACTATATAGGCTTCTTGCAATCATTGTTTTTAGGATTTTTTAAACACAGATGATAGCGCAGCGTGCCGCAGCCATACATAGATGAATAAAGATGAGTCTGACTATTTTGTGGGTCATTTAGATAAGGGGGTACATTTTTGCTAGGGGTTTAATATTTTTGACTAAAAACTCTTCGAGATACTCAACACTGTGGAGGATTCATTATGCGTGAATTTCGCGTTTTACTGCTAATGGTTGTATTCGGAGGGCTAGGGATTTTTGCTTGGCAAAATGCGTCGCCTGTTCTGCCGGTGGTATTTTTAGGCACGCAATCATTGGCGCTACCACTTTCTGTGCTGATGTTGGGTGCTGTGGCGGCAGGTGTACTGACATCCTTTGGGATTGCTGCTTTATATCAGCTGTCAAATTATTTGTTTGAGCGAGAATTGTTAACGAGCCGGCACATCCCTTTACCCCAGATCCCGCGTGACTATATGCCTCAAACGCCACGTGAACCTGTGCCACCACCGCCACGCAGGCAACCGGAACCGGCTCCCCAAGCTAATACAGTTTTGCAGAATAACTGGGGCACATCAACGGCTTCACCGGCTGCCGGCACTTCTGAGGAGGTGGTTGATCGCCGTGCCGGTGTTGAGGAGCGAGATGATTATGACGAGCCGGTTAATCGCCGTGCCGGTGTTGAGGAGCGGGATGATTATAGGGAGCCGGCTGAGGATGACGACGAGTTTTATGAGGATTGGGAGGAGAATGAGCGACAAGCAGATCCTCGTAATGATGAGCGCGATTTGGGCAGAGATCCCACAACTTATGAAGTGCCCCAGGAACCGAAAACGGTTTCCCGCTATGGCTCAACTTATTCGATCGGCTATCGCGAGCCGGCTGAGTCTGGGGTGGGAAAAACGGAATCTGTTTATGATGCGGATTACCGGGTGATTAATGCACCTTCAGGTATGCCGGCACCCAGGCAAGATGAAGGAAGCAAGAAACAAAATCAAGAAGATGATTGGGACTGGGATGATGATAAACGCAAACCTTCAAAAGATTGGTAGTTTAGAACGTTGAATTTGCAGGTATAGCGATTCTCACTGCTGTACCCAACAGAGAATCGCAATATCTCTAACACTAACCCTTAACTTATCTGCGCTTAAAAAATCTCAAATCTGCTTCCTCCCGTTAATTGCTCAGCATTAAACAGCCGGCACTCAGTAGATCAATCATAAAATAAGCACCCCCTTCTCAAAAGAAGAGAGTGCCGGCACTTAAATTCAACACAACTAAGTTGCGAGAAATTACCCTAAACCTTAATAGGCATCCTGCAACTCAAAAAAGTCTGGAGAGACATAATCCTTACGCAGCGGCCAACCTACCCAATCTTCCGGCATCAAAATCCGTTTTAAATTCGGATGTCCTTCATAAATGATGCCATACATATCGTAAGCTTCCCGCTCTTGCCAGTCTACCGTCTTCCAGATCCAAAACAGGGAAGGCACTCTCGGATCTTCCCGTGGTAGGAACACCTTCACCCGCACTTCTTCAGGCCGATCAGCATTATCACTTACTTTAATTAAGTGATAGAAACTAACCAAGTCCTCACCAGGACCGGCATCATAACCGCCTTGACATTGCAGGTAATTAAATCCGTAAGCGTAGAGGGCAGTTGCTAGGGGAATTAAAAACTCCCGTTCAACTTTGATAATCTCCACACCCGAATGATCTACCGGCAGCGATTCATGGGCAAACTCATTTTGTGTCAGCCACGTAGAAACCTTGCCGGCTTCAACGATTTGCGTTCCTTCTTCAGCCACGACTTTCCTCCTTCTTAGCAGATTGAAGGGCTGGCGGCACCGGCATCCCCATCGCTTCTGTCAGTTCCTTCGGCGGTGCTTGGCGAGTGGGGGAGTCGAGATAGCTGCCGGTTAAAATTTCGGGCACCGGCTTCATATTGTGTGCCTTGCTGTAGAAACGGTGGCTTTGCTGTAACCGGCCCCGTTCCTGTAGCGAATCATTAGAAACCTTTTTACGCAACTTAATAATTGCATCCATGATCGCTTCCGGACGCGGCGGACACCCAGGGATATACACATCCACCGGCATCAGCTTATCGATTCCACGCACTGCGGTGGGAGAATCGGCACTAAACATCCCGCCGGTAATCGTACAGGCACCCATTGCAATCACGTATTTTGGTTCCGGCATTTGTTCGTACAAGCGAACCAATGCCGGCGCGTATTTCATCGTGATCGTGCCAGCTGTAATAATCAAATCGGCTTGGCGCGGACTAGCACGCGGCACCAGACCAAAACGGTCAAAGTCAAACCGGCTGCCAATCATGCCGGCAAACTCAATAAAGCAGCAAGCCGTCCCATACATCAGGGGCCACAAGCTAGACAGTCGCGCCCAGTTGTAGAGGTCATCAACCGACGTCAGAATCACATTCTCCGAGAGTTCTTTTGTGATCTCTGGCCGGCCTACCGGGTTAATCAGTTGCCCCGATTCCCCTGAAGTGTTGGGCGATGTAACATTAGTGTTCATGACCATTCTAAGGCTCCTTTGCGCCACGCATACACGAGTGCAATCACCAGAATTGCAATAAAGATCAGGGCTTCAATAAAAGCCAACAGCCCCAGCCGGTGGAACGCCACAGCCCACGGATAGAGGAAAACAGTTTCAACATCAAAGATCACGAAGACCAAAGCAAACATATAGTACCGGATGTTGAACTGAATCCAAGCTCCTCCAATGGGTTCCATGCCGGACTCGTAAGTGGTACGCCGTTCTGGGCCAAGACCTTTGGGCCGCAGCAATGCAGAAGCCGTCAACGCCAATAAGGGTACGAGGCTGCTAATTAGCAGAAAGCCCAGGAAATATTCATAGCCGCTGAGGACAAACACGATAAATAATGACCGCTTCGCTGAAGGTACGTTTGTTTCTACTTCTTTACATTACAGTATATAGGGCTAAGGGTTGCGGTGGCAGGATGCGAATCCCCGCACCACGCCCAGCCAAATGCCTTGTGTCTGAGAAGCTTTATTTCTAACCTTTCAGATAGCGGTCGCCGTAAGGCCCGCTGGCTCAGCAATTCAGCCAAAAGCTTAATTTTTTAGCAGATTCGTTGACAATCTTTAACAAAATTATGCGACATTTTAATATTATTACTATCAACGATCGTTATGCTGCGAGGAGACGTGGCGGGGACTGGAGCCTCGGTCACTCTCTCAACCCCCAACCCTCTATTCTTCCTGAGCCATGAGTCCCGAAGCCATTGATTCCCAAACGTTAGACAGATACGAATGCCGAGCCTGTGGCTACGTTTACGAACCGACCAAGGGAGACGATGGGCGTCAGGTTCCGCCCGGAACGCCGTTTACAGAGTTGCCGACGGATTGGCGCTGCCCGGTGTGTGGGGTGCGAACCTCGCAGTTTTACAATATTGGCGCTGCCGGCACCGCCTCTGGATTTAAGGAAAATCTTGGTTACGGGCTAGGCGTCAACACACTCACTCCAACCCAGAAAAATCTGCTGATTTTTGGCGGACTGGCTCTTGGCTTGCTATTCTTTCTCAGCCTCTATGGCTTACAGTGAGACAGCTTCAAGATTCTACTCGAATGATGAAGTCTTGATGCAATAGAGAAAGAGTTGGATCGCATTCGCGTTTGAGCTGAAACTGAAAGACTGCCGGTTCTAAATGCAACAAAAAACGATTAACAGATATATAGATTGGACTGTGATAGACTCGCTCATCAAACCTTTGAAACCCCTTGTTTTATTACTAGCAGCCGTCCTGCTTTGTGTGGGATGTTCTCAAGTCCCCTCTCTCAGTTCCAGCCCCTGGCAAGTGATCAACCTGCCCAGTGAATCGAATTTACAAGACATTGCCTTTACATCTGACCCCAACCACGGTTGGATTGTCGGCAGCAATGCCACCTTACTAGAAACCACAGATGCCGGCCAAACTTGGCAAGAACAACGTTTGGATCTGGATGAGGAAAAAGCTTTATTGACATCGGTGAGCTTTTCTGGGAGAGAAGGATGGATTGTGGGACAGCCTTCCGTCTTGCTGCATACAGACGACGAGGGGAAGTCTTGGAATCGGATTCTCTTAAGTGAGAAGCTACCAGGTGCCCCTAATACAATTTTGGCACTTGGCCCGAAATCCGCTGAGATGACCACGAATGTGGGAGCAATTTACCGAACTTCAGATGCCGGCCAAAACTGGAAAGCGATGGTGCAGGAAGCCGTCGGTGTCGTGCGGAATATCCAGCGTTCCTCGAATGGGGGATATGTTGCCGTGTCTGCGAAGGGGAACTTCTACTCGACTTGGGAACCGGGTCAGAATGCCTGGATACCGCACAATCGCAACAGTTCCCGACGCGTCCAGAATATGGGATTTTCCCAAGATGGCCGGTTGTGGATGTTAGCCAGAGGTGGTCAGGTACAATTTAGCAGTGCCCAAAACTGGGAAGAGTGGGAGGAACCGCTGCATCCAGAGGTGTCCACTAGCTGGGGACTACTGGATTTAGCCTACAGAACACCCGATGAAGTTTGGGTTGCCGGCGGCAGTGGCAATTTGCTGTGCAGTTTTGATGGGGGTAAAACCTGGCAAAAAGACCGTGAGGTGGAGAATGTCCCCTCTAATTTTTACAAGATTGTCTTTTTGTCGCCCCAGCAAGGATTTATTATTGGTCAACAAGGTATTCTCTTGAAGTATCAAGCTAATGCCGCATCTGCCTGATGCTAATAAAAATCGCCGGTAGTCTTGCCGGTGGTTAAAATTACTTGCTTGTGAGTGTTGTGCAAGTTTCGTATCATAGAGATTGAGTTTTTAACAGTAGTCTACAGGAGGAATCTGAATGTCTGGCTCAACAGGAGAACGTCCGTTTTCGGACATTATTACCAGTGTCCGCTATTGGGTGATTCATAGTATCACCATCCCCATGCTGTTTGTCGCCGGCTGGTTGTTTGTGAGTACAGGTTTGGCTTACGACGTATTCGGTACGCCTCGGCCTAATGAGTATTTCACCCAAACTCGCCAGGAATTGCCAATTGTGCAAGACCGCTTTGAGTCGAAGCAACAAATTGATCAATTTATCAATAAGTAGTTCCTAACGGAGTTCTAAATTATGACGACCAATCGAGCAAACGAGCCTGTTTCTTATCCCATTTTTACGGTTCGCTGGCTGGCAGTGCATACCCTAGGAGTGCCCACGATCTTCTTTTTGGGCGCGATCGCCGCCATGCAATTTATTCAACGATAGGAGTAATTTCTCATGCCGACTCGCTCTCCCAACCCGAATAATCAGCCGGTAGAATTAAACCGGACATCCCTGTACTTGGGCCTGTTACTGATTTTTTGCCTGGGTATCTTGTTTTCCAGTTATTTCTTTAACTAACTGGCGATAAATCTCGATTTTTCGATTTAATGATCTAACGATCTTCAGCTGTGTTTTTAATGGAGAGGTAAAAGCTGTGTCTGAAAGTGGCAGAATTCCTTTGTGGGTTGTCGCAACCGTCGCCGGCCTGGGTGTGATTACGATTGTAGGTATTTTCTTCTATGGTGCCTACGCCGGATTAGGTTCCTCTTTGTAGTATTTCGCTTTTGTTTAGTGAATAAGGGCGGGTGTGATCGAGAGAGTTGGTCTGTCTGCGAGGAAAGATTAACCGCTCTCACCGGCCTTAAAATAGTTAGTTTTTTCTGCTACTAATCACTGAGCGATTGTAAAAGAACCGCCTACCTAACTTTAGATAGGCGGCTTTTTCATCCTTAGGCAAATTTAATAGGTGCTGAGGCGTTGCTGAGTCAATGTATTTCTAGCCGGCAAGATGCTGGCATCTTGCCGGCTAGAACAATTACAACCTATTTAGGATTACTATGTACATCCTCACGTCAGGATACTAATAGAGGTAGACCTTTTCGATCTCTAAAGAATTCTATACTTATAGAAATTGATAATCTGTGAAGTACGGAACCCGGAGGTCAAAGACTGATGCTTAAAGACTCCTCAATTATTAGCGCATCTCCTGAAATTATGGGCGGTACCCCAGTTTTTGCTGGTACTAGGGTTCCCATACAGACGCTTTTAGACTATCTTAAAGCCGGAGAATCAATTGACGATTTTTTAGATGGATTTCCAACTGTAACCAGAGAGCAGGTCATTGCTTTGTTGGAAGAAGCAGGGAAACAGCTTGTGGGCATGGGGGCATAGCATGAGGCTCCTTTTGGATGAGTGTATTGACCGCAAACTTGCGAGAGAGTTTGTTGGGTATGAGGTGAAAACGGTTCCACAGATGGGATGGGGCGGAGTCAAAAATGGTCAACTTCTGGCCCTTGCTGAAGCAGAGTTTGATGTTTTCATAACAGTTGATCGCAACTTGTCGTTTCAACAGAATCTGCCACAGTTCAATATTGCGGTAATTGTTCTGCAAGCATCATCCAATCGTTTAGGGGATCTGAAATCTTTAGCACCAAAAGTTTTAGCTATTTTACCTACGGCAGCTAAAGGACAAGCTACGACAGTAAGTGCCTAAACATAAAGGCCGGCACTCAATTGCCTACAGTACACTACGCGAACGGATTCCTGATAAGGTGCGGATAGGTTAAGGTCGTGTGTATGGGAGTGATTTACACATACTGGAGCCGAACAAATGGCTAATGCTTGAGCATAAAAGGTTTTTGAGTCTTTACGCCAATTGTTCACCAATTAAGCTCATAGTCTAACGGCTAGTATCATCGGCGGTGACAAGACTGAAACGAAGCTATGAGTCACTAATCCGTCCGGTGCCTACGTTTGTTAGGCACTACTGTCAGAGTAAGAATACGGTAATGACTGCACGCAATCATACTGCCTCAATATCAGACGCCAGTGTACCGAAGAGAGATTTCACAAACGTTAGAGCCTCTTTGTTGTCCAATAATAGTTTCCGTACAGCCTCCTCATACTGTTCACGGTTTTGGAATCTAAGCTCCTTTGCAATCTTGTCTAGAGCAGGTGTTTCACGAACTGGATATTGTGAAATGATTACTGCCAGATTGGCATCATTAAGTAAATTTTCTAATCGGTCACGTTCTCTTGTGACATACTCAGGCACATTGATGGAAACATTGATGGGTGTCCCAGCACTAATGTCTGTTTTTTTAGGCAGTTGCCGAAAAAACTCCTCACGAATTGCCTTTTCAGCAGTTTGCTCACTCAGGCGTTGAATATGTGGATTGATTGCCTGAATTGCAGCAGTTTTAGCATTATCAAGGTATGTGGAAGAAGCACCTCCGATAACACTTGCATGGCGCTGTGCAATAAGGTCTTGAATATGTGGATGGTAATATATCGACTCAACTGAGAAGACTGAAAGGGCGTATATGCCCTTCTCCTTAAGCCGATTAATGTCAGTTTCTGGCCGCCGATCATTATCAACAATACCAAAAGCATGAACCCAGTGAAGATTAGCAGAGTCCCGGATGCTAGAAACAGTATGTTCAACATCTCGACAGTTTGATTTGGCAACAATGGATACATTTGGAAACACTAGACTGTAAAGCGGCTTATCAAGACTTCGCTCAGTGCCTTCAATAAACAGAATCTTTCTACGCGCACCAAGGATATCCTTCTTGATGTCATCATCAATCTCAGTTTCGGGAAGAACAAGATCTGCGTCCCAACCACTTACAGAAGACCCAGTGTAGGTGCAGCCCCGAATCAGCAATGTACGTGAGCTAGGATTGTCGAGGGGCAGCATCACATCATGTGTAGATACGATGAATGCACAATCATCTCGCTTAAAGAGCAAAAGTGTCAGAAGTGGTGAAATGATGGAGCGTTGAAGGTGACGCTCTGGCTCATCAATTAGCACTAAAGTACCACTTTTAACAGTCAGTACGTTCGCCGCGATTAATAAAGCATTACGTTCACCATCCGAAAGTTCCGCAATGCTGTAAGGAGAACTTCCAGATTTAGTTGCAACTATCTGATTGTTTTCACCTATAGATATCGTAATAGTAATATTTGAAAGACGTAAAACCTCGTTGATAATCTGTATAGGAGTATCTTTGTTTGAAAGAGTTTTTGCCAGTTTAATATCGCTACGGACTGCATCAGCAATTGAGCGAGCACGTACATTTTCAGCATCAATGATATCATAAATTGCAATAGTTGCACGGTGTTCCGAGTAATGATCTTTCCAGCGCGACTCTGGAGTGGTATCTATGCTTCGGATATTGGATTCAAAGCTTCGCTTTTGCTGGGGCGATAAATCTATTTCACTAGAAGAAAACCAAGTTTGGCGATGTGCCGATATTCGTCGCGCATTGGCATGATGAGGGTTATATAACTGTTGCATTATGCTGGACTTACCAGTACCGTTGGCACCCAGAACGAACAGGGTTTCCCCCATGTTGATAGTGAGATTGAGTAGCTCACCAGTAGAGCGAGGTATAGCCAAATTGAAGGACATGATTGCTTGACCGTTTAGAGTTTTGTCATTTTAGACCAAATAAAGTCGAAAGAGGATGGCAGTGCTTTACTAACTACCTAACTATTAGTTGTGTCGCCATTGCAACAGAACATCCCATTACAGCCTATAAAATAACAAACATTTAATCTGTAAACTTACGCTTTTCCATCGGCTCCACCCAAAATGTACAAAAACCTGATAAAGCTGACCTTCCGGCTACTTCCAGAGTTACTCTCAAACGCTTGACATCCTTTTTACATTTTTTTCGGGGAAACTTCCCCAAAAGCGCTATTCGCCCTTTGCAAAGCGTGTGCCGGCACCTGAATCAAATCTGCTGCAACCCAAAGTCAGCAACAGAATACCCCCAGCTAAACTCTGTCTGACTAAGGGGCTTTTTATCTAAAACTATTAAAATTCAACACTTTTGTACCAAAACTAATGCCCAATGCCCCATGCCCAATTTTAATGCTGCTGCCAATATTTATAAACAGCATAGGCTAAAGTAACAACGCCGGTAACAATTGCCGATTCATCTACTTCAAATAGGGGATGATGTAAAGGGTAATTATGTTTATCTGGATAACCAACACCTAACCGAAACATCGTGCCTGGGGCGTGTTCCAAATACATCGAAAAATCTTCGGCACCGAGGGAAGGTTCGGGTAGAATTTGGACGTGAGTGCAACCCCAGGCTTCTAGGGCGGCTGACTCTACGATTTGAGTGAGAATCGGATCGTTTTGCACCGAAGGCACTCCCCGCCTATAGTTGAGCTGGTAGCGTGCCCCAAAAGCGCTACAAACATTGGCGACAATCCGCTCGATCCAAGCCGGCAAATCAGCGCGAGTTTCTGGATGAAGCGAGCGCACGGTTCCCAGCAATTTCACCTGATCGGCAATGACATTCGGTGCTCTGCCGCCGGAAATTTGGCCAATGGTTAACACGAGGGGGCGCAAAGGATTTTGGGTGCGGCTAATGGCTTGTTGCAAGGTGGTAATCACTTGGGAGGCAATCCAAATCGCGTCAACCGCCTCATGGGGACGCGCCCCGTGCCCAGATTCGCCGATAATGATTAGCTCAATATCATCGGCGGCGGCTGTCAATGCACCATGCCGAATTCCTACTGAACCGGCAGGAATTGAGGGAAAAACGTGCAGGCTGAAAATACTGGTGACGTTTTCCATCACCCCATCTTTCACCATCCACTCGGCACCTTGGGCGATTTCTTCCGCCGGCTGAAATAAAAAGCGCACGGTTCCTGGCAGATGAATTCCGAGTTGAGATAGCACCATTGCGGTTCCTAAACCAACGGTTGTATGCACATCGTGACCACAGGCGTGCATAATTCCCGACTGGCGAGAGGCATAATCTAAGCCGGTGCGTTCGATAATCGGCAATGCGTCCATATCTGTCCGAATCGCTAGCAGCCGGTTATCTGTGCCCTCACCTTGCAGTTCCCCAACCACGCCGGTTTTTCCGACGGCTTCTCGCACATGGATGCCGCAGGAGGAGAGCACGCCGGCAACATAAGCCGCTGTTTGGTATTCTTGACCACTTAGTTCTGGATGAGAGTGGATGTGCCGCCGAATTTCAATGAGGCGAGGTGCTAAGGTTTTTGCTAAGTCTTTAATTTGTGAGAGCATTTTTATTTAACTGTGGAGTTTTGAGTTATGAGTTTAACGGTTTAACTCATAATTCGGCTACCAATCGGGCTTGCCGGATGGGATCAAGCCGCAGAAATTTGGCCGGCATTTATAAGTGTGGCAGGATGCCGGTTCTACTGATGAATAGATTTATATTGATTTATTAACCGCAGATAAACGCAGATTCAGCACTATTTCCCTCTCCCACTGAGCACTAAGCACTTACTGCGCCGGCGCTATGACGAATAAAATATCTGACTGTTCTTTTTCTGGAGTGGCGGAATTGCTACCACTGAAGCTGCGGATCATTCCTAAACCTTGTTTGATAAAACGGGATGACTCGCTGTCGTCGAGCGGAAAGAACGTGTAAATAAATGAAAGTGTAGCGCCCCAGTTGAGATAAAAGTAGCCTTCATTCGGGCGTGGGAAAGATTCTGTAGCAGTTTGGAAGATGTAGGAGTTGGCGAGAGGCTGACTCGGTTCGGGGGTTAGCAAGCTCATCGGGCCGCTGCCGCTGGTGAGGATGAGGGTGTTGTCATCTGCCCAGCGGTAAGCAAAAAAGCTTTGAGGCGCTTTTCCTGGCATGGGAGCTTCCCAACTGGTAAGGGGGGACGATCCCTCCCGACGGGTAATGCTGACGGTGCTACCCGATGATGTTGTTACAGATTCTTCCAGCTGGTTTAACATTCTCTCGGCGGCGGGGCGATCACTGGTTTGGATCATCAATCCCATTCCGAGCTTGAACGCTGGAGCGGCTTGGGGAAATAATCCTTGAGCGCTAGGGAAGAAAAATAAGGAGAATTCGCCATCCATCCAAGAGATAATATCTTCTTCGAGATCCAGCCCAGTCACGCTGCGGATGCCGTCTCTGAATATATCTAGAAATGATTGTCCTTCTTCACCATATAGCTTTACCATTCTGCTCCACTGCTTTTGGAAATTGCGGCTGCTGCTTGACATATAAGTGGAGGCGGGTAATTTTGCCAGAATTCCATCGCCATTGGGTGTGAGTTCTGTGGCGTTTTCTGGGTTGGGAGTGGTGTAATAAGCAGCAGATTGAGCGCGAATTCCTTCGGGTTGCACCCAAACAAAGCCTTCTAAAGTGTCGTAAGTTTCTGCTAGGTTTTTTAGCAAAGCTGTGTAGAATTCGCCTGAAGGTAGAGGCAAAGGGAGGCTTCCCTCTGGGGGTGTGGGAAGGCTGACGGTGGGGACAATCTGGGCGGCGGAAGCAATATTGCTATATCCCACCATTAATGAGGTTGAAAACTGCGGGTGCTTGAGGGTGCGCTGAAACTTTGCGGCTTCGGCGAGGGGTTTGATACCGGCTTGAGAATCGATAAATTGTTCGATGGCTTTGCCGGTGGTGGATGTTGCGAAATATCCGGGTAAGACGGCTATTGCTAAACCGGCTCTCCCAAGGGGTACGGGTTCTGGGACTTCCTCCGGTTCACTCGGCTCACTTCCGACTGCGATTTGCTGGCTTTGCGCCGGCAGAAATCGCGCTAAAGGCAGGGGTAAAGTACTGCTGGGTAAAAATCGACTGAAGAACGATAAGGATTGGGGTGGATTCGTTGCCGGTGGCGACTGTTCTCCCTCCGGCGATGGGGTTGGTGCCGGCAACTCTTCTTCCGGAAGTGTTTCCGGTGATTCTGTCGGGAGAGGTGCTTCTACCGGCTCCTCTAAAACCGGGGGTTCTTGTGCCGGCCACTCTAAAATTGTAACCCCATTGTACTCACGCTCAATCGGGGGTTCCGCCTGAGTTTCTCTAACTTTGGCGACATAGGCATTAACACCTTCCACATCTGTCACCGACGCAACCGTTAGAGTGCTGTCGGCAAAATTGGGCAATTCTCCCTCTGTCGGTGGTTGGGGGATCATCAGTGCGACGGCGGCCCATTCGCCCACCCAAGGTTGGACATCTGCGGAAAAGTTAGTCCCTGCCGGCAATAGAGGTAGAAAACCTGGCCCAGAAAGCTCGAAGGGCAGGGGATTAAATCGATTTAAGGTGCCCCAGTTGTCTTTGGTGGTATTGAGTAGCAGTACACCGACGATATCCGCCGGCAAGACTTTTGTTACGGCAGGCGCAGGGATGGCGGGTTCTTCGAGGGCTGCCGGTTGAGCGAGGGCTGCGGTTGGGCCAATTACCAGAACTGAAAGCAGAGGTAATGCAATGCGCTGTAACAAAGTCTGTACTCTCCCGATGAATGACAACTAGGGATGGGTTTTAGGGGGAAGCATTCGGGGAATCATGAGCCGGTTAAGCCTAAAAAGTGATCACCGAATGCTTTATTAAACCAAAAGTATAGATTTTGTGTCTACGACAATTAATCGCAAACGCTGGTTCTTTCTAGTTTGCCATTCACAAAATAAAAAAGATCCGAACAATACGCAAGGGTGCTGACTTCTAAATTTGTTGGCAACCCGTTTTCAGCGGTGTCTAGCGCCCGCCACAATTCTATTGCTGGTTGCGCTTCAAAGTTTTTTCGTTCGGGTGTTCCAGCTTTAAGGGGAAAGCTATCTCGCTGGGCTGGGCCACTTTCTCCTGCCGGCTTGAAGTTCATGGAGGTGTAAACAAGGCCATCTTCTGATTTGGTTGTCGGTTGGAAGGTTTTGACGACTGCGGTGCCTAACTTGCCGGTGCCGCGATTTACTAGCAGCTCAAACCGAAAGTTTGATGTTTTGGGATCGACTAGCAACAGGGCGTATTCCTTAGCTCCATCGTTGTTAAAGTCAGCTGTGAAGATGCTACAAGTGAAATTCCCTTCAGTTTGCCCGTCATACTCGCGAATAGACGTGACAAAGTCGGCTTCTTGCGCCAGTCGGTAATTTTCTAGCTTCTCTTTGAGGGCTTCGGGGAGTTGTCCTTGACACTGGATATCAGGCAGTTGGGGTGGCGCTGCTGCCGGTCCAACGTCTTTAGTGCGGTAAGGGGGTTGGCGACAAGCTACTAGCAGCAGCAACATCAGTGCCGACAGGGAAATCTTTTTGAGCATCTTTGCAGGGTGAAATCAACCAAAAATAAACTATCAAACTGGCATGAAGCCCAGACGCAAAGAAAATGGCGGCTGTGGCAGGACAGGCACCCATCAAACTTAACTTTAGCTCAACAAGTGAGGTGGGCAATACCCAACGACTCTCTGAGAAAATCGGATTTCTACTTTGGCACGCCGGCAGTCAAAATTTCCTGCCCATTTGATGTTACTAAAACATCATCTTCTATGCGAATGCCAATACCACGCCACCGGCTCTCAACTTCAGGTTGTCCTTCTGCCGGTTTAATATTGGGGTTAATATAAATTCCCGGTTCAACTGTTAGCACTTGTCCGGGTTGCAATGTTTGCGCTTGCTCCCCATGTTGATAAACACCGGCATCATGGACATCTAACCCTAACCAGTGTCCTGTGCGGTGCATATAGAATGGTTTGTATTTCTCCTCTTTGATAATTTCCTCTATATCACCATCTAGCAATCCTAATTCCAGCAATCCTTCTACGATCACTCGCACGGCTGCATCGTGCATTTGATTCCAAGGATTTCCTGGTTTAACTTGTTCCATCGCTTGCGATTGTGCTTCTAATACAATCTCATAAATTGCCCGTTGTTCGGAGGTAAATTTGCCGCTAACTGGAAATGTGCGGGTAATATCGGCGTTGTAGTAACCGTAAGCGCAGCCGGCATCTATGAGGAGTAAATCATTCTCTTGTAGCTGCCGGTTATTTTCGATATAATGCAGAACACACGCATTTTCGCCTGAGGCAACAATTGAGGGATAAGCCGGCCCGTTGCCACCCCGCAAACGAAAAATGTGTTCCATTTCTGCCTGAATTTCGTATTCATAGCGTCCTGGTTTCGCAATTTCTCGTGCATAGTTATGCGCTTCAATCGAAATCACCGCAGCTTTTCGCATCAAATCTAATTCGGCAGGGCTTTTAATCTGCCGCATTGCGTGTAAAATAGGGCTTGGATCTTCAATCGCAATTGGCCCTTTTCCGCGCTTGGGATACATCCCCATGAAGCGCTGCCAGTGTTTAAGAATTGTTTCATTAAAACCGCGATCTCGCCCTAAACGATAATAAATTCTGTCTGAATCTTGTATATACTTAGGCAGTTTTTCTTCTAATTCGGCGATGGGATATGCCTCATCCGCGCCATAAAGTTCTTTTGCGCCTTCGACGCCGGCACGATATCCCGTCCATATTTCTTTCTCCGGATCTTTCGCTTGTACGAATAACACAAACTTGTGTTCTTCGTGATGGGGGGCTAAAACTAGAACGGCTTCCGGTTCATTAAACCCTGTTAAATAGAAAAAATCACTTTCCTGCCGGTAAACATATTCCACATCATTGTGCATCACGGCTGTTGGTGCACTGCGAAAGATTGCAGTGCCGGTGCCTATCTTCGCCATCAACTGCTCACGACGCTGCCGGTATTCTGCTTGCATAACGACTCATATTTTTCAACTTCTTGTGATATCTTAACCTTTGTATCGCCCTAAATAAGACAGGCAATTAAAAAATTGCCAAGGCTTGATAAAATTTTCTTTTCCCTTTCTTTACCAATTTCCTAATGGCTCAACCCGTAGCAGCACCCTCTACTGCACAATTCCAAAATAACTCTAATCACTTAGATGCACTTCAAGCGCTTCGAGGATTTGCTTGTTTAGCGATTGTGATTTTTCATTGTGCTGCGCCTAGAAATGCGATCATTTATAAAAATTATGATTTTAGTTGGCTGTTATTCAGCCACGGAATTGTAGCTGTTTGGATTTTTTTTGGGATTTCTGGGTACTTGATGGGGAAAGTTTTTTATACAGAGCGTTACACCACAGATGTTTCTGGGGTGCTGAGTTTTTGGCGCAATCGACTGTTAAGAATTTGTCCGCTTTATTATTTTGCCCTTTTAATTTCATGTATATTTGTTTACCCAGTCATTCTCAAGTTAGAAAATTGGGGTTCTTTGGTAAGAATTCTAACATTTACTTACAACCAAGTTTTACCGCCGGCAGACTTTAATATTACTTTTTGGGCAATTTCATCAGAAGTGCAGTTTTACGTAATTGTGCCGTTTATTTATAATTTATTTAGATACCGCTTGTTAAACAAAAAGCAAATTTTACTGGCTGCTGGCGCAATTATTGCTTTATCCTTCTTTTTGAGGCTGGGAGTTTGGATTGCGTTAAAAGATTCCTTGCAAACAAAAAGTTTTTATTATTATAAGTATACTTACAACCCGCTTTTCACAAATTTAGATATTTTTTTGTTAGGGTTTTTAGTCAATCCCTGGATTCACTGTCAAAAACAAGCCAGTTCCAATTTATTAATTTTACCTAAATTAAGAAAAAAACTGAGATTGCATCGATTACCTTTAAAAACGATAGCCATTGGGTTAATAATTTTCCTGTATTTATTTACCGCTCATCATATTTACTTTCAAGAACTTTGGAGACTGCCAGGGCGAGGTGGCGGGATCAGAACTTCTACCTTCTTTTTTGTGTTGCCGGTTTTAACGGCTGTTATCACCTCTTTTTTCATTTATGCCTTTGAGTATGGGAATTCTTACTGGACATTTCAAAATAACGAAAAACTTTCATTTTATGCTTGCTTGAAAAATCCTTTAAGAATTTTAGAAATTTTCGGTCATTTATCCTATGGTGTTTATATCTGGCACACACCCATTAATAAAAATATCGCCCCAATTTTTACCTCAGAGATTCCCATTGAAGCATTTTATTCAAGATTAACGGCAACGCTGATTTTATCCACCGTACTTGCAGCAGTTACCTACTCTCTCGTAGAAATTCCTGCCGGCAGACTGAAAACTTATAAAAAACCCTAAAAAAATAGTGAGTTTCTCTGATCAGAACAAAAAAACATCCAACCGCTTAGATGCACTGCTTTCGCTGCGAGGGTTTGCCTGCTTAATGGTTGTCATCGCCCACTGCGATCCACCCAGAGCCTCAATATATTATCAAAATTATGATTTTAGTTGGTTACTTTTCAGCGCCGGCGGCGTCGCAGTTCGGATTTTCTTTTGTCTATCTGGCTATTTGATGGGGAAAGCTTTTTACACGGATCGTTACTCAACAGATGTGCCGGGATTAATTAAATTTTGCCGTAACAGAGCGCTGAGAATTTTTCCACTTTACTATTTTATCGTATTCATTTTAATTTTATTTGTTTACCCTGAACTTTTAAAACATGAAAATTGGGGTTATTTAGTTAGAATTTGCACCTTTACTTACAATCAAGCTTTACCCGTAACCTTTAACGGTGCGTTTTGGTCGTTGTCAACAGAAGTTCAATTTTATTTACTTATCCCGTTTATATTTACTTATTTCAAGCCTCGCTTAATCAGTCAAAATAAAATCTTAGGGAGTATTTTTATAACGCTCATTTTCTCTTTTGCTTTAAGATATACAATCTGGATCATTATCGTTGCTCAATCTCAAGCGCCAGAAGCTCAATCTGCTGATTTTGTTAGATATATTTACACACCATTAGTAACGAACTTAGATTCGTTCTTGTGTGGATTTTTCATTAATGCTTTAATTTATAGTGAAAAAAATGCTCAAAATTTTTCAGAAAAAGTGGATTTCAGAAGTTATTTAAAAACCATCAAAATCCCAATCGCAGTTATTTTGATGATTCTCTTGTATTTATTAACTGCTTATTGCAAATATTATAATCAAAAACTTTTATTATTTATTGCGCCGGCTCTAAGTGCATCACTCACATCTTTTTTTATCTTTACCTTTGAATCTGGCAGAAATTATCAAGAATTTTATATCAATGAAAAGCTTTCATTCAAAGCTTGCTTAAGAAATCCCTTGAGAGTATTTGAAGTTTTTGGAAACTTATCTTATGGGGTTTATCTGTGGCATCTTCCCATTATTGCCAATTTCAACCCGATTTTTACGTCTGAAATTCCCCTAGAAGCCTATTTTAAAAGATTGGGAGCAACCCTAATCGCTTCAGGATTGCTCGCCACCGTCACTTATTACTTTGTGGAAACACCGGCAGTTAAATTTAAAACTTATAAAAAGTCTTAAATCTCACAGATGCCGGCGATTCTTTTAGACTTGCCTAAAAGTTATAACTTAAAACTGAAATAACTGAACCCGTTGCCGGTAAATCTGCCGAACTGATTGTCATCGTATCGCTGCTAATCCTGCGAATTGAAGCTTCAGTCATCAAGCCTAAAAATTCTTCTATGGCCACAAGATCGCAACTATTCGCATCAGCCGCTTGGGTGCGATAATGGGTCGGAATTACCATTTTGGGATTAAGCGCGAGCATCGCCTGCTTGGCTTCTTGAGGCGTGTAAGCTTTAGGCCCACCCCCCACCGGCAGCAACAGTAAATCGGGGCGTGCTAAGAGGATTTTTTGCTCTACACTGATGGGTGATGCTGCACCTCCCAAGTGTAAAATATTAATTCCTCCTTGAGTCCAGCGCCAAGCTGTATTCGTACCAAATCGCCGGCCACCCTCACGATCATGAGGGGTTTGAATGCCTTGAACTTGGTTGCCATTGAGCTGATAAACCCCCGATTCATACAGCAAGCGAGGGTCGCCGGGTAATTGCTCGGTTGCTCCTTCATCTAATAGCTGAGAGCTAATTAATACTAGATCAGAGCCAACATTAGGCGGACGATATCCTGCCGTGCAACCTTGAGTGCGGAAGGGATTTACTAAAACCTTTTGACCGGCACTCGTAAACAAAAAGCAAGTATGACCTAGCCATTGGACAGAAAGCGTGTCGTTGGTTTGAGCCTGATAGGTTTGCAATCCAGACGCTAAACCAGTTGCTAACGTCGCCAAAAAAACTGTCCGCGCATAGCGCATTAACTGTCGCCGCTTCATCATTAATTGCTAATTGTCGTGGGTGAGTTTGTAGTTTCTTAATTTGTCGTTGTCGTTTGTCAGTTGAAAATCATAGATAACAAATGACCAATGACAAATCATCGATGATTATGACAGCTGTTCGAGGAAATTTCGCAACAACTGTTTACCGGCATTCGTGAGAATACTTTCTGGATGAAATTGGACACCTTCGATGTGCGGATAGTTCCGGTGTCGCACACCCATAATCGTGCCATCATCGACCCAGGCGGTAATTTCCAGCACATCTGGACAACTCTGCCGGTCAATCACCAAACTATGATACCGGGTTGCGGTCATGGGTGTTTCCAATCCCCGGAAAACTCCGACGCCGGTGTGTGTCACCTGGGAAGTTTTGCCGTGCATTAACTCTGGGGCAGAGACAATGTTGCCCCCAAACACTTGACCGATGCTTTGATGGCCCAGACAAACGCCCAAAATTGGCATTGTCGGGCCAAGCTGTTCGATGGTTTCTACAGAAATACCGGCATCTTCCGGGCGACCTGGGCCAGGGGAAATCACGACTCCAGCCGCACCAGAGTTGCGAATTTCCTCTACAGAAATTTGGTCGTTGCGATAAACCTGAATTTCCGCAGCCACCGGCAATTCTATGCCGATTTCTCCAAGATACTGCACCAGGTTGTAGGTAAAGCTATCGTAGTTATCAATGACAATAATCAAAACTTGCACTCCTCTCGCAATTAGCTCATTGCTAATTCTTGAACCAAGGCTATGAGTGGCGGCAGCAAAATTGAGCCGGCCACGAGTATAGCGGCAAATGCTGCAACCAGCACTGCCCCAGCCGCACAGTCTTTGGCTATTTTAGCGAGGTCGTGGTAAGCCTGCTGAACCGTTAAGTCAACGACCGATTCAATTGCAGTATTTAACAATTCCATTGCCAATACTGCCCCAACTGTTAGACCGATAACGGCCATTTCCACTGCATTTCGATCTAAAAAAATACCCAAAGCAATGGCCAAACTGCCAATAATCACATGGATGCGAAAGTTGCGTTGAGTGCGGAAGGCGTAGTAAAGGCCGGCCCAAGCGTATTTAAAACTAATGAGTAAGTTTGGCGCAACCCGCCAGGCAAATTCCCGCTTGATTTTTCCCACCTGATTCGATTTGTTGACAGGCGGAGTGGAAATATCTTGGGGCATAGGCAGGGGAGTTGGAGGTAAAGGTTGGTCGCAAATAGAGTGGGCCGTTGCGGATGAGATGGGCCGTTCATTTAATTGCATAACGATTAAGCTTAACGCGCCTCCGACGGATTACTCATTGAAAGTTTGGTACGCCTGCACTCTTAGGACTGAACGTCTTTTGCGCTTTCAGTGATAAGACCTATTTTCTGCAGTAAAGTTGCTTGCTGGTTTAACATTTCAGTTAAACTTTCTTCGTCTGGGTGATCCCAGCCCAAAAGATGCAGAAGACCGTGGGCAGCCAGCCATGCAAGCTCGGTTTTTAAGCTGTGCCCCTGCTGTTGGGCTTGCCGGCTTGCGGTATCGACAGAAATGACGATATCACCCAAATATAAGGGCAGCTCCTCGATTACCATAGCTGCTGGAGGACATTCTACCTCTAAAGCCGCAAACGCCAAAACATCTGTCGCTTGATCTCGATGCCGGTACTGAGCGTTGAGGCTTTGGATTTCAGCATCGTCACTCAGACGCAAGCTCAGTTCATAAGTCGGTGCCGTCGGCATATCCGGGTGCAAGATTTCTAGCCAATCACAGAACCAATCCTGCCAGGTTTCCTCGCTAATTGGGCTGGCTGACGGGTCATCACCATAGAAATAATCCTGCACACTGACTTCAAATTCTACGCTTCCCATGCCGCCTCGCTTTGTTATTAACGAGTCAGATAAGCCAAACCAACCAGGACAGCCAACAGGCCGGCACTGGTCATCACAAAATGCTTCACAGAGGTGCCACGCTTACGCACCATGTTTCGCATCGCCAGCTTGACATAACTATCTTTTTTTGATTCTGAGCCTGGGGCCGGCTGCTCAGAAGTTGGGGACGGTGAAGAGGGTTGGCTCATAGGGATGGGTCGTTAGGGTTTAAATTCAGCTGATCTAGCTGAAAATCGCTTTAATTGTAAAGATAAACTGACAAAACTACCTTATTAATCTAACAAGTTATCTGGCAAAGAGTTGCCAATTTGCTCAATTCTCAAGGGGGGTGCCGGCAACACTTGCGGTCCCTCCTCGAATACTACAGGTCGGCGGCTTGATGCTGCCGGTTGGGATCGTTCTCTTAAGCCTTGTTGCAGTGCTCGCCCGACTCAAACTCGCCTTCAATCGCATAGTTGAGCAACTGATCTAGCGGAGCAACAACCGTGCTGTTTTAATTTGGGATATTTATAAAAATCTATTAAAAGCAACAAAGTTAATACAGCTCAATATAACAACAGTGTAAAGTTTTATAAAAACAGGCGTTAAACTTCTAGCGAACGCAACGCCTTTACTAAACTTAAGCCTAACTCTAAGGACAAACAAACCATGAGCTTTAAAAAAATGCTGGTTGCCATTGATCGCTTAACCCTAAGTGAAACAGTGTTTGAGGAAGCCCTAGAGCTTGCCCAAAAACAAGGTGCTAGCCTGATGGTGTTTCACTGCATCAACTGGCAAAACGAGGGACAGATCACGCCGCTAACGGGGTCTTCTATCGGGTTTGATGTTGGGAGTGGTATGGGTCTCGATCCAACCGGCGGAGTCATGGAACAAACGTTGCAGCAGGAGCGTTTGCAACAGGAACTCCAGCAAGTGCAAGGATGGATAGACACCTATGGACAAAGAGCGGCAAAGTTGGGAATTGCCACCGAATCTTATTACAAAGTCGGCGATGCCGGTCAGAGCATTTGTGAAGTCGCTCGAAACTGGGGTGCAGACTTAATTGTGCTCGGGCGTCAAGGCCATACAGTGTTGACGGAGATGTTGATGGGAAGTGTGAGCAATCATGTTTTGCATCACGCTCCCTGTTCCGTTCTCGTGGTGCAAGGAACGAAGCTGGCAGCACAGGCGTAAAGGCGAAAGCATTGGTGTCAACTGTAAGCATCTGGGCGAAGCGCAATATTCTCTTCGCTACGCGACCGGGGAGACGATGCCCACGCCGGCTGACGCCCCTACAGCCAGAAGATCACACATCGCTCGCGCAACTTGGCAGGAGAAAGCATCAAGGGTTTTTCACCCTACGCTGCGAGGGTTTGGGCTGTATGAGTGCGGTTGAAACCGCCAAGCTTAAATTGACACCAATGCCAGAATTCGCCCCTACAGCCGGTAAATCTCGTATTTGCTGGTGCTGGGTAGCTACCTACATATCGCCGCCGCGAGCAGCCAGCAAAAAGATGACGATCGGCCCAGAAAGCATGATCAGAGCAACAAACGTTAGCTGAAAAATTGCTTCCCAATTGACGTTGCTGACAAAACTCGTTAAAAAGTCCATTCTTCCTCCCGACTTGACCCAACAGATTTGGATGGCTAAGCTTAAAAATCCGCTTTTGATTTTACCTGTTGGGTGCTCATTTTTTTTAATTAAGTTTACAAAAATCAATAAAATGCAAAATATGGAAGTCCGCAGTCCCACCTGCTAAGCTCAAATGACAAGGCGTAAAAGTGAGTTTTGACAATGGCCACTTGGCGATGTGTGAAGCAATGTGGGGCGTGCTGCTACCTCGAACCCTCAGAGCGTCCCGATTTGGATGAGTATTTATCGCCAGAAGAGCTAGAGCGTTACCTCAGCATGGTGGGCGTGGATGGGTGGTGCGTTAATTTTGATCGCGCGACGCGAGAATGTCGCATTTACGAAGAGCGGCCTCGCTTCTGCCGCGTGCAAGTTAATGTTTTTCAAGATTTATACGGCATTGAGGCAGAAGAATTAAACGAGTTTGCGATTGATTGCTGCCGGGAGCATATTGAAGATATGTACGGCGAGCGCAGCTTGGAAATGCACCGATTTGACGAGGCAGTGGGGATTTAAAGCGATTTTCTGGCGTTGCCGGCTTTTTTACTCTTACCGTCAAATGCTTACTACCCTATACCTGACGAGGGTAAGTTTTTCGTTTGGTCTATCGGCAAGACAGAAGTGCCTGAATAAAACTCCGATATTTTCACTCTCTATGCCCTATGCCCCATCCCCCATCCCTCACACCAGCAATCTCTGCCGGCAGGCTTGATATTTGATCCCCTTTTCTGAGAAAATGAAAGGAATATGAAAAATAGCGGTGAGCAAAATTGTTTGTGAAACCTTTGTCTGCGCCTTCAACCTTGCCGGCACCTGAGTTCCCGGTTTCTGGAGTAGATAGCCCCCAACACTTAAGCAAGCGAAAATTGAACGATAGTGGTGAGGCATTGTCGGCTGAACGTAGCGAAATTAAAAGTTTTCAGACAGCAGAACGGGCGGCAAAACCGAAGACGCGCAAGGGATTATCCGTTTTTTGGTCTACGTTTATAACTATTTTCCTAGCTGAACTCGGGGACAAAACCCAAGTGACAACACTGCTAATGAGTGCAGAATCTCACTCGCCTTGGCTAGTTTTTGCGGGTGCCGGTACAGCACTGGTTGCTACCAGCTTAGTCGGCGTTCTATTAGGTCAATGGCTAGCAAAGCGGCTTTCTCCGAAAACTTTGGAAACCTCAGCCGGTGTAAGTATGCTGCTGATTTCCGTACTGCTGCTTTGGGATGTATTGCGTTAAAAAGCTCAATCCATTAATACTTTATAACTCAGCACTGATTAGTTACTACTTTCTACCACTCAACACCAAGCACTAAGCACTCAGGACTGGCAATTATGGACTGGCAACTGATCGGATTAAGTTTTATAACGGTATTTTTGTCTGAATTAGGAGACAAAAGCCAATTAGCAGCGATCGCACTCAGTGGCAGTTCTAAATCGCCTTGGACAGTATTTTGGGGAAGCGTTGCCGCCTTGTTATTAGCTAGTTTTCTGGGTGTGATTGTTGGAGAAGGCGCAGCTCAACTTTTACCGGCTCGTTTGGTTAAGACAGTTGCCGCAGTTGGCTTTGCACTTATGGCTTTGCGTCTACTTTGGCCCAAGGAAGATTCGCCTGAAAATTTGGAAGAAGGCGTTGGGGATTAGGCAAGAGTGCGTGATTCCTCTTTGACCCCACAAAAAGCAAAAGCCCCTGCGATCACAGGAGCTTTAAAAATTATCAAAAACACAATTAACTGATGGCTTCAGCCGGTGATTGCCGGTAGCACAAGCTCAAAAGCATCGCTGCAGATGCTATTTTGAGCGCTTCTAAGGCCCAATAACTGCCGTGCATCTGATTCATTGCGGTGGGAACTTCGGATGCCGGCTCAAACAAATTTAGCTGCATTCCCAAAGCACTCATGTGAGGGGTTAGGCCATAAGTATCCACCAAAGCAACCGCCAACAGGAGCAGAGATAAAATAATTGCTGTGCGCCCCCGTGAGATCGGTAGATAGTGGGTGTTGAGAAGAACTAATGACCCCGTCAGCGCTAAAGCTGCACCGACTAACTCTAGGCGATTAAACACCCAGAAAATAGAATAGCCTGCCGAAGCAAACCCCGGTTGAGTGAGCATCCCTGCCGTGTAAAGACCGGGCATCATTACGAAATCAACAAGCAAGCTGGCACCGAGCCAGAATGCTAGCGTAAAAATGACAACGGTTTGCCAGGAGGGTCGCTTGAATTCATCTTGAGAAATAGCCGCCATAGAACTTCCTCTTGCTGCCTTATCTTTAGCTTAGCCAAGATTCGACCGAACAAATATGAAGTATTTTTACGAATAAAGCTGCAATCAATTTAGAAAAAATTGTGTTAATTTCTGCTGATTTATTCTAGGAATTCTTAAGACATTTTTGCAGCACCGGCTTGCCGAAAACTATAATTGATAAAAATCCGGTTTAACCCTATCAGAGCGGATCGCATTGAAACCCAATGGGGAATTGAAATATGCGTGTTGCATCGGTATTTGGAGCAAGCTTAGCAATTTCCGCAGCAAGTTGGGCAATAATCGGCCCACCAGCACCGGCAGTGCAGCTGGCAGATGGCACCGTCTATTTTGTTCAGCCACCCCGCTTGGTTGAAGCAACCACAACCCAAAAAGATACCTATGTTTGGGGCGCAACCTACTATTTCACCCTGAGTGTCCCAGAAAATGCCGGCGAACCGCTTCAGCAGGTAACATTCAACCAAGCTGAAGGCACAGACAGGGTGCGATTTGAGCTGGAAGACACCCGCTCATTTGAAGGAACGCGCTGGGACAAAGGCACAAAATTAGCCCTAGGGCCGGTTGCGAAAGATCCGCAAACGGAAAGTATTTCAGTCAGGTTTGACCCGCCCATACCTCCTGGCAAAACCGTCACAATTGGCCTGCGTCCGTACCAAAACCCACGTTATAGCGGCATCTATCTTTTTGGCGTCACCGCTTTTCCTGCCGGCGAAAAAGCTCATGCTCAATTTCTTGGATATGGCCGGCTTCATTTCTACAGCAGCAGTGATGGAGGATTTTGAAATTGCCGAGAAGGGCGGGATTAGGAAACTCTGGGATTTGAGGATTTGGGTGTCTGTGAGGCTTAGCCAGGAAAAATTTACTCGATAAAATAACTCTAAATTGGCCGGCACTCGGTATACTCAGAAGTCAAAACTCAAAAGCTCAGAACTGAATGAAAGCAGTTATTTTATTATCTGGAGGATTGGATTCCTCCACCGTTTTGTATCAAGCCAAAGCGGATCGTTGTGAGTGTTATGCCCTTTCTTTTGATTACCGACAGCGACACTGGCGAGAGTTAGAATCCGCTGCAGAAATCGCCCACTCTGCCGGTGTTGTAGAACATCAAATTGTCAGCTTTGACTTGCGTCAGTGGGGCGGTTCTGCCTTGACGGATGACCGGCTAGATTTGCCTTCTGAACGCAGTTTGGCAGAAATGGCTGTAAATATCCCCATCACTTATGTCCCCGCCCGCAATACAATCTTTTTAAGTTTTGCCGTCGCCTATGCTGAGGCAATCGGTGCGGAGCGGGTTTATATTGGCGTGAATGCTTTAGACTATTCCGGCTATCCGGACTGCCGGCCTGACTATATCCAAGCTATGCAGGAAGTGTACCGCTTGGGAACTAAACAGGGGCGAGAAGGACAGGCAATTACCATTGTCACACCCCTACTAGACCTTAAGAAAACTGAAATTATCCAACTGGGCAATCGATTGGGAGTTCCTTGGCAGCAAACTTGGTCTTGCTACGCCGGCACAGAAGAAGCTTGTGGCGTGTGTGACTCGTGTCGGTTGCGTCTGGCAGCCTTTGCAGAATTAGGCTTAACAGATCCCTTGCCCTATACACCACCAGAGGGAACCGACCGTTTTGTTTGAGACAGTGCCAAGTTAGTGATAAATACTGCCATTCGGCATCACCAACCCCTTCAGTTTTGCCACAGTTAAATCTGTATCTGTCAAATCGACCTCTAGCAAATTTGCGCCTCTGAGATCCGCTTCTGTCAGGTTAACCCTCACTAGGATCGATGCCACCAGAATTGCCTCAACCAAAATTGCCCCTATCAGGATCGCTTTGGTCAAGTTTGCCCCAGCTAGTATTGCTTCAGTCAAATTTGCCATAAACAAATCTGCCTCAAACAGCAGTGCCGCACTCAAGTTTGCCTGAACCATGTTGGTTTCAACCAACTTTGCGCTAGATAAATCTGCATTTGTCAAGTCTGCCCCAGCCAAGTTGGCCCTCGTTAAAGTTGCCCCTCTCAGGTTGGCCCCCCGCAGATCTGCCCGCCCTAAATCTGCCCCAGTCAAATTGGCCTTTCGCAAATCCGCCCCAGCTAGGTTGGCCCGTCGCATATCCGCCTCAACTAGCTTCGCCCCGCGCAAGTCCGCTTTCTCTAGCTTTAGGTTGTAAAAACTTCTTTCTCCTGCTTCATACCGCTTCAGAAGTTCTTCAGCCTTCATGTTATCTAGCTTAGCCTTCATCATCATTTAATTTTCTATCTTGTTTGTGCATGGCGTTAGTCAACTGATTGAAAAAGGCATCTCAACAGTTAAGCATTTAGGAACTTTCAATTCAGTTCGCCCGCCATATTTCAAAGATAGAAGGTGCAGGTAAAAAAATCGGCAGGAAATCGGGAAGATATCAGGTAAAAAATCGGGAAGATATCGGGAAGATTCTCAGCCGCTAAAAATCAAGTTTTCCTCAAATAGAAGGGCCAGATTCAGGAACTTGTTTGAGCCGATAGCCCACGCTGTGAACGGTTTCTATCAAATCATTCGGCGCTCCTACAGCCTTGAGTTTCTGTCGTAGGCTTTTAATATGGGCTTTGACCGTTTCTTCCTCAGGAAAATCGCGATCATCCCAAACCTGTTCCAGCAGCACCCGCCGGCTCAGTACCCGCCGGCCATTACGAATAAAAGTTTCTAGGAGAGAATATTCTTTAGGGGTCAAGTGCAGAGGTTGGCCGGCGTAGGTGACTTCATAGGTACTTGGCTCGAGCCGCAAGTCGCCCCATATCAAAATTGCTGGGATTGAAGGCCCCCGGCGCAGCAAAGCGCGTATCCGCGCTAGCAACTCTGCCAGATCGATTGGTTTAACGACATAATCATCGGCACCGGCATCCAAGCCTCTAACTTTATCAGTGCTGGTGTCGCGAGCCGTAATCAGGAGGATAGGGAGGTCATATCCATGAGAGCGCAGGCGCTGGCAAAGAGCGATTCCATCTAACTTAGGAAGCATGACATCTAGCAAAATCAAGTCATAATCCACCCCTGTGACTTGCTGCCAACCGGCTTCCCCATCCGTTACAACATCCACTGTATACCGCTGATCTCCGATGGCTTCAGCTAAAGCCTCAGCAAGACGCACATCATCTTCTACCAGAAGAATTTTCATCGTTAAATTTGTGTTGAAATTTGAAAGCGCTCATACTTTCTCCTGCTACAGGATGGAAGAATATTAGTTTTAAAGAGGATAACTTTCATGAAAAAGTTGATTTCAAAAAACATTATTCCAAGCGGGTTTAGTTTAGCGTTGCTCATTTTGAGTGGCGTTAGTGCGATTTCATATCAAAGTATGGCTCGACTGATTGACACTTTTAAATGGGTGCAGCACACCTACGAGGTTCAGGTAACCCTAGAAGGTTTGCTTTCTACTATCAAAGATGCAGAGACGGGGCGGCGGGGCTACATTATCACAAGTGATAAGAATCTGCTCAAACCCTACAATGCAGCAATTGAAACAATTAACCCACGAATCCAAAATCTGCGAGAGTTAACTGCGGATAACCCCAACCAGCAGCGCCGGCTCGATATCCTTGAACCCTTAATTGCCGAGAAAGTGGCTGGTTTGAAGGAGTCGATCGCCTTGTCGCAAAGCCAACGCAATAGCGCTTCGTTGCAGATTGCCCTAACAGAAGAGGGTACAAGGATCATGGATGAGATCCGCCAGAAGATCCGGCAGATGCAAAACGAGGAGCAACAGTTGTTAAAACAACGCTCAGCCGCCGCTGCGGCTAGCCTCAGACAGGCAATGCTCACCGACTCCATTGGCACCGGCCTTAGTTTTGCGCTGCTGTTATTAGTTTACTCTCTCCTCTATAGCGAGAACAAAAAACGCCGGCAGGCAGAAGAGGCGCTTCGCATAGCGAATGAAAAATTAGAAATTAGAGTGGAACAACGAACCGCAGAGTTAGCGACAACCAATCAATCACTCCAAGCTGAAATTATCGAGCGCCAACGAGCCGAGGCGGCTGTGCGAGAGAGCGAAGAACGCTTTCGTTCCTTGATCGAAAATGCCTTGGATATTATTACTGTTTTGGATGAGCGCGGCACTGTGCGCTATGAAAGTCCATCGGTTGAAAAAGTTTTAGGATACAAACCAGAAAACTTGCTAAATCAAGACTTTTTTGGCTATATTCACCCGGATGATGCGGCAACTGCCCTTGAGACTTTCACTCATGCCATCAAAAATTCAGGGAGTGCTTTATCTATCGAGTTTCGCTTTCAGCATCAAGACGGTTCCTGGCTTATTTTTGAAGCCATCGGTCAGAAGTTTTTGGATGTTTCGGGAGCGATTAATTTTGTTATCAATTCTCGCGATATCACAGGACGTAAGCGAGCTGAAGAAGTTCGCATGGCGTTAGAAAAAGAACAAGAACTTAGTGAACTCAAACTACGCTTTTTTTCGATGACTTCTCACGAGTTTCGCACGCCTCTGAGCACAATTCTAATTTCAGCTCAAATTCTTGAAGGTTGTAATGACCAATGGCTGGATGAGAAAAAACTTAGAAACATTCTGCGAATTCAATCAGCCGCCAAAAGTTTAACGCAACTTTTAGCTGATATTATGACAATTACTAGGGCAGAAGCTGGAAAACTTGAGTTCAACCCTAGGCCGCTAAATTTAGAAAATTTTTGTACTAATTTAGTGGAAGAAATGCAGTTAGCGGATAACAATCAGCACCGGCTCGTTTTTGTGAGTCATGGTAGAGAGACTTTGAAGGCTGGGGATGTTTCTTTGCCACGTACCCTCGCCCCCTCAACCGTGCAAGACAAATCACGTCTTGAAGGGGACAAAGGATTTGGAATGCCTCGCATGGATGAAAAGTTACTGCATTCTATTTTGACAAATTTGCTGTCAAATGCGATTAAGTATTCTCCTGCCGGCAGTACCGTTTGGTTTACACTGTCTTATCAACTGCCAGAAACAAAAAGAGATTTTGAGGAAAATCTAGAAGCTGCCGGTGAAGATTACCCACCTTCAGACCTTGCTGTTTTTCGCATTCAAGATGAAGGCATCGGCATTCCTTTAAAAGACCAGCAACGGCTATTTGAGTTGTTTCATCGAGGAGAAAATGTTGGCAAAGTTTCAGGTTCAGGCTTGGGACTAGCGGTTATGAAAAAGTGTGTGGAATTACACGGCGGCAACATCACAATAAGTAGTGAAGTGGGAGCCGGCACTACATTCACAGTGACGATTCCTTTAAATTATTGAAACAAAATTTTTAAGGATTGGGTGGATCGTCAAATTCTGAGTGTTCCGGCTGCACTTCTACAATGTCTTCGATTGCATATTGATTGAGCTGTTCGCTGTCTGGTGAAGACTCCAGACGATGAATTTGAATTTTATTCAAGCGCGGGCCTTCGGCTGAGATGACCGTGAGTTCCAAATATTCATATTTTAATATCTCGCCAACCGTGGGAATTTTCTGCATTTCGTAAAGCAGGAAACCTCCCAAAGTTTGGTACTCATCGGTCAAGGGCAAATTTAAATTGAGCAGATCGTTGACTTCTTCTAAGTCTAGTTGGGCCTGTACGATGAATGTCTGCTCGTCTAAAATTTCCACGTTCAACTCTTCTGTGTCTGCCGGCTCAACGCTATCACCAATAATTTCAGCAATCACATCTTTAATCGTGACTAAACCGGCAGTCCCGCCAAATTCATCGACGATCATCACCATATAAGTGTTGGATCGCTGCATCAGTTGTAGTAGTTCGCGCAGAGGGGTGTATTCTGGCACAAATCGAGCCGGTCGCACCCAAGGCTGCACCTGCGTTTCTGGGGTGAGAATGCCTTGAGATAAAGGCTCAGCCAGCTCCTTGAAGTCAATAATGCCGCGAATATCGTCTAAGGATTCCTCCATGACGGGATAGCGGGAATAGTCGGTGGCTACCACTTCAGCAAGTAGCATTTGGAAGGTGGCTGTCGTGGGAAGAGCGGTAATGCTGGTGCGGGGAACCATGATTTCTCCGGCTGATACGTCCCCAAACTCAAAGACATTGTTGAGCAGTTCTCGCTCCTCTGCTTGCAAGCCGGTGGACTCGCTGGAGGTGGCGATAATTAGCTGTAACTCTTCTGGGGTGACTTGATGATACCAACCTTGGCCGGTGTAGCGAATTCCCACGAGCCGCAGCAGCCAGCGAGTCGATTGATTGAGAATCCAGATAAAGGGGTTGAAAATACGGGCGATAGCCAAACTGGGCGAACCTAAGAACCGGGCGAGCTGCTCTGAGTACAGCAAGGCAACAGATTTGGGACACAACTCGCCTAAAACAATTTGCAGGTAAGCAACCAGGAAAAAGGCGATGGGGATGGAGAAAGAATGGGCCATCACCTGCTTCATGGCCATTGGCAGGGGCAGGTGAACAATGGTGCCGGCAACAAGTCCAGACATTGTATTCTCACCGATCCAGCCCAAGGCGAGACTAGAGAGGGTGATTCCTAACTGGGTGGTGGACAGCAGCCGGTCTATACTGCGCTGTAAGTCTTGAACGGTTTTTGCTTGGATATCGCCGGCATCGACTAACTGGTTAATTCGTGATCGCCGAACCGACACCATCGAAAACTCAGCGGTTACAAAAAAAGCATTGATTGCAATCAGCAGAAACACTGCTAGCAATCGCAGCGTGACATCTGACGGCGTTAAGTCAGAAGCGATAGAGGCTCGATTCACTAAACTGCTGTTAGCTGCCTCCAAGACAGCGACAGCGGAAGTGTTCGTCCACCAAACAGAGAAAGGGTTTAAAGCAGGCACCGGCGTCATTAATGATTGGGGACTGAAACGTGAAAAGAGAAAATTAAAAAACGAGAAGCTGCACGGGAGTTTCCCCAGGATAATTCTCGCTTCTCCCTAGTCTATTCCGCTTCATTCCTATTGCTTAGCTCACCCCTAGGATGCCAGACATTTGCAAATGCCAGGGTCGATGAAAACCGACTGTCAGCTTGAGTCAAAGCTGTGATGCCTGGTTTACTAGGGCTGTTGGAATCTTCAACTTACCAGAAAAGCACTCACCATTTGGAGCGATTGTTCTGGCAAACCCTGGAGGTTGACGCTCAGCAGTCGCCCCTGGGCATCTGTCGGTTTAGCAGGCTACTGAGTTTTTTCATCTTCGCTTTCAGCCTGATTTTTTTGTGTGTTCGCCCCTTTGCCTTCCATGTGGGCTTTGACGTTTTTCAAGATATCTGGCTCTTTGAGAATGAGCATCTGATCCCGATTGGCCGGAGTTCCCTTGCGGTTTCCGACATTACTATTATTAGGGCGGACATCCGGCTGCGTAATTCCTTTGAGTGCTTCACGACCTAAGGCAAACCCCCAGGTTCCGCTCACCATGCCGGCTGTAAACATCAGGGCTAGGAGAGTGAACGTGAGCGCCACAGTTGGATTCAATTTCATGGTGTTGGTGAGGAAGTAACCAAATGGCTATGCTAAGGGCAACAATAAACTTTATTGTAGTTTCAAAGTTTTAGCACGACCTTCGGGAAATTTAAACGGTAGGACGCGCAGTCAACGATTGCGGTCTGCCCAAATAAGTGGACACCGGCAGCCGATTTAGGTTATAATTTTTTTTACGTTTGGTAAGATTAGAGGATTGGACTAGGAAAGTCGGCAAAAAACTGCCTACTCATCCTGAAGTCCGATAGCAATCCGCTATAGTAATACCAATACTTTCCGGCAGTTGGCCGAGCGGTTCAGGCAGCGAACTCATAATTCGCCCTAGGCAGGTTCAACTCCTGCACTGCCGATTTACTTTATGTTGAGATGTGCGGCATTGTCCCTATCAGGCCGATTCTGGATCTGTGAAGAATGCCAGATACGGCATGATAAAGATGTAAATCCAGCCATGCAAATCCGAAATTTTAGCGCCAGCCGAGTTGATTTTATCCGGTGGCGGTGCAAGTGTGGCGCGAGAACAAATCAGTGATAGTGCTAGGGGTTCTGGATTGGCCCATTGTAGTCTACGGTTGCTTGAAACGTGTTTTGATCAACAGTAACGACACTTTCCACTGTTGGAGTCATCGATCCAGGACTGCCGCCTTTAAATGTGAACGTCCAAGTGCCATCGCCGTTATCAACGAAGGGAGAGTCGATGGAGGGGCCATGCATGGAACTTTCGGCACGATACTCGTTTAATCCGCCGTTTGCCATCTCAGCCGCTTGACGAGCGATGTTTTTAGCGCGATTTAGTTGAATCGGATTAATCGCCGGCACAGAAGTGTTGTCTATTGCTTGAGCGAAAGAAGCGTTAAGGGGAATGGCCATTTCAGCTAAAGTTCGGGTTGCCGGTGCGATAGCGGCCACAGCTACAGCAGAGAGAACGAGGATGACTGTTTTCACGTTTGATACACTCCTGAGATAGGACAGTTTTTTTCTCAGCCAACTCATTTTAAAAGGATCTAAACCAGAGTCGGTAAAGAAAGTCGTAGAATTAATTAATACATCAACCCAGAAAATCTCTTGACTATCAGACTCATCCAGGAAGTATTTTATAATCATATATCAGACGCTGAGGCACTTCACTTTTGAGCTGCCGCTTCTTAAATTTATTCATCGATTGCTTGCACGCTCTTTTCTCTCGTCTAGGCCGGCAGTTAGCAAACCCAGCATCTGTACTGGCGTGAGATGTGAGATGTTTGTTGTCTCCAATTTACCCCTTATTCAGCCCCCGCACATGGAGGGAAGGCATTATGACTGAACCGTTAAATGAAATGCTTTCGAGAGAAATTGCAAAGCGTATTAAGAGCAAAGCTAAAACCTGCTTTGACAATGCTTGCAAGGCAGCACTAGGAACTGAGGGAGCCATCTATGTTCAAGGCTTTTTAGCGATATCTGGAGGGCCGTACAAACCGATTGAATATAGCTGGATAGAGATAGACGGGCAGATTGTCGATCCCACCTTTCCTCACCTTGGCCAAAGTGCTGAAAATGTCTATTACTTTCCCGCGCAGCGTTTGAAAGTCAAGCAACTCAAAGCAATTTTAGAAGAATCAAAAGAAGATTATCCAGAGGACGATCCACTGCCGATTCATGGAGATCCCCCTTACGAATATTATGGCGATGTCATGCTAGGGGGAAATGACTACCAAACTGCTTATAATTTAGCAGCCGCGAAGTGCACAGAATTAAATAAACCAAGAAAGCCGGAAGCGAACTGATTCAGCCGTTTAATTACAGTTCACCGTGTACTTCCCCCTCAACTTTTTGTGAATCAGCCGGTTGGGGTGGGAGTGGGGGACTGGGAAGGCTTACAACAAGAATAGGCTTTTTATAAAGGCTGCCGGCAGCGCCGAAGCAACACGCTAAAACTTTCATATTTTTGTTCTCTGTTTCCTTCTCCTTCTATCCCCCTCACCCTCTAAATTTTAATAACCGACCCTTATAACCTCATCTCCCGCTTAATCTCGATAGAAAAATTAAATAGATAGCAGATGAGAGGGTGCCGCCTTACGGAGACGTTATGCTAAAAGTAAAAGTTTTAGGGTAATTGCATCTATCTTGAGATAGCTTTGTGATTCTTGACGGCAAAAAATTATTAATATGCTGACTACCCCTGGCATTTTTGTTAAAGAGCAAATCTATGAAAGCGCCAACTCCCTTCTATATCGAGGAATTCGAGAGTCAGATAATCAACGCCTGATCCTCAAAGTTCTTAAACAAGATTACCCGACGCCGGCTCAACTCAGTCGCTATCGCACAGAGTATCACATTACTCAATCTCTGGATCTGGCCGGGGTGGTTAAGGTTTATGACTTACGGAAATATCAAAATACCCTTGTGATGTTGCTCGAAGATTTTGGCGGAAAATCTTTGAAGCATTGGCTGCAGAAATGCCGATTTCCTTTAGCAGAATTTCTCAAAGTTGCGATTACTACAGCAGACGCATTAGGTCATATTCATGCAGCGAATATTATTCATAAAGATATTAACCCTTCTAATATCGTTTTTAACAAAGAAACCAATCAATTAAAAATTATAGATTTTGGGATTTCCACCCAGTTAACGCGGGAAACACCGGCTTTAAAAAATCCTAACGTTTTAGAAGGCACTCTGGCTTATATGTCGCCGGAACAAACCGGCAGGATGAACCGCGCTTTAGATTACCGCACGGATTTTTACTCGCTCGGCATGACCTTTTACGAATTGCTGACGAATCAATTGCCTTTTGAAACGGATGATGCGATGGAATTAGTTCACTGTCATATTGCTAAAGTGCCGATGTCTCTGTCTGAGTTAAATCCAGAAATTCCCCCCATCCTCTCAGAGATCGTCATGAAACTTTTAGCAAAAACTGCTGAGGAAAGATATCAAAGTGCTTGGGGACTTAAAGCGGATTTAGAAGAATGTTTAAATCAGTTAAATTTAACGGGTAAAATAGCAAATTTTGACTTAGCCAGTGAAGACATTTCTGATAAATTTCAACTCCCGCAAAAACTTTATGGCAGAGAACGAGAAATTGCCAGCTTATTAACCGCTTTTGAGCGTGTCAGTTTAAAGCAGAGCGAACTAATGTTAATTGCCGGCTATTCTGGAATCGGTAAATCAGCCTTAGTGCAGGAACTTTATAAACCCATTACTCAAAAACGCGGCTATTTTATTTCCGGTAAATTCGATCAATATCAGCAAAATATTCCCTATAGCGCCCTTGTCAGCGCTTTCCAAGAATTAATCAAACATCTGTTAACTGAAAGTGAAGCGCAACTGAATCAATGGCGAGAGAAGTTATTAAAAAATTTGGGGATCAATGGTCAAGTTATTGCTGATGTAATCCCAGAAATAGAATTAATTATTGGAAAGCAACCTTCTGTTCCAGAACTCGGCCCTAATGAATCTCTAAATCGTTTTAATTTAGTGTTTCAAAATTTTATAAAAACTTTTACACAATCGGCGCATCCTCTAGTATTATTTATTGATGATTTGCAGTGGGCAGATGGCGCTTCATTAAAATTAATGCAGCTTTTAATGAGTGCCGGCACCCCGGGACTATTTTTAATTGGTGCCTATCGGGATAACGAAGTTTCCGCCGCACATCCCTTAATGCTCACCATCGATAAAATTGCCAAAACTGGGGCAATTGTCAATCGAATTTCCCTATCACCCTTGGACTTACCCACTATCATTCAACTAATTGCTGATCCACTCAATTGTGAAGCAAAAAGGGTCAAGCCTCTGGCTGAATTAGTGCGACTTAAAACAGGCGGCAATCCCTTCTTTATGAATGAGTTTTTGAAATCACTCTATACAGAAGGGCTGTTAGAGTTTGATGTTCAGGCACGTCAATGGCAGTGGAATTTAGAGCAAATTCAATCGCGGGGCTTTACAGATAACGTCGTCGAACTCATGTCTGACAAGATTCAAAAGCTGTCAGAGAGTACGCAAGAAATGTTAAAGCTAGCTGCCTGTATTGGTAATCAGTTTAGCTTAAAAACTCTTGCCTTGATTGGCACTAAGTCTTTGCGAGAAACTGTTGATAATTTATACCCTGCTGTTGCTGAGAATTTAGTCGTTCCTATTAGCAATATGGGAGAAATAGACTTATTCATTGATTCAACTGAATTAACCACTGAGTCATTAGCAACACTCCCATTCCACTCTCTCGAGTATAAATTTGTACACGATAGAATTCAGCAAGCTGCTTATTCGTTAATTGCCGAGCAAGATAAGCCGATTACTCATCGTCAAATCGGAGAAATTTTGCTGCAAAAAACTCCTAAAAGTCAACAAGAAGAAAAAATATTTGACATTGTTAATCAATTAAATCTTGGCGTTAAATTAATAATTCATAAGACCAAAAGAGAGGAGCTGGCAAAATTAAACTTGATTGCCGGCAAGAAAGCGAAACTATCAGCAGCGTATCAGCCGGCTTTAAATTATCTAGAAATGGGCATAAAACTATTAGCAACCAATAGCTGGCAAAAACAGTACACACTCACCCTCGCACTCCACGAAGAAGCTGCTGAAATTTACTATTTAAATTCAGACTTTTGTTTAATGGAAGAATTTGTTGAATTGGTGTTATCACAAGCCAAAACAGTGTTAGATAAAGTGAAAGTGTATGAAGTAAAAATTCTAGCAGAGACTGCTCAGAGCAAGTTTAATGAAGCTATCAATAGTGGATTAGAAGTCTTAAATTTACTGAAATTCAGGTTGCCCAAACAGCCCAAAAAGGTTGATGTTTTAAGGGGACTGCTACAGACAAAGTTAAGGATCGGGTTTAAATCGATTGCCGGCTTAGTTGACTTGCCGGTGATGACTGCTCCTTATCCAAAAGCAGCAATGCGTATCCTAACAAGAATGGCTCCCCCTAGCTTCTTTGCTGCACCGCTTTTATTTCCGATCATTATCTTTCAACAAATAAACTTATCTATCAACTGGGGAAACACGACTGATTCGGCTGTTGCTTATAGTGGCTATGGGTTAATTCTCTGTGGAGTTGTTGGAGATATTGAGTTGGGTTCTCAATTTGGTAAACTCGCCCTTAACCTGCTCTCCCGACTCGATGCAAGAGCTTTTCAACCTATGACAGAGTGTATAGTATATACCTTCATCAGACACTGGGTAGAACCGGCAAAGGAAGTATTAAATCCACTGCGAGAAGTTTACGCTCTTGCACTGCAAACAGGAGATTTACAATACGCTAGCTATACAGCTTACATCTACTGCTACTTTGGCTTTCTGAGTGGCTCGGAATTAGTGAAATTAAAGTCAGAGATGGAGATATATGCTCAGATCATCCGTCAAATCGGACAAGAAAAAAGCATTAATATGCAAGAGCTATACCATCAGGTAGTTTTAAATTTGCTAGGCGAAGCCAAAAATCCCTGTAATTTGATTGGTAAAGTATTCGACGAGCAGGTGATGCTGCCAAGACTACAAAACAGAAATGATCGTGATACAACTTGCATTTTATATTTCAGTAAATTGATGCTTTGCTTCCTGTTTGGCGAGGTAGAGCAGGCGGTAGAAAATGCTGAATTAGCTGAACAGTATCTTGATGGAATTACAGCTCTTGTCACAGTTCCTCACTTTTATTTTTATGATTCTCTGGCGCGTCTGACACTCGCAAGAAATTCTCAGCAACCAGAGCGAAATCGTCAAAGACAGAAGGTCGTTAGCAACCAGAAAAAGATGAAAAAATGGGCGCATCATGCCCCCGCTAATAACTTACACAAATATTATCTGGTAGAGGCTGAACTTTGCCGGCTTCTAGGCAAAGATGCAGTGGCTATGGATTATTACTCTCGTGCCATTGCGGGGGCAAAAAAGAATGAATATATCCATGAAGCTGCTATCGGTTACGAACTTGCTGCCAAATTTTATCTTTCCAGGGAGAAAGAATTAACTGCTAGGGCTTATATGGAGGAGGCTCGTTATTCCTACCAGCTATGGGGGGCAACCGCTAAAGTTAAGGATTTAGAAGTGCGATATGGCAAGTTCTTCACGGCAACTCAAGGGAGAAGTCAAAATACTAAAACGAACACAAAAGTAACCACAACTGGATCGAGATATAACCTAGATATCGCCACGATGATGAAAGCTTCTCAGGCAATTTCTGGAGAAATTGTCCTAGATAAGCTCCTGTCTAGTTTGATGAAAGTTTTGATAGAAAATGCGGGGGCGCAACAAGGCTATCTTATTTTAGAGGAGCAGGGAGAGCTACTGATTGAAGCAGAAGGGGCAATCGATTCTGAGCAGGTGACTGTACTTCAGTCAATGCCGATTGAGAACTTTCAGAGCGCTTCTAAAGCAATTATTAATTATGTCTGTCGGACTCAAGAAAGTGTGGTTTTGAACAATGCGGCTCGTGAGGGACAATTTACCAATGAGCCGTATATCCAGAAAAATCAGCCTAAATCGGTTTTGTGCGTGCCGCTGATTAATCAAGGAAAACTAATTAGTATTGTTTACTTAGAAAATAATCTCATAGCCGGTGCATTTACTGCCGAACGAGTAGAAGTGATAAAATTATTATCTTCTCAAGCTGCGGTTTCTCTAGAAAATGCCAAACTTTATACGAAAGTTAGGAAAAATGAGAGCCGGCTTGCTCAACTTAACTTTGATTTAGAGCAAGCTTTAGAAGCAGAATTAGAACTGTCTAGAGCAGCGAGTCGCTTTGTTCCCAATCAATTCTTATCTTTTCTTGGTTATCAAAAGTTGACGGAAGCAAAGTTAGGAGATTGTGTCCAATTAGAAATGTCGATCTTGTTTTCCGATATCCGCGATTTTACAACGATTTCGGAAGGAATCACTCCGGAGCAGAATTTTAAGTTTATTAATTCTTATCTATCTCGGATGGAACCTGCAATTGTTGAAAATAATGGGTTTATCGATAAATATATCGGGGATGCAATTATGGCATTATTTAGCGGCGAGGCAGATAATGCGGTAAAAGCCGGCATTTCGATGCTCCACCGGCTGGCTGAATACAACCAACATCGCACCAATTCTGGCTATCATCCCATTCAAATTGGCATCGGCATCAACACCGGCACCTTAATGTTAGGAACCGTTGGTGGAGAAAATCGCATGGATGGCACCGTGATTAGCGATGCGGTAAATTTAGCCTCTCGTGTAGAAGGTTTAACCAAAAATTATGGCCTGCCATTATTAATAACCCAACAAACTTATGAGCGATTGACGAAGCCGGCAGATTATGCACTTCGCACCATTGACACCGTAAATGTTAAAGGCAAATCCCAAGCCATCACAGTTTATGAAATCTTTGAAGCTGACCCACCGGCACTTAAAGCTGGTAAATTAAATACCCTACGATTATTTACAGAAGCCCTATCGCTCTACAATCTAAAACAGTTCAACAAAGCGGCGCAACTATTTGAACAGTGTCTGCGGCTCAATCCAGGCGATAAAGTCGTCTGGATTTATCGGCAACGCTGCTATGAAAATCACCGCGACAGATAGCGGTAGTTGGTAACAAATATCTTTTAGGGATTGTAAATGGTTGCTACCAACATAATTAACCAGTTGATTGTAACGTACAACGATTAGGCGATAGAAACTGTCGTAGTGAACGGAATGGGAACGCAAGTAAAGTAGAATTTTCTTTACATCCGCCCTTCGCTCACCTATTGACCCCATGTATTGCGACTACCTGGTACAAATCCTCACTGCCCGTGTCTATGATGTTGCCCAGGAATCGCCCCTGGAGTATGCCCCAAATTTATCTACACGGCTGAATAACAAACTCCTGCTGAAGCGGGAGGATATGCAGTCTGTGTTTTCCTTCAAGTTGCGGGGGGCGTATAACAAAATGGTGAATTTGTCACCGGCACAACTCGCACAGGGAGTCATTGCCGCATCCGCCGGCAACCATGCCCAAGGTGTTGCCCTCGGTGCAAACCGGCTGGGAACCCGCGCGATCATCGTCATGCCCGTAACCACACCCCAGGTGAAAGTAGATGCGGTTAAAGCCCGTGGGGGAGAGGTGGTATTGCATGGGGATACTTACGATGATGCTTACACGTTTGCACGTCAACTGGAAGCCGAAAAAGGCTTAACTTTTATTCATCCCTTTGACGATCCCCACGTTATTGCCGGCCAGGGTACAATCGGCATGGAAATTTTGCGGCAATGTCAGCAGCCGGTTCATGCGATTTTTGTGGCGATTGGCGGGGGCGGATTAATTTCTGGGATTGCAGCCTACGTCAAGCGAATCCGCCCCGACATCAAAATTATTGGCGTGGAACCTGTCGATGCCGATGCCATGTATCGATCCCTCAAAGCCGGCAAACGAGTGAGATTACCCCAGGTTGGCTTATTTGCCGATGGAGTAGCGGTACGGGAAGTTGGAGAAGAAACCTTTTGGCTGTGTCAACAGTATGTTGATGAAATCATTTTGGTCGATACGGATGCCACCTGCGCCGCGATCAAAGACGTATTTGAAGATACGCGCTCAATTTTAGAGCCGGCAGGTGCTTTAGCGATCGCCGGTGCCAAAGCATACGTTGAACGGGAGCAAATTGAAGGGCAAACTTTAATTGCTATTGCCTGCGGTGCCAACATGAACTTTGATCGCCTCCGCTTCGTAGCAGAAAGAGCAGAATTTGGCGAACGCCGCGAAGCCATTTATGCCGTCACAATTCCCGAAGAACCGGGCAGTCTTCGCAAGTTTTGTGAATGTCTTGGCAGACGCAATTTAACTGAATTTAGCTATCGCATTGCGGATGAAACAGAAGCTCATATTTTTGTCGGCGTGCAAATTCAAAACCGTGCCGATGCTGCAAAAATGGCAGAAAGTTTTGAAGCTTGCGGATTCAAAACGCTTGACTTAACGGATGACGAACTAACGAAATTGCACCTGCGTCACATGGTTGGCGGACGTTCTCGCCTTGCTCATCATGAATTACTCTACCGTTTCGAGTTCCCCGAACGTCCCGGTGCATTAATGAAATTTGTTAGTTCCATGAGTCCCGATTGGAATATTAGTATGTTCCACTATCGCAACAACGGTGCAGACTACGGGCGAATTGTTGTTGGGATGCAAGTTCCTCCTCATGAGATGCAAGAGTGGCAGGCATTTCTTGACACCCTCGGCTATCGTTATTGGGATGAAAGTCAAAATCCTGCTTACAAATTGTTTTTGGGCTAGAGTGATTTTACCGACAGCGAATCTAATTTTTTAGAATTAAGGAAGGAAAGCTAGGTTTTCACCTTTTTATGCAAACACCCCAAACCGAACAAACAGCGAAAACCTCAATGCAAAGTCTCTATGAAACTGACTTTTATGCCTGGACGCAGGAACAAGCAAAACTCCTTAAAGATCAGCAATGGAGCCGGCTCGATCTGTCTAATTTAATCGAGGAAATTGAGTCGTTGGGAAAACAACAACGCGCGGAATTGAGAAATCGCTTGAGTATTTTGATTGGGCATTTGCTTAAATGGGAATACCAAATCTCAAAACGAAGCCGCAGCTGGTTGAATACAATTCGCATCCAGCGTATGGACGTATTAGAGCTGCTTAAAGAAAATCCAAGGCTTAAACCTTATCTACAAGAAGCTCTCCAAACAGCTTACGTCAAAGGACTGGCATTAGCTTCGGGAGAAACAAACCTGCCTCTAAAAACCTTCCCGACAAATTGCCCTTATCCGTTAGAAGAAATTTTGAGTGATTGCTTTTATCCAGGCGAACCGGCGACGGATGACGTGATGGAATAATCGCTAATCCGGCTTTATGAGATTATTTCTGGCAACTGTAAGAATATAGAAAAGGCCCAAGCATCGCTGCTTGAGCCTTTCTAGATAACTATTCAGTGAATAAGATTAACAAAGCTCACACAGCGACAAGTGATTTATGATCAGCTAGGACTGAGGAGCTAAATGTGATTAATCTTAGAGCTTAGTACCGGCGAGAAAAGCTGTCGTTACGACGACCACCGCCGCCGCCACCACCTGAACCGCGATCTTCACGGGGCTTAGCCTTGTTCACTTTCATGTCACGGCCCATCCACTCAGCACCGTCAAGTGCTTCAATAGCTGCCGTTTCTTCAGCATCGCTACTCATTTCTACAAAACCAAAGCCACGGAGTCTGCCAGTTTCCCGGTCAGTAGGTAGCTGAACGCGCTTCACAGAACCGTATTCTGCAAAAACGGCGCTCAAGTCTTCTTGAGTAACTTCGTATGAAAGATTGCCTACATAAATAGACATATGTTGTCTCCAAAATCTAAGAGGTGTAGAGGGTGAGATTTCGGAGAGGAGCCTGCCAATACCAAAAGGAAAATGCCTGTCAATACTAAAAACAAACGCTGCCACCGAATTTCATTCCTATCCATTACTTTAACACAGGCTTTGAATTTTAGGAAAACACGGAGATAATCATCATATAACTTAACATGGGAGCAAGACGCTCTCAGCAATTGTTGCTGTGGCTGGTGAATATCGCAAAGCGGTTTGTGAGTTTCGTTATTTTCTCCGCAAAAAATAATTAGGGAGTTTTGAGAGCGAAAGGCAGAATGACCCTATCTAGGTTGAGGAGGGTTGCCCCAGTTTTGGGAGATTTCCAGATGTGGGGAATCTGTAGGCTTATTGGGGACTCCTTTTAATGGTTGTCAAAACGGCGTATCGGCTTGTAGATGCAGAGTTTGCCCAGATTGGGGATGTCCAAAGTTGATTTCTCTGGCGTGCAAATGTAGCCGGCTGGCAACCGCATCGCATCCATAGAGACGATCACCCAAGATAGGCATTCCCAGTCCTCGCGCATCAACCGCGTGAACCCTTAGCTGATGGGTGCGTCCCGTCACCGGCACAAACTCTACACGAGTGTAGCCACCTTCCCTCGCCATCACCTGAAACCGAGTCAGGCTAGGTTTACCATGCTCTTGATCCACTTTCTGATAGGGGCGATTTTCAGGATCTCCCCACAGTGGCAAATCAATTAAACCTTGTTCAACCGGCACCACACCCGAAAGGATTGCTTCATAAACTTTATCAACCTGCCAGTGTTGAAACTGCCGGCTTAGTTGACGATAAGTTTCTAGATCGCGTGCTAACAGAAGAATTCCAGAGGTTTCTTGATCTAGACGATGTACAGCCGCCAGTGTCATGCCATCCGGCAACAGATGACGCAGCCGACTGAGGACACTATCTTGGTTATCACGATAACGCCCAGGCACCGATAGTAATCCTGCCGGCTTGTTTACCGCAATCAGCCATTCATCTTCATAAATAATCGGGATCTCAGCAGAGGAAGCCGTGAGCCGATGAGCCGGTGATAGAGTGAATTTCTCCCTCTCTCCCACTTTCCCTAATCCCGACAACAAAAACCCCATCAATGGCTGACAGCGTTCCGCACAGGCGCCATAGTATTTTCCCTGAATTTTGTCCTGAGTGACAGATGCCGAACCCCACCAAAACTCCGCCATTGCGAGGGGTTTTAAACCTTGGGTTGCCGCATAGTGGAGTAGCTTGGGGGCGCAACAATCTCCTGTGCCGGTGGGCATTAAGCCTCCTGGCATCAATTGTTGCAACGATAAAGATTGCCCTGAAAAATTCGTCAGGCTGTAGGCAGCGTGCATCTGAGCCTGCAATTTCCGGGAAAGTGCTTTACGCTGTTGCTTCAGTTCTCTCATCCGCGTATCCGCCTGTTCAATCTGCTGCTTGAGCGGTTGTAATGCTTCATCGCGCTGGCGTTTGAGTCTTCGCCGATCAATTCCTTGCCGGCGGCTTTCTTCATCGAGTTGTTCAAGCGCATTAGTGAGTGTTTCCCCAGTCAGCGTTTCACTAAGTCTCTGCCGTTCTTCCTGCCGGCGCTCCTTACAATCTCGATGGTGATCGCTCATTTCTTGCAATTGCCGGTCAAACTCACGACATCGCATTTCGTATTGTTGCCGTTGTGGAAGTTGCTTGAGGGTAATCAGTTGCTGTTTGATCGCCTCCAATTCAGCCAATGTGCCGGCTTCTTCTAGGGCAACTTGATCGCGTCCTGGAATGGGCGGAACCCAGCCCTCCACAAGACTTTGAGCATTCAGAAGCCCGGAGAAGGCTTTTAACACCCTTTGTTCGCCTGCCGGCATTTCAACCAGCAATACTCCATACATCTTGCCCTCACCAGAGTAAGACTCATTGCCGGCAAAGGATTGCATTAAACCTCTGGAGATCGCCTCTACCACAGGAGTGCGGGGAAGTCTCAGGATCTCACCACTTTGAGGACAGCGCCCTTCATAGTAATAGTGAGGCGATAAGCCGGCAGTTGCAGCATTGCAGTCAATAAAATCTGAAAGCGGATGAAGAATTACCATACAAGGCTCGATCACAAATCTGGCTGATACCACTACCTGAGATTATTGTGTCCGAGCCTACTACTTTAAAGCATCAGATAAATCAACAAAAAAAAAACTCAGCCAACCGACTGAGTTTAGGAGACAGAGTCTACAGAGACTTCTTAAAAAAGCATTTAAAAAAGAATTTAAAGAAGAATTGACAAGAAAAGAGAAAACCTCACGTTTAGCCGGCAGATAAAGCAACTAACACCAGCAAACTGACAAACAAAGTCGCAAACCCGCCCACAAAGGCGTATTGACGCTGCTGCTCTGGGGAAGGGAACTCAGCATAGTACAGATCAGGCTCAGTGGCGTAGTTGTTGAGGATGCCATTGTCGTCGGTGGTGTACATTTGTTTGCTCCGGTTTGTTACCTTATGTAAATAAATGTAACGAAATCGTTACAAAGTGTCAACCCCCTGCCGGCTTCGTAAGATAGAAAATACTTTGGCAGGAGATTAGCCCTGCCTATCGAAGCACAATAAATGATTATCATTATTTATTTAAGTAAGATGGCATAGGCGGATAAAGTTATAAAAGTTCTGAGCGTGCCGGCTTTGGCTCTGTCTGGGTTGATTTTCAACCTAACCGTCTTGATTAAATGCCGTCACAGTAAAGTAGTTCAGCCCGTTCAATAGGGGAGTCAGACAGGGAAATTTCGGAATGGCTTTGAGTTAGCCTAATTTTCGAGTGCCGGTTTCTTTAAATCGAATCCGCGCTAGGAAACTCAAACATCAATAAAAGTTGAACACCTTCTTGAGTTCGCAGATAAATATTCAATACAGGATTCTATGAAACTTAGCAATCATGATGCAGCGCTCATTCGAGATTTAAAAAATCAGCCACTCGCTTTGATTTTGGTTTATATCGCTGCCGGTGTTGCTGGGCTGGCGCTGTCAATCTTTATAGATTTTAATTTGTCTCTCAAGCTCCTGACTGTTTTTTTATGCGGGTTGATCATTGGCATTTCCGCTGAAAAATTAGTAAGTCAGAAAATTAGAAAAATTGCTTTAAATTTAATGAAAATTAGAGAAGAATAAACAAAAAAGTCTTTTTCATTTTTAAGCCTATTGCTCAACAGTTTTAGAAAAACTGAAAGAGCGTTTTTTCTAAAGCCTGGGATTGAATGAGAAAAATAGTTCAAAAGGGAACTGCTGAAATTTATTATCACCGGCATTCCTGTCCTGAGCCGAAGTGAGAGCGAAAATATATTTACTATTTTTGGTGAATTAGATAAAATTGTCACATATTTTATCTTAAACAATTTTAAGATAGAAACAAAATAATATAGTTACGAAACCGAAGAGTAATCTGTTATCACACAGGGAAAGTTGGGTGTAGACAGCATCTAAAGGAAGTTGCAATGTGAGTTTTTCAACAGAAGATTTTGACGAACATGAATCGGCTCTAGATCCAATGAGCCGACGTTTAGTTAAAGACGATACGACAAGCACTGCCGGCCTTGATTTTGTCGATCCAGCGACGGGAAGACACTCTCTGGATATACTCTATGAACAGTTTGCCAAACCTCAACTCAGTACCGTACTCAAACCTAACGAGCCTTCAATTTATATCAGACATCTAGAAGGACAAGAAATTGCTGGAGGATACAAAATTGAAATAGTGTTTGAAGATCCCCAGACGGGTTTTTATGCTGAGGGTCGAGTTCCACTTTCTGGAACAAATCCGCCTGTTCTGGTTATCCGGGGATACGGTTCCTGGTATCCTTTCGAGGGCGTACTAGAAGATACCCCAGATGTTTTTATTGCCGGCATGGAACGGCATTTTAAATCAGCAGAAACTCAAGGAGCTGTGGATTGGCTGAAGCAACAATCTGAAGCGGGAAACCAGGCAGACGTAATCGGAGAAAGTTTAGGCGGAAAAGTCGCTCAACAAATTGCAGTGAAGTACCCGGATTGCATTCGCTCAACCGTTACGTTTAACTCCCTTGGCGTTTCTCAAAAATTAGCAGAAACATCCCAAGCAAGAAATGTCTTCCACTACTTTACTTTGGGAGAAAAGTATGCCTATTGGGCAAATCAAGGAGAGTATATACCGGGTCAATTTTTCCAAATCTCCAAAAACGGAAGAAGCTGCCGATATAAAGTAGAAGAAGCTTTAATTTGGATGGGAAGATTTAGGAGTCCGGCCAGGTTTCATCCCACAGGTCGTCGGAGAAAAATGGTTTTGATAGCTTTAGCCCAATTAATTTTATTAAATAGGCACAATGAACTCATTTTAAATAGACGAGCGCCGGTGGTCATTAAAATAGAGCGCTACCCATAAATAATCTCGTTAATCTCTAGCAATCCTATATACGTTTTAATAGAGATTGAGAAATTTCTTCGCTCTCATCAACTTAGATAATTTTCTCGCCATTTAAGGCTTAGGAATGCCGGTTCGTCCAGCAAGACTCGCCACGACAGTCGCTAATTCTGCCGGCTCCACAGGTTTAGGGATGTGCATTTGAAATCCGGCAGCAATTGCTCGCATCCTATCCTCAGCCCTAGCGTATGCGGTTAGGGCAACAGCAGGAATCTTGCCCCCTTGGTCTGGAGAGAGTGCCCGTACTTTACGGATAAAAGTGTAGCCATCCTCTTCTGGCATCCCAATATCGCTTAATAGAACATCTGGTTTAAGAAATTTGATGGCCTCAATTGCTGAATCAGACGATGCAACGGCACGCACAGAAGCTCCACACTGTTCCAAAACCGTAGTGAGAAACACACGTGAATCAGCTTCATCGTCCACGACGAGTAGTTGTAAACCTTCTAGCGAAGGTAAATTATCAAATGGAACTTTCTTTCCAGCCCTTGAGGGAATCCCTTCTACTTCCCTCGTCTCGATGAGGACCGGCATAAGCGGAAGCGTTACGATAAATGCTGCTCCCTGTCCCTCCCCTTGACTGTCTGCACGAACGGTTCCGCCGTGCAATTCTACCAAGTGGCGGACAATCGCTAGACCCAGACCAAGCCCGCTGTATGTTCGGGTAATCGAGCTATCCGCTTGCCGAAAGCGGTCGAAAACATAGGGCACAAAGTCGGGACTGATGCCAACGCCGGTATCAATGACAGTTATTTCAACATGGGAGTTAATTCGTTCGAGGCGAACCTGGACGCTTCCTCCTTTAGGTGTGAACTTAATCGCATTGGATAACAAATTCCAAATGATCTGCTGCAAGCGGTTTGAGTCACCGGCAACCGGCCCTGCCGCCGGATCGAGTATGCTTTGGAGTCGAATGCCCTTAGCATCAGCCGCTGGGCGGACGGTATCAAGAGCTGCCTCAACAACTAAAGCAAGCTCAACTGAGCGGACATTAAGGGACAACTTACCCTGAATAATGCGGGAAACATCCAGCAAATCCTCCACAAGCTGAGCTTGTGATCTAGCGCTGCGTTCAATCGTCTCCATCGCCCGCGCAGTCGTCGCCTCGTCAAATTTGCGGGTATTCAGTAATCGAAGCCACCCCAGCATTGCGTTGAGAGGTGATCGCAGTTCATGAGACAGTGTCGCCAAAAACTCATCCTTCATCCGGTTTGCTGACTCCGCTGCAGCCCGTGCCTCCTGTTCCGAAACCAGTAGTTGGTTGCGCTCATCTTCAGCTTGCTTACGCTCAGTGAAGTCGCGCATGATTTTAGAAAAGCCTCGTAGTTGCCCAATCTCATCTTGTAAGGGCGTTACGATACCACTTGCCCAGAAACGGGTGCCGTCCTTACGCAAGTGCCAGCGTTCATTCTCAGATCGACCTTCTATTACTGCTATTTCCAATTCTTGCTTATCGGCCTTGCACTCTAGGTCTTCAGGTGTATAGATAATTGAGGCAGATTGACCCAACATTTCGGCTTCCTGATACCCTAAAATGCGCTCTGCCCCAAGACTCCAACGAATAACAAGCCCCTTTGTGTCGAGGAAGAAAATAGCGTAGTCTTTCACATTCTCTAACAATAGGCGGAACCGCTCTTCACTGGCCCGCAGCGCTTCTGATGCCCATTTACGCTCTGTAATGTCGGCTACGATATAAACTGCACCTGTGAAAATTCCACCCTCATTGAACACGGGATCTGTCGTTACAGAAAACCATCGTTCCCCACACTTTAACTCCTCGTTCTCCCGGCTACGGGTCTCCTGAACACGCGTTAAGGGAGCAACCTCAACGCAGCCCAGGATCTCTTGCATTAGCTCTTGATAAAAGCAACCCTCGATCTTGCCGAACGGTTTTTTTAGAAGATTTGTCATGGCGCTGTTACAGCGCAAAATTCTGCCCAAGCGATCAAGTAAACACACACCATCGCTCATGGCATTGAAGGTCGTTTGCCACTCCTTCGCCAAAGCGAGTGCCGACTCTTCAGCCTCTCGGATACGGAGCAGAGCTTTTATCGTTGCGAGTAACTCGATTGGCTCCACCGGCTGGGCTAGATAGCCATCTGCACCTGTGTCTAACCCTAGTGCCTTGTCTTTACTCTCGACAAAACTAGCAGACAGATGCAGTACGGGAATCGATGAAGTGGCAGGATTTGCCTTGAGCCGGTGGCAAACCTCAAATCCATTAATCCCTGGCAGCTGCACGTCAAGGATAATTAAGTCGGGCGGCTGGTGCGCGACCGATTCCAGAGCTATTTCGCCGGTGGCAGCCTCTTGAACCTCAAACCCCGCTTTCCGAAGCATCCGATTAACGACATAGCGGTTGGTCTCGTTGTCGTCTACGTGCAAGATCGTGACAAAGTTACTATCAGACATAATCTTGCACTCCAGTTTGCAGCACCAGTCCAGCTAAAAGAAGAGCTTCTCGCACATGAGAGGTCGCGACTTCACGTGATGGGTTTTCTTTTGAGAGAATTGCTACTGTGTTTTCAACAAGTATCGAGCGCTCCTCTGGTTCAAGAACCTTTGAAGTATGAATAATGACCGGAATATTTTGAGTTGCTGGATCGGCTTTTAGCTGTTCCAAAACCTCAAACCCGCTCATACCTGGCATTACTAAGTCGAGAAAAATGCAAGAAGGATTTTCTTGGCCGGCATAACGGATGCCTTCGTCTCCTGAATTTGCCTCAATTATCTTAAAATTAAAGCAATTTTTCTCAGTAGCAGTCCCCGTACAATCGGCTAAATATTGCTTGAGTAGATAGCGGCATACTGGGTCATCATCAACAATCAAAACTTTTTGCAAATGCTCTCGCTTAATTAAAGTATTGAGTTTTTCGAGAAGCGATAATCGTTCCACTGGTTTAACAAAGAAGGCATCAGCACCTAAGGCGCGAGCTTTTTTCTCGTTGTCAATAACAGTGATGACGACAATCGGGATCTCTCGTGTCGAAGCGTTTTCTTTCATCTCAGAAAGGAGATCCCAAGTATTTTGATCTTCCAGCAAGACGTCTAATAGCACAGCTCGTGGCTTAAACTTTTGAAAAGCTTGTTTTACTTGCTTGAGCGATCTCGCTGGAATCATCTGATAAATCGACTCCGCAAAATATTTCTCGTAGATGAAGATCGTCTCTGGGTTATCTTCTATAACTAATAGCGGATAGCGAGTCGTATCTAACTGTAAAGGAGCATCGGTTTCATCTGCCTCATCTATATCACTTCTGTAAACAACTGGTATGGTGGCAAAAAACGTGGAACCCATTCCTTGTAAACTTTTGATCGAGACACTGCCTCCCAGCAATTCGGCTAACTTGCGCGAAAGCGGCAGTCCTAAACCTGTTCCTTTAACCTGTTTTTGAAGGTGAGAATTTACCTGAATAAATTCCTCGAAGATGCGATCAGTATCTTCAGGTGCAATCCCGATACCTGTATCAGACACAGAGAAGACAACCGTGTTGCTATCCAGTTCAGCTCTGATGCGAACTTCACCTCTTTCGGTATATTTCAAGGCATTAGAAATAAAATTTCTTAGAATTTGGGCAACCTTGCCCTCATCGGTGCGGAGCGTGGGAAAGCCAATGGGTTCTTCAAAAACCAGAGAAATTGAGGAATTATCACTCAAAAGTGGGCGCAGCATTCCTCTGAGAGCAGCGAATAGATCGCTAACTTCAAACTCATTTGGATGAACCACAATTTTTCCCGCCTCGACCTTTGCCAAATCTAAAAGGTCGTTCACTAACTCCGAGAGACCTTCAGCTGATTGACGGATAAATGTTACTTGCTTTTCTTGATCGGGGGTCAATTCACCATCCATCCGATCTAGCAGCATTCTGGAGAGGGACATAATCGAGTTGAGCGGCGTGCGAAACTCATGGCTCATATTCGAGAGGAAGCGAGTTTTGAGTTCATTGGCTCGCTGCAGGGAAACTGCTTTTTCGTCTAACTCGGCATATAATGCCACAACACCGCGATTGGTATCTTCTAGCTCGCGATTGACCTGGGCCAACTCGGCTTGACGCTTTTCGAGTTCCGCTAGCGTGCGAAGCAGTTCTTGGTTCTGCTGCTGAATTTCCTCAAATGGACTTTGAGGCGATTTCATGACTAACTCATCAAGAATCTGCCCCAAGCGTGTTGCCGTCAAGATGGGTGCCGGCTTCGACAAGGTTTTTCCTATCAACACTTCTGTTCCTTGCCCTAGCTTGGAAGTGATCTGAAAGCGATCCATCAGCCGCTTGGTGCCAATGATGCCTAAGCCCACGCCGGTTTCTGATTTATACTGCCCATCCAGAATAGTCTTCAGATTGGCGATGCCCGGCCCTTGGTCACGAATGCAGATCAGCAAACTCTGAGGCAATTCGCCTTCCACCCGAAATTCAACTTTTCCCCCGCCGGCATATTGGAAGGCATTGCGGGCAATTTCAGATACAGCAGTGGCAATGCGCGTCTGATCCTGAGACTCAAACCCCAAAGCTTGAGCAATCTGCCGTGCCCGCTGACGGATCGTAAAAACATCTTGCTCGTAGCGTACTTCTACAGTGAGGAGATTGGTCATAGGTCAATTGCTAATAGAAGGATTGCTAATGGCTAATTGTTCCTTAGCCCTTACTGCTGTACTTCTTTGCCCTTCAGCTTTCTTCGCGAACAACCAGCACAGTTACGTCATCGCGACCTCGGGAGAAATCTCGGTACAAGACGCCAGCGATCAGGCTGGGATGTCTGGTTATAAGACCAGGATAGCGATCCAAACGCCACTGCGTACTCAGCCCATCGGAATGCATCACCAGAAGCCCTCCTTTAGGCCACTGATAGACAAATTCCTGAATCTTACGCACCTCATGCCCCACAGTACCGTTGTGAGAAACCATGCTGTAGCTTCCTTCGGGAGAAAAAACGCAGCCAGAGATATTTCCAACGCCGGCAAAACGAACAACTTGTCGTTCAAAATCCACTTCGGCGATCGCTAAAGCAGCTCCACGAGTGCTCCGCAAAGCCGCGTGAGCCGCTTCAATAATCTCTTTGGGACTTTTGCGGACATTGTCTCGAAATATTTGAACGGCTTCTAAGGATGCCTGGGCGGCTAGAGGGCCATGACCCAGACCATCTACGACTAATAGCAAACTACGACCGGCCTGTTGGTCGGTTACCCACCCATCACCCGGCACCTCCTCCCCGGCCATCGGTAGGCAGACGACACCAATCTCTAGATTGTTGTTCGATTGCTTTACCGGCATGGGGCTAGCCCAGAGGTGGCTTAATAAAGCTGTCCCCACCTTGGGAGCAGACTGAATATCAAAAAAAGCAGAAAGCCGGCTAACCGCCCCCAAACCATTTCCAGGAGTCCCTCCTGTAGAAAACCCGTCGCGCAGACAATCCTGGATATTGTTGATTCCCGGCCCTTTGTCTAAGGCTAGGATTTCCATCCCCGCTATGTCGTTTTTAGTTACAGCCTGTAGCAGCAGCAAACCGTCTTTCGCGTGCCGAACTAGGTTATTTGCGACCTCAGTTACGACAATACCAACCTGCGCCCGCTGAGTTTCATGGAAGCCGAGACGCGTGGCAATTGCCATCGCTATCCGTCGCGCTTCACCAACCTGACTAGACTCTAAGATGGGCAAGGCAACGGGAGCGTTCATAATTAACTTACTTCCACTTTGTAATCGTGATTTTTGTGCCTTCTCCGACACGGGAAACGATATTGAATTCGTTTACCAGTCGCTTTGACCCACTTAAGCCCATACCCAGTCCGCCGCCGGTTGTGAAGCCATCTTTTAGTGCCAGCTCAATATCCGGAATTCCTGGCCCACTGTCTTCAAAAGTCAGTCGCAGAACCCGACGGATTCCCTCCTGTAGGGCTTCAAGTTTTACAGTCCCGCCCCCGCCATAGTCTAACGTGTTGCGTGCCAGCTCACTTGCCGCCGTCACCATCTTCGTCTGATCTATCAAGCTAAAACCTAGTTCTACAGCAAACTGACGCACGGCTTGCCGTACTAGCACTACGTCTGCGGAGGACTGGATGCTCATCGTTTCAGACCTCTGCACGACCATCTATGCTCCCCCCAGGAGAAGCCTCCAACGATTTACGCAGGAGCGTCATTCCCTTTTCAACGTTTAAGGCTGTGCGAATGCCGGTTAAGGAGAGTCCCAACTCTACCAAAGTGATGGCGACTGCCGGCTGCATTCCAACAACGACCGTTTCAGCATCAAGTACACGCGACATTTTGGCAATGTTTCCCAGTATCCGTCCAATAAAAGAATCAACGATCTCCAGTGCTGAAATATCTATCAGCACACCCCGGGCGCTTGTTCGGTTAATGCGGTTGGTCAGGTCGTCTTGCAAAGCCATCGCTAGGCGATCATGCATATCGACTTGAATCGTCACCAGAAGGAAGTCGCCCATCTGGAGTATAGGGATACGTTCCATAAAACTCCTTAATTGCGTGTTTGCGGGCGAGAGATCGTGGCTCCAGTTCGCTTGAGGGCTAGAAGAAAGGCATCGGCTAGGGACGCCTTGGTAATCACATCAGCGAGATCTACGCCCAAGTAGACAATCGTTTGAGCAATCTGAGGACGAATTCCGCTCAGGATGCAATCAGCGCCCATCAGACGAGCCGCAGTCACTGTCTTGAGTAAGTGCTGAGCCGTCAGAGTATCAACGGTTGGCACTCCCGTAATATCGATGATGGCGACTTCCGATCCCGTCTCTACAATCTTCTGCAACAGTGACTCCATCATCACTTGGGTGCGGGCGCTATCGAGGGTGCCAATGATGGGTAGAGCTAAAATGCCGTCCCACAGCTTTACAACCGGCGTTGACAGTTCCATCAGTTCCTCTTGCTGGCGCAGGATCACTTCTTCTCGGGCTTTTTGATAGCTCTCTGTTGTCCAGAGGCCAAGCTTGTCCAGGAGCGTACTAACCAACCAAATTTCTTCGAGAAGGCTTTCGCTATCCTGTGCAAGTTGTGAGCGCAACCGGGTGAACAAAGGTTGCTTCAAAGAAAAAACAAAGACTGCGGTTTCTGATGGCGTGAAGCCTTTCTGGCTGCGTGAGCGCGAAATTGACCCAAGCATCTCGCGCACGCTACGCCACTCCGGTGCTTGAATGTCGGTTAAGTTCCCCTCGTGAGCTGCAACTGCTAACAGCTCAAGAAATTCCCGGCACTCTTCCCGCAGTTCTGTCTCCCTAATTAGGTCTTTACGGATACCTACAGATACTTGCTCAGAGAGCCAATCTGCCAACAGTTGGCTTTGATCAGTTTTAATAATCTCTGAGATTTTACTTTGGCCGCTCAAGTTCATATAACGGACCCTTCTCTCTAGCCCGAATTTAGCTACTTATGGTACGAGTCATCTATTTAGGCTTTTCGGTTCACTAGCTCAGTGGAGTCGTTGAACAGCTTTCGTTAGTAGAAATTCTCTGATGCAGTTTTTGAGCATCTAAAAATTTATGTAGACGAACTAGGCGGTTTGAGGTAGTGCCTTAAAGGCTGATTGACCCACATTATTATAAGGATAAGGGGAACACAATAAGTATGTGTCCCACTAACCTTTAGATTTACATAACCCCAGATGTAGTTTGCCTTAAAATCCGCAACCTGGGCCAAAAGTATATCCTGCTTTTGGCGGCTATAGCTCGTTTAGTTGCTCTGACGCTTGGCTTGCAGCAGATCTTTTGCAGAGAGTCCTTCACCCTGAAAGCCAAAATACCAAAGCGCTGCACCGGCTTCTGCACGAGTCACCGGCTTGCTGGGTTGCAACAGCGTTGTATAACCAAAAGACCGACGAATATTTGACAGTTCTCCATTTTGGAAATCTGCCTGTACCGCACGCAAGGCTTTAGGATCGATTTTTGCCGCATCTTGGAAACCCCAAGTTTGCTGCACTGCTTCAGTCGAGGCGGTTGGTAAAGACCGACGCGTATCTAATGGTACTTTCCAAAGCAACAGTTGCTCCCGCGTCAGTGGGGCATCGGGGCGAAACGAGACATCTGTCCCGTCTCCAGAAAGTGAGCTAGGAATAATGCCGGCTTCGGCGAGTCCTTGAATGACGGCAAAATCGGGATCTTTGCGGGAGACATCTGAGAAAGCCGGTTCAGCAGTTTCTAATCCCAAACGAATTTTTCTCGCCGCTTGGTTGCTATGAATTTGATTGTTTGCCGCAACCAGCCAACGGGCGTATTCCCGGCGAGTGATGATTTTATTTGGCTCAAACTTGTCACCGGCAGCCGATTCTTTTGTTTTAACTGCGGCATTTTCAGGCGTCAGTACCCCTAGCGCTGCCAAATCTTCAACAGACTGGCGCAATTCTGCCGGCGCTTTATTCAAGTCTGTAAAGCTTCCGGACTTAGTCGGTTTGGTTGGCGTTGGGCTGGGTGAAGTGGTTGTTGAACTGGGAGATCCGCCGACAGAAGTGGTTGTTGAACTAGGAGATCCGCCGACCATAGCATTGGGTGATTTGTCCGGTTTTACCTGGGCTGTATCACCTGCATCACGCCGGTATTTAATCACCAAATTCGCGCCATCGGTTAATTTTTGCCCTGCCGGCTCCACAAACACTTTTACCTGTAAATTATCCAGGGAGGTTTCAAATGAGCCTTTGCGGTCGTCTGCCGGTTGGCTGACCAACTGCCATTTGTTTTCTTGAAACTGCTTGCGGTAAAAGTTCTGGACTAAGGTACTTGAGTCGGAAGTCGTCCAGCGCGTCACCTGCCCTTGTTCATCTGGGTTGCCGGCGGCATCAAGCAGCGGCTTGGCTTCCTGTAGTTTCGCGTCTGGATATAAGGGAATTTCACTCGGAAAATCAGCCGGCAGCTCAGCAGCAGCCTCATCTGGCCGGCTACTTTGAGCTGGTGGGGGGGTAAAGGTAGCAGGATTTTCTTGGAGTCGGGGATCTGCCGCTAAAGATTGCTCTAGCGCCTTGCCGGTGGGGCTATTGGCACAAGACGTCACAGAGATCAGCAAGCAAGCAGCTAAGCCAACAAATGCAGCAGAACGTCGATAAGGCAGCACAGCAAATGAGAAAGTTAGTATCTTTCCCTAGAGTAACGTACATTGAAGCAATCCCATTGGGTCTAATGGATAGCCCCAAAAGTTCTGAAAGCTTTTTAGAGCACTCGGTACTCTTGCAACCGCCCCACTGGACACTCTAGATCGGCTACTTCACCGGCCATTGCACCCCCACTCCGTCCGGACGATCAGCAGGACTAGACTGTATTGGAGCGCAAGGCTCGAGACACAGCGGCTCAACAAGGCTCGGTTCGTTATTAATGTTTAAGTTGCCTAGCCGGCTTTCTGGCGACTGTAGCTGTTGATTTGCTTCCTCAATAGCAATTTGCAGAGGTGCAGGATCAACTGCCGGCTCAATTGGTTTCAGCAGTTCTGCCTGACTGACGCCTTGGGTGTTGCTTGGGTTGGGATTGTCTTGAAGGGCGATGTAAAGCTTTTCTTCCTTAGCAAGTGCATTCGTGCTGATAAAAACAACACCACTCAAAGACAGAAGGATAGTTAAAAGTCGTTTCATATTAGTGCTCCCTTTGCATACCGATCCGTTATTGGACGGGCGCTGGAGTGGGGAAAGATTTCTTATGAGGCTGATTTAAAGCCTAGATAAATGCCACACAACCACTGCGTTATCTTTGCGCCCATTTTCTAATGCCGGCGCAAATCCCTTTCTCCGGCTGCCCTCTTCTTATTATTTAAGCATTGAATTTGAGAAAAGCGAGATTCTCCTATACAAAATCTGTCTCAAGTTATAACGTTTAATTAAGTTATCTGTAAAAATGCTGAATTACTTCTATGCAAGTAATTTTTCATCCTTTAGATTAGGGTGGGATGAGGGGCAAGTCGAAAGCGAATTAAACATTAAACATTAAACGCCCCTACATTTTCTTCACTTCCCCGCCCCTCGTCCGATTTTTGTCTACGGCGGTCTAATCTAACCGCAGAAGTCTCTCAGGATATAGACCAGAACCCTTGCGCTTGGCTGCCGACAACACGAGTCACAGGGCTGTTGTGCCGGCAATCCCATCTAAGCTTTTTCGCCTACTCCAGGGCTGTTTAAGACCGCTGAAAACCTTTTGCAGTCTTCTTGTTTCCTTTGGATTTGGATTGAGATTTACTGACCTCTGTAATCGCTTCTTGAAACAGATCGTGCAGATGCACCGGCACACTGGCAATTTCTGGAAGTTCTGGCTCTAAAGGCTTATTAAATTCCTTCATCAGGGCGTCTAAATCCTGCTTAAGAGTGAAGTCAGGACGCCCTAAAACGCCTTGCAAGAGCTTTTCCATCCCAGTTGGATACTGCTGAGCCAGCCGCCGCCAGATAAAAACATTAATCGCCGGATCTTCCAGATATTTGCGAACCAGCTTTTCTGCGCCTTCCACTGTCTGCCAGTCTTCAGCTTCCAGTAAAGTTTTAAACCGACTGTAGGTTGGCAGAAACATCTGACCCCAACGTGGATGAGCAAGTACCGTCACCTGTTCGGCTTTCTTCAACTCTGCCGGCAGCTCAATCTTCGGTGTCACCATTTTGCCGGCTTGTTGCGGATCAAACATTTGATCAATCGATTTTGAATCAGCGCCGGCAGAAGCTGCGGCAGCTTTAATTTCTTCTTCGTCAACTCCTGCTTCTTGAGCAAGTTCAGAAAGCGATTTAGATTCATCAATGCCGGCTGCCGTCAGCCTTTTTTTTGTCATCACTTCCTGAAACTCAGTAATCTTCTTGCTCAACTGATATCCCGGCATCGTCACTTCCTCACTGCCGAAAAACTCAAGAAAATTTTCGTGATATTGCTCCACCGACTGCCACGCCTGCTCCAGCAATTCTGGCGCGTCGCTGTACAAATGTTTCCTGTATTTGTCCTTAAAATTCCCAATCGCCACAGCCAGTTTGGGTTTGCCTAAACTCCCCATTTGTGTACAAGGGCCAGAAAACATCCAGTAAGTCTCCGTTACCGGCGCAATTCGCGTAAGTAAAATTTCTCCCTGCTTAAAGGATGCCATTTCTTCTCGCGCTCGCTCATTATTAGGCTTGACCGTATAGTTTTTTGCGGTCAACCAGTTCATCAGTTCAAAGCCTTCCGGTAAATTTTGGCTAACCGCAAATAAACTGGTGAAGCTGCGCTGCCAACCTCTCACTAAATTGCGCTCACTCTCTGATAATTCGGGCCGGCTTTCTAGAAATAAATCCATCGGCGTTTTCTCGCCAACTTTTCCTTCGATGAGAAAGGTATCAATCACCAAATCTCTTTCAGCCCTGTCAAATTGTTCTCCTCGATGGGGCTGCGTGGCAACATACGCCTCTAGGGCAACTGCCAAATCTCCCTCTGCCTCAAACACAAACTCAATTAAATCTTCCTTGAGTTCTGCGGCTCTTTCTAGTCTGGCATCCACAAGCAAATCTCCACGGTGAATAGTTCTACACAAAAGGTTACTGGCAAGCTCTGAAGCTTGCCAGTTTAAGACTGTTGTTTTCCTGACAATATCGGCTGAGTGTTTTCGTTAAATTTCGCACCTCTCTTGCACTGAGATAAGATGCCAAAACTCCGAAGCAAAATGTCAGTTTATGTCCCCGGTAATGTCCGCAAGCGCTCACTGAGATGCGTGCGATCTGCCAAGTTCTGAAGTAATGGGCCATTAGAGCCAAATTCAACAATGCTAACCGATCCGACTGGACATCCCAAGCGAAAGCGGAAGCGTCCTACATCAATTCCTAGCAGGCTGCACAGTATAATTCGGATGGTTGCCTTGTGGGCGACAATCAAAACGTTGCCGGTGTTGTAGTGCTGCTTGATTTCTTCAATGACGTGCAAAGCGCGAGTCGCGATCGCAACCGCTAATTCTCCCTCAGTCGGGGGATACCAGGCGGGATCGGCTGTCCAGCGGATGTAGTCATCGTGATACTCGCGGCTGACTGTTTCTACTGTTTGAGCTTCCCATTTGCCATAGTTGATTTCCTTCAGCCCCTCCCGCAGTTGCATTTCCACGCCCACTGCATCGCACAGAGGTTGCGCCGTTGCCCTCGTTCGCTGCATCGGACTGGAAAAAATAGCACTCCAGGGTGTGGAACGGTAGGCAGCCGCAAAAGCTTGTGCCATTTCCAGCCCTTCTGGGGTTAATTCTGGGTCGATGGAACCGCAAAAGACATTTTCTCGACTGCGGGCTGTCTGCCCGTGGCGGAGGAAATAAAGCGTTAGACTCAAAGTGTTTTTTCTCCGACAGGTCTACATTGAGATTTTAGGAGAAATAAGGGAAGATATCCGCGTGTGGTGATTTTTCACTAATTATTTCTATATCATTGAAAAAATATTTGCCTTCTTCAAAACCATTTTTTTAGAAAAAGCGAAATTGATTGTTGCAAGCTCGGATATTTTTAAATGGATTATTTGGCAATTTTAATAATTATGAAAGCATTAAATAGAATTAAGATGATTTAAATAAATTTATTAGATTTATCCAGTAAAAGCCGACAACTATTGCCTTACAAAGAAATACTTTATTTTTCAGCTAGTTTATCGAGTTTTTCTTTAATTCCTAAAACAATTAAAGAGTGCAACAACACCATAAATACAATTCCCGATACGCTGAAAGCCGCGACTGCCCAAACCTTAAAATTCCCTACCAGCATCACCGCGCCGGCTATAAAGATAAATCCCGTAAAACACGCATAAATTAAGCTTTTAAGCGCTAGATGAATGCGCTTGAGGGCGCGATCACTCTCTAGAGAACGCACCCGCACTTGTAACTCACCGTCTTCAATTCGTTTTTCTAACCGGGCGATTAAAATTTCAGCGCCACTTGGCTGATTCAGCTTATATTTAATAAAATCTCGTGCTTGTCTGGCAAGTTCTCCGATTGTATTGCCTTGTCCCTTAGAGGCAGTAATACTTTTCACAAAAGGCTGAACGGCTGTCATTAAATTGTACTCAGGATCAAGCGTCCTAGCAATACCGTCAAGCGTTGTTAATGCCTTTAAAATGAATGTCATCTGCGCCGGCAAGCGAAATGGCTGCTGCTCAAACATTACATACAATTCACCTTTAATTTCATTAAATGCCTGTACATCTATAGGTTTTTCAGTGAATTTATCTAAAAGAAATGTAATGAGCCGGCGCACTGGCGTCATATCTGGCACCGGCTCAATTAAACCCATTTTAACTAATGTCTCAAGAACCTCATCGGTATCTTTCCTCAAAACAGCAAAAAAGTTTTTAATCATCTGGTCTTTTGCCAGAGCGTGTACCTCCCCCATCATCCCGAAATCATAGAAAATCAAGCTTCCATCCTGGCTTACCGCCAGATTTCCCGGATGGGGATCAGCCTGAAAAAAACCATCCTGCAATAACTGTTTTAAATAACAACAAATTCCGAGTTGATTAAGTTTTTTAACGTTAATATTACACGCTTGCAATGTTTGACGATCATCTATCTTGATTCCTGGTAAATATTCCAGTGTCAGCACTTTATTGGTCGTGTATTTCCAATAAACTTTCGGCACAATAATATCTCGATAACCATTGAAATTTTGGCGAAAGCGATCCGCATTTTTTCCCTCTTGTAAATAATCAATTTCTTGATATAAAATCGTAAAAAATTCTTTATAAATTGCATCTAAGTCGTACTTTTTTGTCCACGAAAAATAACGCTGCGAAAGGCGCATGACTTTACGCATGGCTATCACATCCACATCAAATAACTGCTGCAAGCCTGGGCGCTGCACTTTGACAACGACTTCTTCTCCTGTGTGCAGCCGTGCCCTGTGTACCTGTCCCAGACTGGCAGCCGCAAGGGGGATTTTGTCAAAATCCCGATACAAAGCAAAGATAGAATTGCCGAGTTCTGCTTCAACCAGCGCGGCTGCTTGTTCCCCACTAAACGGCGGAACCTGATCTTGCAGCTGGGATAAAGCTTCTACATACTCTATGGGGAGCAGATCGGCGCGGGTAGAGAGCGTCTGCCCAATTTTAATAAAAGTCGGCCCTAAATTTAGCAGCGTCTTGACTAACCACTGAGCGCGTTGCTTTTTCCGCCTTGAAGATTTGTGATTAAAATTGGCATCCCACCACAGATAAAAGATAAACTTGCTGGCAGCCCCAAAAACATCGATTTGACGGGCTATGGGAGAATATCGAGGCCGTTGCCAGCGTAGTGGCTTGGGTGGTGTGATCTTTTGAAGCATTATTACTTATTTGTAGATCCCTTATCATCTTTTGCAAAATAGTTGCCTAGATTTTGCAGGGCGAAATTTGCCGGCAGGAAGTGTTTAAGGCAACATTTAAAAGCTACCCATCTAAACTGCTATTATATAAGCCCTCAGGCATCTATGAATGCTGTTGCCGACTTGAAATCCCCCATTGTCCGGACTACAAGGAAAAGTTTCTCACCCATCGGGCAATAAATAATAGAGTGAGCAATGCCAAACCTACCAACAATCCATATAAAGCACGATTGAATACCGTGTTTGAGCTGGATCTAGATTTTGGTGCTGTCAAAAACCTGGGGAAGGGTGAGGGTAAAGCAAGTTTCCCAAGCAGAGGCAGCGTCTAAAGCATTGCTAGACACATTAATGGTGGCATTTAAATGCTGCACTAAACACTTGACCAAAGCCAGCCCTAAGCCGGTGCCGGCAATTGCCTGTTGAGTCACTCCTTGGCCGCGCCGAAACTTATCAAAAATATGCGGCAACTCTTCGGGAGAAATTCCTTGGCCGGTGTTGGACACACTCAGGACAAATTCATGATTGCTTTGATTAACTTGCTGATGGGCACGCAAGACAACAGCGCTTCCCGGTTCAGCATACTTGCCGGCATTGGTTAAAAGTTCTTCAAGAATCCGGTTCAAACTATCTTTATCAGTCTGGATTTTCAATGCTTGCTTGGGTAAATCTAACACTAGCGTTAATTTCTTGGCAGCCCATTTCTCTTCAAAAGGCTGGCCGATATCGCTGATTAATTGCTTCAAATCTACCTTTTGCAGCTGTAGGTCAGCTTGATTGGATTCAAACTTCTGTAGGGTCAGCAAGTCGTTGATCAGATTCGTTTCTTGGTTACATTGCTGCTCCAAAATATCTAGATATCTGTCCCGCCGGTCTTCAGACAGCCCTGGTTGGCGTAACATTCGGATGGCTAATGTCATACTCGTCAGTGGCGTCCGCAGCTCATGACTCATTGTTGCCAAAAATTCATCCTTGAGCTGATTTAACCGGCGCAGCTGGTCAATTTGCTGGCGCGTTTTTTCATACAATTTGCCTTGAACTTCCAAGCTGCTTTGCAGTTGAGCAGTGCGCTCTTCAACAAGGGCTTGGACGTGCTGCATTGTCTGGGTTTGGATAATGGCGGTACTCACTTGAGCGCTCACTAATTCTACGAGTTCTAATTCATCTGTGGCCCAAGGGCGGGGTGAAGAGTGCTGTAAGGCTAAAAACCCTAAGATAGTGCCGGCTGAGATCGAACCGCTGGGCACCCCTATCAAGGGAACTAATAGCAGCGCCGGCATTCCCTCTGGATTAAAAATCGAGGAGATCCTTGTGTCTGAATCTAAAGTCAAGACCTGGCGTTTGTCAGCGATGGCCAGGGGCTTGGGGGAGTCAGTAAAGGCTAAAGCACACAAAGCACACTCGGAGACCCAAAATGACTGATTTAACAGCGTGCTCGCCGGTTGCTGCGGTTCTGGTTCCCCGGCAGCGATCACCTCAGACGCCTCACAAACGATGGTTGCCCTAGCTTTAGGAATGCGTTTCCCCTGCGCCGGCACTGAGCGAGTCGCAAATAAGGGATCTGCATATTTCAACAGCAAAATCAGACCTTGATTGACCTGGAAGGTTTGTGCGACTCCATCAATCGCCATCTGGAGAATCTGATTCAGGTCTAAGGCATTATGAATAGCCATAGTTAACTTGTTAATCAGGTTTCGGTGTTGGGTGAAGGCCCCCACCTGCTTCTGCAAAGACCCGATTACCCCGGCTTGTAAAACTTGAGAAATGGCGATGGCCACCGGCTCTGAAATTTCTTGCAGCAACTCTTTATTTGAGTCTGTCCAACAGTAAGGCTGCGAGTGCATCACAACGATCCCTCCATTTACCTGACCTTGAAACCGTGTTTGAATTCCTAAAATCGCCTGAACTTCTAGTGCTTGCCATAAAACGGCCCTCGCACGATTGGACTCATCACTCTCAAGATTAGAAATGGCCAGAAGGTCAGAATCCTCCAGCAGCGCTTGCATGGCTGCCGGCGCAATCTGCTGAACTGACTCTGAACTCAGCACCGCTTGAGTGCTGCTAGGATATCCATATATCTGTTGGGGCAAATGGTTGTCTTGAAGTGCAACCAGGCAGCCATCTGCCTCAAACGCTTGCCCCAACGCAGTCGCAATTGCGTTTAGCAACGTTTCCGGATCAGAGATTGTCCGGATAATGTGAGCAATTTGTTGCCCTAAATCGATGGGACGGGCCGGTTGCTGCATGAGTTGCACTCGGTGTGCCTGCATAGGAAAGGTTTCACTAGGGCAATGGGCCTGTGGCATAACAGACTCTACCCTAACTGGCGCTGTCACCAAACGCTGAATACTATGCTGACACACACATCTGTTTCTGGTTGCCATTGCGCTTCCAGAAAGTGACACTTCCTGTATGAACGGGCTGTGTTCTGAAGATCCCGAACTCCCATCTTGACAAGAGCAACTTAAATGTGCAGGCGCTCCCATCTGCTCATTAAGAGTCTGCAAATCTATGTCGTTTCTTGTGAATTGATTGCACACAGTTAAGTCCTAGCTGGCATTCTCGGCACTATTGTTTAGATTCGTTACAAGAAAATTACCATCGGGTGCTAAATCTTTAGCTGGATGGTCAGCAAGATTAAGAAAACAATTAGGCAACTGGTTCCTCAACGCTGTTGGCGCAAATGAGACAGGGCGTGGTCGGTACAACTGACTCTGTCTGAATTCCAGATTACACTGCACTCACCCAGCACAGCATCCGTGATTTCGCTGCTAATAATTCAACTGATTGTTCAACACTGACGAAATCTCTAGCAAAGCGATCACATCAATATGAGCAAGCGGGCTTAAAACGTTATTTTTAACAAAAATTAATAATTTATAGCCCTAGGGAATTATTCGCATCAGTGTCAATAAACTAACTTAAAGACATAATTTTTAACAAAAATTAATAATATATTGAAATCCTACAGAGAACTCGATAAACAAAATGAGCCGGTTTTAAAGGGCTGTTTTCCACTCAATATTTTTTAGTTCTGTTGCAATAGGGTCTTGCAATGCAAAGAAATTTTTGTGCCGGCTACTTTGAAGTAACACACCGGCAGCACCCACTGCTTTGGTTTAGCTGGAATTGCCTTAACATCATAATCGTTGTGTTTAAGGCTAAGGATTAAATCCGTGTTAAAACTCTATGGCGGTGCTCGCAGTCGCGCCTCAATCGTGCAGTGGTATTTAGAGGAAATTCAAGTTCCTTACGAGTTTGTCCTGCTCGATATGCAAGCCGGTAAGCATTTAAACCCTGATTTCCTGGCCATCAACCCGATGGGTAAAGTGCCGGCCATTGTGGATGGTGATTTAAAACTTTGGGAGTCTGGGGCAATTTTGATTTACTTGGCCGAGAAGTATGGCAAGATGCCTTCTTCCTTAGAACAGCGTGCCGAGATCGACCAGTGGGTGATTTTTGCCAATGCTACTTTAGGCCCAGGGATTTTTGTTGAAGCCAGCCGCGAGCGTGAAACGAAGAAGTTGATGACGCCGCTGAATCAAATTTTCCAGCAGCAATCTTTTTTGCTTGGTGAGGAGTTCAGTGTCGCCGATGCAGCAGTTGGGTCTATGTTGGCTTATATTCCCATGATGCTCAAACTAGACCTGAGCGAGTACCCGGCTGTGGTGGATTATATTCAGCGCATATCTTCTAGGCCGGCATTCCAAAAGGCAATGGGAGGCCGCGCTTAGTAAAAGCAAGGGGTTAGGGGCGTGCTGAGTGGGAGAGTAGAGGGATGAGGCATTTTTATCCACTCTTCCACTCTTCCCTAACCTCTAGCCCCTTGCCTCTAACCCCCTAATCCCTCTTCTTATCTGAAACCTACGGCAGCTTGCCAAACGAAAGCCAGCAGGAGGAAAAATACTGGGATGATCGGTAGAACATCTACCAGGGGGTCAAAAATTGCGTAAGCTTCAGGCAGTTTTGCCAACAGCAGTGCTGCGTCCATACAGATACCTACCTCTCCAACACAGTTTTAATAATTGACATGGATCGTAACATGAGCTGCTCATACTTGAGCCGGCTCATCGCTCAACCAGTAGGCAAATTCTGTTGTAAAGCGATCTGCGAGAATGGCGTCGCGAATTTGCCGGTTAAAGCGAATCAGTTCTGTGATGTTGTGAATGGATAGCAATGTGTAGCCGAGAATTTCCTTTGAGCGGATGAGATGGCACAAATAAGCGCGGCTGAAGTTCAGGCACGTATAGCAGGGGCAAGTGTCATCTAGAGGTGTAAAATCCTCTCGAAATCGGGCGTTTCTAATGTTCCAGCGCTCCCCTCGCACCAGAACTGCTCCATGACGGGCAAAACGGGTGGGAATCACGCAGTCAAATAAATCAACACCGGCAGCGATGGCTTTGGCCATTTCCCGATAAGTGCCAATTCCCATGAGATAGCGGGGTTTGTCTGCCGGCAGCAACGGCGCTGTGACTTGAGCGATCTGGGCGATGAATTCTGCCGGTTCCCCCACACTCACCCCACCAATGGCATAACCCGGTAGATCCAACTTGGCCAGAGCTTCGGCGGCAGCAACGCGTAAATCCGGATAGACCCCCCCCTGAACAATGCCAAACAGCGCTTGATCAGGACGCCGATGCGCTTCTATACAGCGTTCTAACCAGCGATAAGTACGTTCTGTCGCTAACTCAACTGCTTCTCGGCTAGCGGGGTAGGGCGGGCACTCATCAAAGGCCATAATCACATCTGCCCCCAGTCGATTCTGGATCTGAATCGAGCGTTCTGGGGTGATGTGAATAAGTTTGCCATCCCTCGGAGAGCGAAAGGTCACACCTTCTTCTGTGATGGTGCGTAGCTTGCTCAAACTAAAGACCTGGAAACCTCCAGAATCCGTCAACATTGGCCCATCCCACCCCATAAATCGGTGCAAGCCGCCGGCACCGGCAACGATCTCTTCTCCCGGTTGCAGGTGCAGGTGATAGGTATTTGCCAAAACCATCTGGGCATTTGCAGCTTCCAGCCGGTCAGGCGTCACCGTCTTCACAGTGGCCAACGTTCCCACCGGCATAAAGCAAGGTGTCTCCACCGGCCCGTGAGGCGTCAAAAAAACTCCTGCTCGCGCATGGGTATGGCTGCAGGCTTTTAAGCATTTAAATTTAAATTTGTCAAGCAAAATAAAAAATCAACAGGCAGTTGGAGAGGTTTGAATTGATCCGTCAGCTAAAAACTGAGCACTTTAACAGTTGAACGCTGGTGCGTTTGCACTTCACCCTTAACTTTAAAACGGGAAGGTTCCTTCGTCGTCCATTTCAGCATCCAACTTGGCGGAAAGTACCTCCGTGAGTACAGCCTCCAAGGCAGCAGCATTTAAGTGGCTGGTGTGTTGCTCTTGTAGGGGGTTAGAGAGGGGGATAAGCTGCAGATGCCGGTTCTCCTGAACAAGTTCAAAATAACTTTCCCGCTCACCAGAGCGCTTAAGCTCTAGATAGTCAAAACTATAAACATTTAGATAAAGAGCATGGTTAGCGACAAGGGTAGAGCGATGAGGATCGGCAAACACCTCAATCACAAATCCTTCACCCTCGCTTTGCCATTTACCATCTTGGGTGTGGATGTAGTGAACTCGCCCTAGATCGGCGAGCAAGCGGCGCATATCTAGCTTGTTCACAACAATGCCAGTGTCTATGATACAGGGGGCGGGCACCCTGATGTTTGATTGATCAGAATTCATGGGGAAAAGCCTCTGGTGTCAAATCCTTGCTTGCAGCGAAACCGGCGGCATCCAGTGGGAGCCTTATTTCTGTATTAACACACCCACCGGAACAGGCAGCGAATAGGTGTTCTGGGTACAATTCTGGCACAGGTCAGGGGGGCAAGCTAGTCCCCTGCACAAGGAAAAATAGGAATTTTTTTTATATGGCGGAGCATCAAAGGTTAGCCAGAGAAAGCATCCAGTTTATGCGCCGGCAAGGAGAGACTCTAGCTGCTGCGATTGCATTCTATACCTGTTTGCCGGTGCCAGCGGCTTGGACGCTTGAATTTCGAGGAATCGCGCGGATGGCCCCAGCGATCGGCATCATGATTGGGGGACTTTTGGGACTTTTAGATGCCGGCTTGCAGCAGCTAGCAATGCCGGTGCTAACGCGATCAGTCTTAGTCGTTGTCACTTGGATCGCTTTAACCGGCGGACTGCATCTTGATGGTGCGATGGATACTGCCGATGGGCTAGCCGTGCCTGACCCTCAGCGGCGGCTGCAAGTCATGGCAGATAGCGTTACGGGGGCATTTGGGGCCATGGCTGCCGTTGCCCTGCTGTTGCTCAAAACAGCCGGCCTGCACGACTTAGATGGCTATCGCTGGCTAGCCTTGATGGCGGTTGCAGGTTGGGGCCGGTGGGGCCAACTGGTGGCGATTGCCCGCTATCCCTATCTCAAAACCATTGGCAAAGGCGCGATTCACAAAGCTTCCATGCATTCACCGCTGGATCTTTTGCCGGGTTTGGTGTTACTCCTCGGTTTGAGTGGGTTACAAATTCTTCTAAATCGTGATCAATGGCTAGTTGCCGTCGGCATGGCTTTGGGGGGCGGTGCGATTGCCGTGCTTACCGGCGCTTGGTTTAATCGCAAATTAGGAGGTCACACCGGCGATACCTACGGCGCAGTTGTGGAATGGACTGAAGCGCTGCTACTGTGTCTGCTCACCGGCTTGTGAAATGAGTCCTGAGTCCTGAGTGGGAGAGTAGGAGAAATGTATCATTCCCAATGCCCAATGCCCCATTACTTATCAACCGTTTCTCGCCGGCTTGGGCGCTGTCCGCTAATGTCCAACCGCTGTAGGTAATCCCAGCCTCGCTGATCGGATACCTGACGCCCGATCTGGGTGGCCATCCATTCTGCCACTTTGCGACTATTCCACGGCCCACCGTCGGGAGCTGGGCCTTGTAGAGCTTCCCAGAGTTCTTGCTGCTGCTGTTCTGACAGCAAGGGTTCGCCCCCTGGATTTTCATGCCGGCGATCACCTAGCCCTTCGGCTCCACATTGGTTATAGCGACCGGCTATTTTCCTGACCCAGGTGGCAGAATAGCCGGTTGCCTCGACCACGGCGTGGGTGGGTTTGCCTTGAGCCAAGAGCCACACAATCTGCCAATGACTGCGAGCGACGGGGTCTTTGGCTTTACGATAGCGAGTCTCTAAATCTTTAAGGCTTAAGTGAGCCTCGATAGTCAAACGTTTGGGCATCAGACAGCTCTATACTCGGAAATTGCCGGCTCCTATCATTTTAAATTTTAGATTGAGATTTTAGATTGCGACTGAGGTGCCTACACCTTTACAGCAAGAAGAACTTCCGGCTGGGACTGCCCGATTTATTCCCGGCAGACACAACACAAAACGGCCACACAGAGTGGCAATGGGCTTAAATGTTGGGTGCTAGATGAGTGTGAGCGGGTCAGTGCTAATCCTAAGGGGAAGGTTTCCCTCAAAAATTGTTTAAATATACCTCAGGGGTGAAACTCTCCCTTACTGCTGACTTGGCTGGGGAGAGGCAGATGGAGTCGGCGTAGCGGCAGAAGGAGGTGGGGCGGTGGTTGCTGCTGGGGAGGTAGCCGGCTCTTGAACACACTCACCCACCTGTTCGGGTTTCGGATCGGGAATAGCAAGGGCGACCGAGCGAACTTTCTCCTCTGCCATCCAGCCAATCGGATTTTGTCGCACAGGAGGCCGAGTGACTGGTTCGACAGTCGTAGCTTTGCCGCTGGGTTTAACTACCGGCGTTTGCTGGGGTGTAGGACTATTCAAGCGTTGCTCAGTGTTATTGTTAACGGGCGCAGCCTCACGTTCAGCTAGCTGTGGTTGGCTAGCGGCTGAGTTAACCCGACTTCGGGGCGGTATCCAGCAGACTTGGAGTTGCAACCAGCTCATCCGATCAGCGGTTGTCTGTTTACGAAGAACTTTCACAACACTGCCTGCCGACACTGAGCCGGCAATATCTGGTTGTCCCGGTTGGCTGAGTAACTGTGCTAGCTGAGTTTGACCTTCAACGGCTTCTGGTGCCAAATTTTGAATTCGGATCAGAGAACCCACGTTTAAGGACTCTACAGAGGCATCGACCACAGGAGTAACCGGCTCAGGATCGGGATTAGAATCCGGCACCCGCCCAATCAAGGGATCGACCCCTTCTTTGACTCCTGGGATGAGCCAGTACGCTAGGACGGGAAGCCCTAGTAACATCGCAATCAGCAACAATAGTGGCAAGGGGCTGCCGGCTCGACGCGGACGCTCTACTAGCTGTGTGGGGGCAGTGGATAAAGCGGTCTGATTTGCCCCTGCTGTATTTTCTGGTAAGTCCGCAGCGTCCAGCTGGGCTAGCAGCAATTCTGGAGTGATGTTGGCGTTCTTGTTTTCTTTCACCCGACAACAGACTATCCCGACGGTGACGTTATCGTGGCCATTTTGGCTGTTGCCGAGGGCGATTAATCGGGTCGCTGCCGTGGCTACATTGGTCTGGCCGGTTAACACGGGCAGAATTTCACTTTCCCAGTATTGCTCGACGCGGTCATTGTCGCTCAGCCCATCGGAACACAACAGAAAAAGACAATCTTCGTCGATTACAAAGCGCCCGACAGAGGGGTGTAGCATTCCTGAAGCTGCCATCCCCAGTGCCTGAACCAGGGAACCTGCTGCCGGCTGTTGTACAGCATCTCGGTAAAGAGCGTAGCCTAGGCGCACTTCGCGAGTTGCCACATCATCATCTAGGGTTACTTGATAGCAGCCATTGTGGGAGATCAAGTAAGCTCGACTGTCGCCAATGTTGGTAAGATACAGTTCGTGAGCTTTTGCAAAAGCCATGACCAAAGTTGTGCCCATGCGCTGGCGACCTTGGCGCTGTTCGTCGTTGTTGCGGTCACTGATCGCATCATTGGCGGCACAGGCTGATTCTTCTAGTTCAGTGATCAGGCTTTGAGGCTCTAAATCTTGAGAATGGGACTGCAACTGCTTCACTCGCTGCCGGATAGCCTCAATCGCAATGGCAGAGGCGACATTGCCCCCTTCATGGCCTCCAATGCCGTCGCAAACAATGGCTAAAGATTCGGTTGCTGAGCTTTGGTTGGTGCCGCTGACTGGGTAGCAAGCATCTTCATTTCGCCTACGGCTGGGTCCGGTGTCGGTGCGTGTGGCAATTTCATAAGTGCGAGATTGTGTTTGCCCGCAGATGGCCAGTCCTCGATCTAGAAGAGCGACGAGATGTTCGCCGGTTCGCACTCGCCCTTCTATTAGCATTTGGCACAATTTATCGAGAAAGGGAGCGAGCGGGGATTTAGCTGTTTGCACCCATTGTGACCACATCTGGCCCAGTTGCCCTAGGGTTGCAGGGGTTCGATCACTTTGCAGATGTAACAATCGAACGAGTGGCCCTTCGACTCGCAGCAGTTCTGGATTAAGCAGACTGGAAGCCACGTTTTCTGTGCTACACGGCTGCCACAACTGAGCGATCTGCCACAGCCAATTCATCTGCCGCATAGCAGTGGCATTTTTCCAGGCGATGGTTAGCTGCGGGCGCAATTGCAGGTTGACTGTTTCGGAATCGAGACCAACGGGTGCCGGTTCTAACAGCCAAATGTCAGGGGTTTGCCGGCCTTCTGAGCGCGGATGCAGTTGTCCGTACACTTGAGGGATGTGCAGCCGGTAAGGGAATAATCTAAGATAGGCGGCGATCGGTTCGGGGATTTCTTCGGGTACTGCCGGTGGAAATCCTGGTTTAGTATCCAGTAAAATCTGCTCAGACTTTCGCAAGTAGCGATCGGCTATTATCTGTCCGGGTTTATAGACGGGTAGTCCTTTCCCTACAGCCCAAAGGTATCGTCGCGGTAAGGGCGCGCGACATTTCTGGCAAAACTTGTGAGTCTCCGGGTTAGAAGTCTGACAGGTGGCCTTGGGGCAGTCAATTGTTGCCGCGTCGTTTTGCATGGGATTCCTCGCGCCTATCAGCTGTTGTTGCTACAGCCTTGCTTAGCAAACGCCTTATCAGGCTAGCTGGTTGAGGCTCTAATTGTTAAGTTGCAGTATTGCAGATGTGGTTTATTGTAGTGCCTGATTCTTTAAAGGTGGGCGATTGCTGGTGAAAGTACAGCACAAAAGGCTTCTCTTCATTTTCGCTCAGGATGCGAGTAATTGCAGCGCCCTAAAAGGATGCCAGGGAGCGTTTTCACTACTTTGTTGTAAAAATTTACCCCTTACAGAAGGGTAAGGGAGCTTTTAAATGAAAACTTAAAGTCGCTCCATTGACTTGCTCAAAGATGTTAGCCACCCATGCGCCAGTATTTTTCTAGCATTCATCCTGATTTTACTCTTTAGGTTCTCTTAGCCCTAGGGAATCCTCTTACCAGATCGATTTATTCACCTCTATTGGTCATTGCCATGCCCACTCCTAATTTTGAGCCGGTTTCCAATCCCAGCATTGTGGAGCCAGAATGCCCTGATAGCCTGGAGATAAATCAAACACTCGCAGCGCTGAAGCAGTCTCAGGAGATGAATTATCAGATGATGCGCCTCAACGCTTGGGTGCTTTCTGAAACGATGGATCAGTTTATCGCGGGTTTTTGGAGTCGGTTTATGGCCAACCGTCAAATTGCCCACAAACAAAACAGTTGTTACAGCGGCGGCAGTAAGGTGAGCGAGATCGCTGAGATCGTAACCCATTATTTTGGAGACGGAAAGAAAATCTGAGGAAAATTCAGCTTGATCTCTCCTTTGCTGCCGCTCTTGACTGCGGTATAAATAGGCATGGCTTGGATCAGTAGAAAGCGCTCTAACTATCTTGGGAAACCACTTGAGGAAGTCCCATGCTGTAGTTGAGGGCGCGGCTGTTCAAGTTGTAGGAGATTTTGCCACTTTGAAGGAGCGAGCGCACAAAATGTTCTAAATCGGAACCAATCCGGCGGAGGTTATATTCTGTTAGGTCTTGCCCGTCGTAGGATTCAACCAGCTCATCAAACTTGCGGTAGACCTGTTGCAAGGTGTCTTGCTTCCAGAGCAATTCGTTGTCTGGATCGACATCAAGGGTTAATACCTGGTCGTTAGGAACGAGTTCGTTGTTTTCAACGTCGGCGGTGAATATGTGGATATGGCGAGTGGTAGATTTTAGCAACATAGAGCCAGATTTATGCAAATCTTTACAAATACGAATTAAATCATAGCAATTTGTAGAGTCTCCGTGAACTTGCTAATCCAACAGATAAAAGCTGTGCTTCTGAGTGCGGCTTCTTCACTATCCAGACGGCAAAAACGCTATTTTCTCATGGCCATCGACGCTGTGCTGCTGTTGGTCGCCATCTATAGCGCGTTGGGACTGCGCTTTAGCTCTTTGAGTTCCGTGCCAGAAATCTATCGCTACAGTGGGTTAATCGTCTTACTGATAGGCATTAAACTCACTGTTTTTCGGGTCATGGGTCTTTACCGACCTATTCTGCGCTACACAAGCTTGGAGTTTTTGCTCACTGCGGCGCTTAAAGCAGTCGCGCTTAGTTCGGGTACACTGGTTAGCCTTGCTTATTTTCTGGATCTGTGGTCACTGCCTCGCTCGGTTCTGATTATAGATGCACTGCTAACCCTGCTGTTCGTGGTTGGGTTTCGGCTTTCGTTGCGCCGGCTCGTTTACAAACTCAACTCGATGGCTTGTACAACAGTGCCGGTAGAACGAGTGGTGATTTACGGAGCTGGGGCATCTGGGTCGGAATTGGCACAATCCTTATCAGCGAACCCTGCTTATCGCCTGATCGCCTTTGTGGATGATAATTCCTCTCTCCATCACCAAGTTGTTCAGGGACTGAATGTTTACTCACCGCAGGATTTACCCAAACTTCGAGAGAAAAAGCATTTTCATACGATTCTCTTGGCTATGCCTTCTGTGGACGGGAAAACCAAGCTTGAAATTTTAGAGCGGTTGCAGTCTTTAGCGGTGGTGGTCAAGACTGTACCCAGCATCGGAGAGATTCTGGCTGGCAAAGTTTCTATTAGTAAGATTCGCAACATTGATATTGCCGACCTGTTAGGTCGCGAACAAGTTGCGCCGAATTTAAAGTTATTACAGATGAATGTGATGGGCCGCTCGGTCTTGGTGACGGGTGCGGGTGGCTCCATTGGCTCTGAGTTGTGCCGCCAAATCGCTTTACAGAACCCTAAGTGCTTGGTGCTTTATGAAATGGGCGAGTTTGCCCTTTACAGCATTGACATGGAATTGGCTGAAAATTATCCCACACTTCATAAAGTTGCTTGTTTGGGAAGTGTAACCGATTCAGTCCAGCTGAAGGATGTTTTGAGCAAATATCAGGTCGATACGGTTTATCATGCTGCTGCCTACAAGCACGTTCCCCTAGTGGAAGCAAATCCCGCTCAGGGGATTTGGAATAATGTCTTAGGGACACTAACCGCAGCCCGTTGTGCGATGGAGTCTGGGGTCAGCAAATTTGTCTTGATTTCTACAGATAAGGCGGTGCGCCCCACCAATGTTATGGGCGCAACAAAACGGGTGGCGGAGTTGATTTTGCAGGCGCTTGCCGAACGCCCTAAAACTCCTACCTGTTTCACGATGGTTCGATTTGGCAATGTGCTAGATAGTAGCGGTTCCGTTGTGCCCCGGTTCCGCCAGCAAATTGCTGAGGGTAAACCCATTACAGTTACGCATCCAGAGATGACTCGCTATTTCATGTCCATCCCTGAAGCCGCTTCTTTGGTAATTCAAGCGGGAGCGATGGCCAAAGGCGGCGAGGTGTTTTTATTGGATATGGGTGAACCTGTGAAGATTTACGATCTAGCTGTGCAGATGATTCGTTTGAGTGGTTTGGAACCGGGAGAGGACATTGAGATTGAAATCACCGGCTTAAGACCTGGAGAAAAGATTCATGAAGAATTGCTGATTGATAGCGCCAATGCTCAAGCGACAAACCATCCCAAGATTTTCTGTGCTCATGAATCTAAAATTCGCTGGAAATGCTTAGAACCATGTCTGGAAGCGCTGTTCGCACAAGCTCGGCTTGCCGATCCCGCCGGCATCCGGACAGAACTCCAGGGCCTTGTGCCAGAGTATCAGCCAAAAACACCTTTAGCTGCTGAGACCACAATGAGACCTGTCTCGGCACAATAAGCCGGCGAGAGGAGCTAGGAGAACAGGGGGTGAGGTTAACAGATACACGCTAATCCGAAAGAATTTTTGCATTTAAATTACATAAATGTAAAAGCGGCAGATCAAGGTAATGCTTTTCATGAAACAAAAACATTGAAATTTATGTGCCGCTTTTTATACAATTTAAATGTATTAACATTAACAAGATTACTTGGCAGCAATCATGCCGGTTTGACGGGCATAGGCAAAAATGCCACCGGCATCAATGACGGGGCCAACTTCGCCCAGTGGCTTGAGGTCGTAGGTCTTACCAAGCGTGTGATTGACCAGCCGGTTTTGTTCAAAGTCAATGGTAACTTCTTGGCCGGTTTCAAACTGAGCGCACAGCCGATCAACGGATTCCCAAGGGTAGAGTTCGCCGGTGGCTGAGCAGTTGCGGAAAAAGATGCGAGCGTAGGAGAGGGCGATCACAGCTTCGACACCGGCAGCGCCTAAGGCAATAGGTGCGTGTTCTCGTGAGGAACCGCAGCCAAAGTTTTCGCCGGCAATAATAATTGGGTAACGGGTCTTGATTTCACCCGGATCAATAAACTTGCCGTAGCGGTCTGGTAAGCCGACTAAGGCGTAGCTTCCCAGTTTTTCATACTCGTCCGGTTTCGAGGGAACTAGCGTGAGGTATTCAGCCGGAATAATTTGATCGGTATCAATGTTGTCATCTAGTACAAAGATGAGGCCGCGAATCACTTTGCCCATGATTAAGATCCCTGTTTTCCCCTCGGCTGTTTAAGGTTTTCACCTTGCATTCTACCCTGCTTCGGGAATGGAGGCGGATGCTGCTTGAGGGAACACCGGCACAAGTTGCTGCCGGCTTGCACTCATGTCGGTGAAACTCGCTTAGGCAAAGCATCGCTGACATCTGACGCTCAACGCAAAAAAAAACAGCGCTTCTCTAGCCACCGAGGGGATTACAACCTATCAGTGCTGTTTGAAAGTTTCTTCCTAAATTTGTGCCAAGCAACCAGTTGATAATATCGTTATGATTCGTTATATTCTGAGCCTGGGGTAACGTTAGCAAAAAGTCAGAATATCTGGCTAAAGGATTTAAGTCAAAAACTCAGGGGTAGCGATTAATCACCGGCTGTATGAAACATGGCAAATTCGATTGATAACATCGCACGACAGGCACGCCAGGGAAGCGTGGCGGCGATTATCCAAGTTTTAAATGATAAACTCTCGCACTCCGGGGTTAGAACGCGAGCTGTTTTGGAAAATGGGGTGCTGCAATTGCTGTGCGAGGCGGCGAAAGCGGAACAGCTTGAACAATCTAGCTTAGTGGAGCGCATTCAGCAGATTTTAGAGTCTTTGGCACCGCGTAAGATTCGTCGGGTAAAAGTTAACAGTCGCATTGTCCGTGAGCAGCAGTTACTTTGGCTAGAAGAAATTAATCGCGAGACAGAAAGTCAGCTTCTCTGGTCCCAAGAAATTACCCTAGCCAAGCCGAACTTTCTAAAACGGCTGGCAGAAGATAGGGAAGATCGCAAACGAGATGTTGAGGAGCCGGCTTTTCCTCAGCAGAGTGTCACTTCTCGTTTCGAGCGAGAGCAACGTCAATTCTGGCGCGGCATCTTGGTAGGGGGTCTGGGCCTGAGTTTATTAATAGTGTTATTGGGCTGGACGCTCAGTAATTGGCTTGGCTTGAAGTTGAGCAACCCAATGCAAGCACAAACACCAAAGCCGGCCGGTTCAGTGAAGCCAGGGAGTTCTCCGAGCAGGGATAGCTTTGCCGATGCTGTCAGACTGGCTGAGCAAGCTTCATCTGCCGGTAAAGTTGCCGCATCGCCGGCTGATTGGTTGGCCCTTGCCGCAAAATGGCAGCAGGCGGGGGATCTGATGGCTGCTGTCCCGCCTACTAATCCTCGCCATAAGATCGCTCAAAACCGAGCGGCGCTTTATCGTCAAAATAGTGAAAAGGCTCAGCAGGAAGCGCAGAAGCGACGCGGACAATCTTACTGAGTCAGGGCAAACTATGAAGGGTGAAGGGTGAAGTTTGTTTCACCTTTTCCCTGATACGCTCGTTTAGTGCAAGTCTGCCTCCCAAATACCGATGTAGATGCGCTGGCGATCATCGCGCTCAATCACTCCTTTTAGGGTTTCTAAAAAAAAGAAGTACCGGCTGGACTGACCCTGCTGCACCAGTTGCAACCCCAGTTTAATTTGCTCGTTGAGCCGGCAGCCTAACATACTGTTTAAGGTTATCTGGATCGCATCAAACTCGACTGAGTTGGCAAAGGATGCTTCTGTTTGGCGAAGGTACTCAGAATTTGTGTCAAATAGAAAGCCCAAACTAACTTTTTCTGGGATTAAGTCATAAATCATCGCGGTGGTATTTGGCCAGTAGCCACTCACCGTTCGGCTTGGTCTGCCAAACATCTGGCGGACATGACTTTTCGGTGTTCCCGGTTTAAACCCTGGAATACCGACCCCGACTGGCTCCTTCTGACATTGATTTTCAAGCACATTTTCTATGGGTGTCTGCACTTCTGAGTCTTTTAAACTCAGCCAAGATTGAGAACCGGCTGAACTTCTGGCATTGAGCTTGGATGAGAGGAAAAAAAGTTGTTGTTCCGCCAGCGGTTCTGACAGTGATAGTGCCGGCAGCAATGCTTGAGACAGTCCGGTCATTAAAAAACTAATCGCGATAGAGACACCAATGACATTCATGTACGACTTTGTAACGAATAGGCGTTGCCGATTATTGAGTTTGCTGTAATGCACCCGTTGAAAATGCTTGATGTGAGGATGCGCGTTAGTGATGCCGGCATTGGGCCAAAGCCAAGTCCTAGCGTGACCAACGTCCCTTAGCCTGTTCCACAGCATATCGGAAACTCTATTTTTTGAGCGCCTTTGTAGACACTTTCGATCACTGACCATACTCGCATTAAAAAAAATGTCTTATACGCTTGCCTTTTTGGAGGGATCGAATCCAAAAAGCGTCAGGGGAATCGCTGTCTCTTTTTTGCTGCTGCTGAGCGCTGCCGGCCTCATGTTTTGCAATCTTTATTTTATGTGTAAAGACAAAGCTCTCAGTTCAAACTTTTAAACTTATCTTTAAGTGAATATCCTAGACGATTTTACCTTAGAACTATTTAAACAAAATATGCGCTAACAGAGTTTGCAAAAAAAACGCATATTTACAAAATATTATATGGTTGTTTATTTTTTTAGTTACATTATTATTTTTACTTCTATTTGTAAGTAGATAACTTAGGAGTTTAACAATTTTTTGCAAAGTTAATCCCAAGGTAATTCTCTATTTCGCTCGAATTTTCCTTTCATTTTCCTCCATTTGCAGCAACTCTGGCACTGTCACAAATTTATAACCACGATTTTTGAATTCTGCAATAATCACCGGCAACGCTTCAACTGTTTGCCAACGATTGCCACCCCCATCATGCAGCAGCACAATTCCCCCCGATCTGGTATTACGCAGAACATTGTCGATCATCGTTGATGTTGATGTGCCGGTGTTCCAATCTCTAGAATCAGCCGACCACATCATAACAGTATATTTCTGTTGTTGAGCGTAAGCGGCTAAACCATTATTTAGAACTCCTCCAGGCGGACGAAATAAAGAAGTTTTTACGTCTGTCACTTGATAAATAAGTGTTGCTGTATCTTCAATTTCTTTAGTTGCTTCTGATGGATTTAAGCTGTAAGGATGATTCCAAGTATGGTTGCCAATTGCGTGACCCTGCACTACAACTTTTTTAGCAATATGGGGGTAAAGTTTGAGATGTTTCCCTATCCAAAAAAAGGTTGCCTTAACTTGATATTGCTTAAGTATATTTAATACCTTTTCTGTAGTATCTATCCAAGGGCCATCATCAAATGTTAAAGCAATAACTTTTTCCTGACCGGCTAATTCTGCCTGCTGGACAATTTTCCCCTGAAAACTTGCCGGGGACGAAAAAACTTGTTTTTTCTTTCCTTCATCTTGCCCTTGAGTGATAGAATCCCACCACTGTTCAACCCGCTGATCCGCAATCGCTTTTACACTGGGAAACTCTAAATCTAACTTAACTGCCGGCTTGAGTATATTTGTTAGCCTTACAGATGCCGGTTCTGAAGGGGGATCAACCGGCATCAGAACACCGGCAATAAAACTGCCGGCGGCGGCAACTAAAGCAAGGCAAGTTTTTTGAACCCCAGAGAACGAAACACGAATGGTCACGTCGATTTTGAGGAGAGCATCTATTAAAACAGTCTCAACAATACCACTAAGTTATCAATCAGATTGTTTCAGTTTGCTAACTTTCTGACACCTCAAACTTAGCCAAACCCAAATAGCGAATCCCCACCGGCGTCACTTCAAACCGGCAAGGCAATACCTCTAAACCCTTGGCAACAGCCTCTCGCAACAGCTTGCCATAAACCGGATCGGTATTATCTCCAGGCGCAAAGCTGGTGCAATCGCTGCGATTGATAAAATAAAGCATCACCGGACGAATTGCCGGCAATAACGCCATTAACTCCCGCAAGTGCTTCTGTCCTCGTTCGGTTACGGTATCCGGAAATAGGGCTAATTTACCATTTGTAAACGTCGTGTTTTTCACTTCTAAATAAATCGTGCGAGGTGTGTCGGTTAATCCATTCAAAGAATAGTTTGCGGGAGGAGAAGAGGGTGAGAAGCAAGAAGCAGCATTAGTTATTTTGTCTGAGTCCGAATGTGAGATAACCTTGCTGGTTTCTAGTAATAAATCGTCTTGAAAAATGGTAGGAGTTAAAGTTGCTTTAACTTTAACTGAATTAAGGGTTTCTTCGAGAGATTGAAATAACACAAAATCTACCCGGCTTTTCTTTTCCAAACCATAAGGCACCTCACCCTGAATTCCCTCATAATCGCCTAACTGGGGAAACAGCCGCTTTTCTAGCGCCAACTTGATCACTCGGTTCGGCAGCGCCGTATTAATTCCTACCCAAGTCGGTTCGGTGTCACAAACTTCTATCATCTCCCAGGTATAAGCCAGCTTCCGCTTAGGATTGTCACTGTAAGACACTTGCACGTTTGCGCCAATTGTGCATACACCCGTCATCGGGCCGGTGTTCGGACAATGTGCCGTAATCACCTCTCCCGAAGCCAGTTCAATATCTGCAAAGAACCGCTTATAACGTTTGACTAAAATGCCTGGGTAGAGAGGTGGGTATTGATAAAGCCAATCGGACATCATGTTAGTGTTAAGCCGCAATAGCTGGTTTCCCTGAATCGCTTTCCTGAATTGAGGAGTGAAACAGAGCATTATTGTACCGAGATACCTGCTTTGAAAATTGCGGTGGCGCTCAACCTGGGGTTAGAGTCACCAAATTCAGGTTAAATAGTGTGAAGCACTTTAGCTACTTTTAACAATTCGTGTCTGACATCAAAAAACCCGCTCGTTCCTTGGCTGGGATTGCCGGCATTGTGGCAGTGGCCACCCTTATTAGCAAAATGTTTGGTTTAGTGCGCCAGCAAGCGATCGCCGCAGCCTTTGGTGTAGGTGCCGCTGTTGATGCCTATAACTACGCCTATGTCATCCCTGGCTTTTTATTTGTGTTGTTGGGTGGGATTAACGGGCCATTTCACAGCGCAATTGTCAGTGTTTTGGCCAAGCGGAAGCAGGAAGAATCAGCGCCATTGGTGGAGACGATCACCACGCTGGTAGGCGGAGTGCTTCTGTTAGTGACGGTTGGTTTAGTGATTTTCGCCGCCCCCCTCATTAATGTTGTGGCACCCGGCTTAAACGTAACGGCGGCAGAAGCGGCAACGCGTGGAATCGGTTCAGAACAATTCCAAACGCTGCTTCAAACCAGAGAGATCGCCATTCAGCAATTCCGGATCATGGCCCCGATGGCTTTACTCGCTGCCTTAATTGGCATCGGCTTTGGTACGCTCAGTGCAGCGGATCAATATTGGTTGCCGTCGATCAGTCCTTTATTTTCTAGTATCACGGTCATTGGTGGGCTTGGACTGCTGGCTTTACAGTTAGGCGATAAAATTACACTGCCGCAGTATGCTCTCACCGGCGGACTCGTGCTTGCCTGGGGAACCTTGGCTGGAGCGATTTTACAATGGTTGGTACAACTTGCCTCCCAGTGGAAGGCCGGCATGGGGACGTTGCGCCTGCGGTTTGATTTTAACCGGCCTGGGGTGCGGGACGTGATGAATATTTTAGGGCCGGCTACCTTTTCCTCTGGGATGTTGCAAATCAACGTTTACACCGATTTGTGGTTTGCCTCCTTTATTCCCCAAGCGGCTGCTGCCTTGGGATATGCCGGTCTTTTAGTGCAAACACCCCTCGGTATTATTTCTAACGTGTTGCTGGTGCCAATGCTGCCGATGTTTTCCCGGCTAGCCGATCCAGCCGATTGGCCAGAACTAAAGGTGCGAATCCGTCAGGGTTTAATCCTCACCGGCATCACCATGCTACCGCTTAGCGCCTTAATGGTGACCCTCGCTGTGCCCATCGTGCGCGTTGTTTACGAACGGGGTGCTTTCAATACAGACGCTTCTAAGTTTGTCGCGCCGGTGCTCATCGCCTACAGCATCGGGATGTTTGTCTATTTGGGACGCGATGTCGTGGTGCGGGTGTTCTATGCTTTGGGCGATGGAGAAACGCCGTTTCGAGTCAGTATGGCGAGTATCCTGCTCAATGTCGTGCTCAATTACATCATGGTTGAGGCATTTGGCGCACCGGGTTTGGTGTTAGCCACCGTTGGGGTCAACCTTGTCTCTATGGTGGTGCTATTAGTGCTGCTTGATCGCAAACTTCATGGTTTATCCTGGCAGGAGTGGTGCAGGCCAATTTTTGCGCTCAGTGGTTTGAGCGTCCTTGCCGGTGTTGCCTGCTGGGGAACGCTTTGGCTGTCTCAGAAGACTTTAGGGACTGAGGGTTTGCTCGTGCAACTGCTGCAACTATGTCTTGCCGGTGGGGTGGGATTAGTGATTTTTGGGGTATTGGCTATCCAGTTGAAGTTACCAGAAGTGGATATTTTTGTCTCCCGCTTACAGCAGCGTTTTGGCAAAAAATCCTGAGTCTTCAGTGATGAACCGACAGGTGAGTATTTACTTAAAGAAATTTAAGGCCGGTGTTTCACTCATCGCTAGGGATTGAAATCCCTGGCGATTGGTGAGATGGATGCAAGATATGAGATTAAGAAGCAAGTTTAGATTGATTTCCCTACCGTGTTGCGATGGCAGGGCTAATCTTAGTCAGAAAATACTGAACTTTGCCGGCATTTACAAGCTTTTGTACTGATAAAATCTTTAAAACAACAACAGCACCCAAGCTATACTCGCTGAGGAATTTCCTGTTTTTATCATTTAACTTAGAGTTGCACTGACTTAAAAAGTTCAGTTTGCATTGCTCTCCAGTTAGCAATATAGGAAATATCAGCCCTCTAGTTGGATGCTGCTGTTTTTAGGGAATGAGACAGATGTTAGATGAAACAGCGTTTTTTACCTCTTCAATTAAATGGACTTCGCTGTGGTATCTGTCGGGGAAGCTCGGTTGCTTCTTTTATTACTTTATCAAAATCCGCTTGGGGATCAAGAGAAATACACTAAAGTTTACGTTTTTCAAGTAGCCACTCTTGAAATTGCAAAATTAAACAAAAAAGCTAATGAGAGGTTGGGAATTAACAAGATCGATTCTTGATTAAAGGCAATTAACTGGTATAATTAAAAGCCCATGAGCGTGATTGTATTCGGCAGTATTAACCTCGACCTCGTTGCCAAAACACCCCGGTTGCCGATGGCAGGGGAAACTTTAGCCGGCAACCACTTCTTAACTGCCGGCGGTGGCAAGGGCGCAAATCAAGCCGTCGCAGCAGCCCGTCTGGGAGTGCCGGCTCAAATGGTAGGACGTGTCGGTAGTGACAGCTTTGGGCAAGAACTCCTCGCCGGTTTGCAAGCTGTCGGTGTGGACACTGCCGGCGTATTGATTGATTTGGATGCTCACTCGGGCATTGCCATGATTGCCGTAGACGATGCCGGCGAAAATAGCATCATCATTGTTGCCGGTGCCAACGGGCGCGTCAAAATTTCAGATGTCGGGCGCTTAATCAAACTGCTACCCAGTGCAAAAGTCTTACTGTTGCAATTAGAAATTCCCCTAACCACTGTACTCCTAGCAGCAGCAGCCGGCCAAAATGCAGGCATCCCCGTCATTCTCGACCCCGCACCGGCACGCCCAGATATCCCTGACGGTCTTTATCCGCTTATTGATATAATCACCCCAAACGAAATTGAAGCAGCCCAACTGGTTGGCTTTCCCGTGAATGATCCGGAAACGGCTGCCAAAGCCGCTGATGAGTTGCGATCCAGGGGTGCCGGCACAGCAATTGTGAAACTCGGTGCTCAAGGGGTATTCTGCGCCTCTGCTGCTGAAAGCTTTTTTGTCCCCGCTTTTCCCGTCGAAGCAGTTGACACCGTCGCTGCCGGTGATGCCTTTAACGGTGCACTCGCGGCTGCTCTCGCCACCGGCTTATCTCTTCATCAAGCCGTCATCTGGGGTGCTGCTGCCGGTGCCCTTTGTGCCTCCAAAGCCGGTGCACAGCCTTCAATGCCCGATCGGCAAACTTTTGACGCTTTTCTTCAAGAACAAACCCATTTTAAAATTTAGTTCTAAATCTCCCGATCCCCCTGCTGGGGTGCCGCAAGTGCCACAATTCCACACACGGGAATGTTTGCGGAACGCAGGGTTTGAGCGGCTGCGCGAACTGTTGAGCCGGTTGTGTAGATGTCATCTAACAATAAAACCGAACCTTGTGGATGCCGGTGGCGAAATGCTTTTCCCAAACTAAAGGCATCGGCAACGTTTTGCTGCCGTTCCGAAGCAGACAGCCCAAATTGAGCCTCTGTCTGCCGAACTCGTTCTAAACCCTGCGGTTGCGCCGGCAAACCTGTCACTTCACAAAAACTTTTTGCCAGTAACTCTGCCTGATTAAAACCTCGTTCCTTTAGCTTTTTCAGGTGCATGGGGATAGGGACAACCGTCAGCCGGCTCTCGGTAGATATGGGAGATTTTAGCCAAGCTTCACCCATCCAGTGACCGAGGGGTTGGGCTAATTGAGGGTGATTTTCATATTTCATCACCGCAATGGCGCGTTTCAGGGCACCTCCGTAAATTCCCCAAACAAACACCGGCTCATTTGCTGAACGCCGGCTTACTTTAGTTAATTCGCAGCGTTGTAGCTGCCGGTGACAATACTGACAGAGTAAATCCTGAGCTGGACGCTGGCATAGGGGGCAACTTGACTTGAGAAATAAATCGAGGAAGCCTTTAAATTTGTCAGTCAATTTCCTCATTTTGTGTACCCCGACATCAGCTTCAGTTCTTGAGTGTGCAATTATTGGCGCTTGGTTGCAACATCCTTAAAACGCATCATAGCGATTTTACCTAGCCCATCCCAGTGCCGGCTGTGGCCCACGAGCCAATTTTGTATAAGATTTTCATGACCCTGAGGCCCAAAAGTGGCTTTTTGTATAAACAATTCTTTAAGTTGAGCTTAAGACACTGTGCTTTATAATCAACTTCTCTGTTCTCACTTAACCTATATACCTTCATATTTATAAAGTAAAAACCTCCTGTTGCTTGCTGTAGCCTCAGGAAAGATGCTTTTTACAACTTCCTTGCCTTGCCACGGTTCAAAAAAATTTGTAAAGATTCTGTAAGTTATTGACATCTTTAAGATTCCTTTATAAAATAACGAGCAAATTCATGCTATAAAAACCTCTCAAAACGGAAGCTTTAGAGGGTTTAGATAAAAACCTCAGGCATTCATGAGGTTTTTCAGGGAATTTATACCGGGAATTTAAAGAATCAGTAAAGATAGGGTGGAAATACTGGATTGTGTTTAGCAGAACTTACTATAATATGCAACAGAAAAGACCGTAGATTTGGCACAAACAGTGAATTCGGTCGCAACAGTGCGAGTCAATGAGATTCCAGGAAGCTTCCATTACACGCAAATTTGCGGATTTATAAGCCAAAATGCTGGATTTCAGCTAAAAAGTAAGATTGTCAAGAAGGCAAACTTCAGATGGTAAATATACGGAAAGCAGGCCCATAACATTTTTAATAAATAATCAGGGGGAAGGAAATTATTATGAATCTTAGACCGACTTGTATCGGGTTTGGCTTAATTGTCGGTGGCGTATTAGCCTTCTCCCCGACGCCAGCTCGTTCGGCCAGCTTATTTTCTTTTGGCACAGATTTTTCTTACCCTGGCACTGGCACTGTGAACTCGTGCAGTTCAATGACTCAGTGCGATATCTCACTTGAGAAAATTACTTCTGGAAATCAGTCTTGGCAGCTCGATGAGTTGTTTCGGGTTACAGAAACGGCTCTATTATCCAATGTCGAGGGATTAATCGCTTCAGACGAAACAGGAAGTAGGGGTGGAATTAGCCTTGATAAAGGTGACTTTGCAACCGGCTTGGCGCTGGAGTCTTTGCCGGTGGAGAGTAACGTGAGCCGGCGCGGACAGTTCAATACGTCGAGGGTAGAACGAATGATCGTGGAAACCTTGGGCAATCACCAACAATCTATTTTTAACCTTAACGATATTATTGATACTGAGGATAATGGCGTGGAAGGCACGCCAGATGAGGGAGGCGTTTTCACAATGGATCTGCTGTTCAATCAAGGCAATTCATTTAACTCCGTCTTCCTGTGGGAACGGGGGATGAACAGCGATATAGAAATTCAACCAATTTATGAAGTTGTTGAAAACCAAACAGCAACGGTTGGCGATTCTGTAAAAATATCGGGAAATCAGTGGGATGATGCTGGTTACTCGATTGACTCCACAGAAATCGATGTGGCTCAAAACGTGGGTTCTAAAGGAATTCACTTTGAATCCACCATCCAGGGTGTTCGAGTAATTGGTAAAAAGCAGTTCGATGGAGCGGATTTTAAGATAGTTGCCGGGACTAAAACCGCAATTCCAGAACCCCGCACACTTGTGGGTATTGCAACTGTTACGGGGTTATTCGCGGTGTCTCGCCGGCGCAGAGTTATCAACAATACCTAGCTCTAAACTTTCATTGGATTTAAGCGAACGCGAGTTCAGAATTCGCGGCCTATTCTTTTTTTAGGGAATAAGTGCTTAATCCTGCGAAAAAACTAGCCCGTGCAAAATAAGATTAATAGTATTTAGCTCGGCTAAACCGTTAACGTGGAAAATCTCTACTGGCTCGGCCAGATTCAACCCCCAGAGCGCAAGTTGATAGGGGAAAAAGCATTTTACCTGAATCAGCTAATGCGGCTGGGCTATCCCATTGTGCCTGGATTTGTCGTGTCTGCTACGGCATTGCAGGAGTTTTGGCACACTTATGACTGGTTGGAGCCACTATTTGCGGAACTGCCCCATTCTTCCCTGCATTTGAATGTGGATGAGTCGCACCAACTCAGTGCACTCGCCCAGCGCATTCGCCATGAAATTATAACGGCACATCTGCCACCGGCAATGTTTGAAGCTTTAGAGCCGGCTGGCAAACTGTTGCAGGCACCTGTACTGATATTTCGTCCTTCCGTCACGTTACCTTCATTGCAGGCAAATGCCAGCAGCCTCAAGATTTCCGGACTGCTGGAGAGTCATGTATGCCGGTGCGAGCCAGAGCAAATGGCCATCGCCTTGAAACGAACGTGGGCAGAATTATTTAGGGCCAGAAGTTTATTTTGCTGGCACCGGCTAGGGATTGAGCTGCAACAAATTAGCTTAGGGGTTTTGGTACAACCGTTGTGGCCGGCAATTGTCTCAGGGGAAGTACAAGCCGACTTAGGGGCTATCGAAATTCAAGCCACTTGGGGACTGGGCAAGTCTATTAAATTAGGAGAAGTTGTCCCAGATTCCTATCAGCTAAACCCCCATACAGGCGTAGTGCAAATTCAGCGACTGGGAAGCAAAACCATCGCCTATGACCTCATTGATCCGTCTGATCCGACTGAAGATGTCTTATCTTCCCACGCGAGTGATTGCCTCAAGCTTTATATGCTCAGCACTGAACAGCAAAACCAGTATGCTTTGCAACACCCTTATCTCAAAGAATTAATCGAGTTAATCCAAAGAGTGTCAGTTGAGTTGGGTTCTGCTTGTGTTTTAGAGTGGACACTTTGCAACGGAAAAGACGTTTCCCAACCACAACTTTATCTCACCCAAGCTTATCCTGATGGGAGAGATGAAGACATACAAAAAACAAGTTGGCTAGAAGGCAATCATTTACCCGTTAACTTGCCACCGACTAATTTTTCCAACACTGCAATTAAGGGCGTGCCGGCATCCGCAGGACAAGCAACCGCGCCGGCTCAAGTTATTGCTAGCCTGAATGAAAACATCGAGGCAATGCCCCCCGGACGAATTTTAATTGCCTCCGTTATCTTGCCAGACTGGCTTCCCCTGCTCAAGCAAGCTGCCGGTGTGGTTGCCGAACAAGGGGGAATGACTAGCCACGGGGCAATTCTGGCGCGAGAACTGGGCATTCCAGCGGTTGTCGGGGCTGCCGGTGTCACCCAATTAATTCAAACCGGCGAGTTGGTGTTTATTGATGGCGATAAGGGCGAAATCTATCGGCTCAGTGAACAGCACAATCAAGAATTCGGACTAAACAATCAAGAATTAAGAATGAACAGTCAACCATCTCATTCTCTATGCTCCGGCCTCCATTCTTCATTCTCAACTCCTTTAGCAACCCAACTCTTCGTTAATTTAAGTCAACCCAGTTCTATTGAACAACTGGCAGGCTTGCCGATAGATGGCGTGGGTTTAGTGCGTTCAGAACTCATGCTGATTGAAGTCTTAGAAAATCAGCACCCCCGCCAATGGTTGCAAAAAGGAGCGACTGAAGAATTTGTTGAAAAAATTACGGCCCAGCTTAGTCAATTTGCGAGAGCTTTTTCACCACGACCAGTATTTTACCGATCTCTCGATCTGCGCTCTGATGAATTGCAATCGTTAGTAGGTGCGGATGCCGGCGAAGAAGTTAATCCCACCTTGGGCGTTCACGGCACCTTTAGTTATGTTTTAGATCCAGGCTTATTCGATTTAGAACTTCAAGCATTGGCTAAACTGCACCAGGCCGGCCACACGAATGTAAATTTAATCTTGCCCTTCGTGCGTAGTGTTGAGGAATTTACCTTCTGCCGGCAGCGAGTTGAAAAAGCCGGTTTAACTCAGCAAAAATCATTCCAACTTTGGCTGATGGCGGAAGTCCCTTCCGTACTGTTTTTACTGCCTGATTATGTGAAAGCCGGTCTTCAAGGAATTTCCATCGGGACAAATGACTTGACTCAATTGCTGTTAGCAGCCGACCGGCAAAATCCGCAAATGGCAGCAGCTTTTGATGAACATCATCCTGCGGTGATGCGAGCAGTTCAGCATTTAATTGAGTTAGCCAAACAAGCCGGTATTCCTTGCTCTTTCTGCGGGGGCACGCCGGCACGATATCCTGATCTCATTGATCAACTGGTTCAGTGGGGGATTCGCTCGATTTCTGTCGAGCCAAAAGCTATTGAAAGTACCTACACCGCCCTCGCGCGTGCGGAACAGCGTTTGCTTTTAAATGCAGCCCGTCATCAACTCCAGTAAACTTCATGCCTAAAGAGTGCATGGCTAAAGGTGTTGTGATTTATGTCCGCCTACTTCTCAAGGCATTTAAAATGAAGAAAATAAAAAACTTTGGTTGAAAAAATCACCGGGTTAAGCTGAGGTCAAACTTAAAATCGAGCCGTAGAAGAATCAGGATCGGCGGCTGGAGGAAAAGCATGGTTCGGATTACTCAGGCGATGCATAATTCCCAAGCTCACTTGTTTGATTAGCCAGTAAAAAACCGCAATTACCACAAAAGTAACAACTATAACGAGCAGCGGACGGGTGCGGGTTAAATCTCTCATCACACTCATCACTAGCTGATCTGGTTGAGAGATGACGTGCCAGCTGTTGAAGCGTTGAAAGCGACCGAGATAAATCCCAATAGCACTCAAAGCGTGCAAGATTAACTCAGCCCATAAAATAAATCTGCCCCAACCTTGCCGGCGTAAATAGAAACCCAAGTAAATCAAAGACATCACATAGGCTTCAAACCCAATTCCCATAAATATTAAATACTGGGGAATTAAAGCTAAAGTTAGCACCCAAACCGAATAGTTATAGCGAATTTCTTCGTAAAAGTGAATGACATCTGTCAACACATAGGGAGCATTTGGCAAGAAAAAGATGAAAGCTAGAAATCCCAACCACCACAGTAAAGAACGAGCGCCGCGCCAGCCTAGCAGCCAAAAATCTAATCCCATTAAAATGAGCGTTCCGATGAGTGCCCCAACTAAATAAATTGGATCTATACCTAAATAAATCGCTCGAATATCCCGTAAAAGATTAACCGCAGATGTTAAAGAGTAGCGCCGTATACCTAGGAAAAAAGTCATGCCGGTGAGGATGAAGGTTCCCCAGCGCAACACGCGAGAGCGAGGTTGGTGGAATAGCCAAAAACTCAAAGCTAGTGGTACTAAAGCTAAAAATAGATTCCAAGCCATCCAGCGGTTATTTGCAAGCAGTGCTTGCCACGCCACAGAAATCCAATTGGTTAGTTGAGCTGTCATAGTTGTCATTTCCCCAGGTGAAACAGTTCAGCTTTACATTGTGCGGCGCTTCGCCGGCTGCTGTGATGAGATTCAAGCACGTCTTGGCTGTAATTGGACTGTTCGATCTCTAAGGTAGTTCCTCACTTTGGTTATGAGCCAAACTTAAGTAGTCCTCTATACTTGTTTACCGCAATTAGAGAGATGCTGACAGAGATCAGCCGGTGAGGTACATCCCAAATTTGCCAAAATAATTACAAAAATGGGCTTGGCCGGCTTCCGTCAAATTAATGTCGGTGTTCGTGCTTTCTATATTTGATCAAAGATAGCCCAATAGCAAAACCGGCAAGCGATCTCACGCTCACCGGCAAAGCTTCTTGAAGGTTAAAGATGAAGAATAATTGCGATGTCAGGCCACCTTTAAGCCAACCGCCGTTAAAGGTGGCCTGACGCTGCATCTGTTAAATGGGGTGGGGAGTCAGAGGCTCATCGCTCATCGCATCTGCTGAATGAATCAGCTCGCAATCTGGCAAATGAGCGCTGAACTCTGAGCGCTAAAACCTAACTAGCTCAAGTAATTAGATTCCGCTTCCAACTGTCTGACTAAATTTTCATCGCCTTTGGCTCTGGCCACTTCCAGTCGGTGTTGCAAGTGTTTTTGAAGGCTGGCGCGATGAGTTGCGGCTGTTTCTTTCAAGATTTCCTGACGTGATTGGTTCATGGTGAACAGTCCTAAAAACACAAGTGGCTTATTGGGTTTATCTTTTAAGAATAGCATTTTTAGTTTAAAACGGTATCAAATTTTACTGAAAATTTATTTTTGCTTTCGCAAAAGCGATAAATGCCCGTTTTATATAAGTTTTTCTAAGTAATTTTGTTCATTTCGCTTTTATTTTTAATATTTTCTGAGGTAAGTTTCAAGTTAGCCAGAGAAAAAACAATGGCCTGAACACCGGCTCTATCAACTGCTAGACATTTAACTTATATGTTAAGGTTGAGTACGTTCGCCGGCATCAAGCAAGGCCGGCAGAAGAATTGGCTGTTTTTACCGGGTTGCGCCGATATGCGACTTAGATGGGCCTTAATTGACCAGTTCAGTTTTTAAATATGCGTATAAATTTCCATAAGTCAATCTACAGAGCGGTTGATTTGTAGCATCTAAAACAGAAAGTTTACAAAGAGAGCAGAGGGAGAAAAGCCCCCCTATAAGCTCAAAATGCCCTAACGCTTTTGCTTGAAATAGGTTTTGAAGATTTCATGAGCAATTGGAGCAGCAGAAACAGCACCATACCCGCCATTTTCCACGACAACAGCAATCGCAATCTGGGGATCGTTAGCCGGCCCATAGGCAACATAATTGGAATTATCTTCTTGTCCTGGGACTTCAGCCGTGCCGGTTTTGCCACCCGTCAGGGGGATAGAACCATCATTGAGCTGCTGGCCGGTACCTTTCTGAACCACTGCAATCAATCCTTTGCGAATCGCCTCTACCGTTCCAGGTTTCATGCCGGTGGGTTCGGGTTTAGTGGCTGGTGTGTTGGTTTGAGCGCTCAAAAAATGCGGTTTAACACGTTTGCCACCGTTGGCGATCGCCCCAATCATCACCGCCATCTCTAAAGGTGTGGTTAAGACCAACCCCTGACCGATTGCCATTGTCACCGTATCACCGACATACCAAGGTTCACCATAGAGCTTTTCTTTCTCAGCCGGCGTTGGCAGCGTCCCGTGATTGCCTTCACCCAACCCCAATAAATTTAAATCCGTTGTGCCGGCAATCCCCACGCGGCGGCCCCATTTAGCAATCTCCTCCGGGCCGGCGGCCATTCCCATTTGATAGTAAAATGTATTGCTGCTATAGGCCAAAGCATCCGTAAAGCCAATCACTCCATAACCGCCGCCATGTTCGTGAAAACTAATGCCACCGATATTAATGGAGGAAGAACTCAGTAGCGTTGAGTCAGGTGCGAACTTGCCAGACTCCATGCCGGCGATTGACGTAACAATTTTAAACGTGCTACCGGGTGGATAGCCTTGAAGTGCCCGGTTGAGAAATGGCTTTTCCTCACCTTGCAGGCGCTTCCAATCGGCAGAGGTGATTTTGCGAGTGAAAAGATTGGGGTCAAACGTCGGCCCACTCGCCATTGCCAAAACAGCGCCGGTTTTGACATCGAGAACGACAACTGCCCCTCGCCGCTTCCCAAGCATTTTTTCGGCAGTTTTCTGGAGTTCGGCGTCAAGTGTTAGCCGTACCGACTCACCAGGTTTAGCAGGTTTCTCACCCAATTCTCGCAGTTCAGAACCGGCAGCATCCACTTCCACCAAACGATTTCCCCAGACGCCTGCCAGTTTCGTATTAATCTTACGTTCTAGCCCCATTTGCCCAACAATCATGCCCATTGGATACTCTGGATGGGCTTTCAGGTCTTCCGCAGAGGCTTCCCCAATGTAGCCCATCACATGAGCGCCTAAATCGCCATTGGGGTAGTAACGGTTAGATTCCGCCCGAACTTCGAGGCCGCGAAATTCACCAAACCGTTCTGCCAGCTTCACAAAAGTGTTGCTTGTGATATCTCGGCTAATCCGCACCGGCATGGGAGACTTATAACCCGCCTGCTCTAGTTTTTTGACGATATCGCTGGCAGGGATATTTAGCAAAGAACCCAACTCAGCCGCCATCACACGCCATTTTTCAGGCGATTGTTCGCGAGGCCACACATAAACAGACCGGGACATCCGATTCGCCGCTAACAGTTTGCCATTGCGATCCAGAAGATTGCCGCGATCAGAAGCAATCGGAACCAAGTGAATGCGATTCTGCTCAGCTCGTTGCCGATTGTATTCCCCTTGAATAAATTGCAGCTGAACCAAACGCCCGACGCACACACTTAAAAAAGCTGTAACCAGCAGCATAAACACCACTGATCGACTGGTTCGGGGCAGGGTGACATTAGCAATGCGTGTTCGAGTAGAAAAAGAAAGTGCCCGTGCCATGATTGCAGAAGCTCCTCTGGTATTGGGATAGAGCGTTTTTACCCAGTTGCTTTCCCTGCACGCGTTCAGGAACATCCTGTGGCCAAACAAGTTCTTTTCCCAATTGGGTGTAACGACATCACAATCTAGATACGCCTATCTAGTCGGAGCAATCCGGAAAATTTTCGCTGGGAACCTCTCAATTATTTAAATCTCGCGAAAACACGCCAGTATCACAATTGTGTGTTTCCAGAAAATTTAACTCCACACTCGACTGTAGTTGCCGGCTCTCATTCTCCCTCGCCTATGAATCCCACCACAATTTGTCGCTTTAAAAAATTAAAATGACTTCTAAATTTCCTATTTTCCTAATTTAGGGTTATTCCCATTAAATTACCCCATTAAAAACAAAATTTTAATGACAAGCTTTACCAATTTTTTTGTAAACTTAAACTAATATTCTTTTAAATTCCTTATCAACCACACTCTTCAATTCTTTTCGCAAAAGCAGACCATAAACGCCCTCGTCGGCCCCAACTGGGAAGATGTCCTTCGGGAGCCGTTAAATTAAAAATAAGTTCAGAATAAGAAATCCAAGAATTTCCTCTACGCCAACCAATTATTTCTCCAAATGCTTCGTAATTTTTTTCAACACTTTTCCAGACCTGATTTTGCACACTAAAACTGAAGTATCCGTTGCTATGTTCCAACCACAGTTTATCAATGGTGCGTAAATCCCTACAGGGAAATTTTTGAATATCTTCTATACTAAACCGGCCTTCTTTTTCTCTACCATAAACCCGAAGCATAATAGCCGCCGTTTCCCGATCAGCTTCTTGCCAATTTCCCGCCGCTAAGAAATCGCGCAGCCGGCTGTAATCCATCCCCACGGCTGAAGTCCATTGGGGAGAAAACACAGCCGGCTCAGAAACCTTTGAAACCACTGCCGGCTCAGAAACCGTGGAATTCAGCTCAATGCCTAACAAATTAAACCAAGCTGGTATCGTTTGCGGGCGATTTTCAGGTTCTAATGCCATCCCCTCAAGAATTGCCGCATTCACCCGCTCACTGATTTCCGGATTGAATTGCTTTGGGGGCACCAAGGGGTCGTTTTGATGCCGGTTAACCTGGCGATCTCTAGTTGGAGAAGCTTCAGGAATTTCTGCCGTTAAAAGCGCGTATAACGTAGCTGCCAAACCATAGACATCTGTATAAGCACCCCGAAGTGAGCGCCGATCGTACTGCTCAATCGGTGCAAAACCCTTCGAGATATATTCTGTATGAATTTGTGTCAAATTTGGCGTAAATTCGCGAGCCAGACCAAAATCAATCAGCACAGCTTCTTCTTGCTCTGTTCGCAATAAAATATTAAGCGGCTTAATATCTCGGTGTAAAAAACCCTGCCGGTGAACCGCACATAAAGCCTCCCCAATTTGCTGAATGTAGTGCAACGCTTCCGGCTCTGGTAAAGCTCCCTCGTTGTCTACTAAAGTCGCTAAATCTATGCCATCAATATATTCAATTACCATGCACCATAATGATTCCTCCTGAATTAACTCATGAATCCCCACAATATGAGGGTGAGCGCACTTAGCCAAACGCAAGGCTTCATTTAAAAAATCCTGCTGACATTTAGCAAAATTGCGCCGATTTTGAATTTTTTCATTCAATGTTTTAATAACAACAAAATTATTAGATCTATCACTGGCGAGATAAGTAATACCAAAGCCTCCTTCTCCTAGCTTTTCTTCAATAATATACTTACCGTCTTGCAAGACATGACCCGGTTTCCAAACCATTACTTTTCTATCCTCTAGGGAAGTTTTTCAACAAATCTCGTCGTCTTACTTTGCCCTAAGACCAAGTTGCAATCTAGATTGTAATTTTCAAATGCCTCATGTCACATTCATGCCTCATGCTCAAAATCATGTTTCTGAGGGCCACTGGGTATCCCAGGAAAAAGGGTGCAAAATGACTAAATCATGGCTCATCCCAATCGTAATTGAAAGCGGAAAAAATTAGCCACCCCGCAGACAATTTTTAGTCTAATCGGGGTGGCAAAAAGTGGTGAATTTAACCGTTAGGGAGAGAGTGTTGACCTATCATCAAGGCCCCCTCAAGAGGCTGCACCGGCAAGGGCAGCAGCCCGATGAGAGAATCAGAGGAATTATGCCACTGGAGGTTCGCTGTAAGGGCTGATACCCATGTCTTCACCTTGGCCAATCATGAATTTATAGGTCATTGAGGTCGTGATCTCGGTAACAGAGGAGACACTGAATTCCTTCATCAACGCGCCGGAGTGGGCTGTTTTATACGCCTCGAAGTCTAGCAGCATTGAGGAGGGTTTGTAGTTTTTCTCTAACCCGATAGTTAGAGAATACTCCAAGGTTTCTTGGTAGCTGACTTCTTGGATAGAGCTAGCGCCGTACTCTGTGAGCAAGTCTTGGCTGTGAGCCGCACGATACTCTTCCAAGTTAACCGCTTTGGATGGGTTTTTGCCCTCTTCCAAGGCTGCTGTCTTCATATAGTCGGTGAGTTCGTCGTCTTCAACCAGGCCACTGGCGTCAGCGTCAATGGTCGACTTTTCTGCCTCTATGTCGGCTGCGTAGGTAGCAGTGAACCACTCTTTATCCATAAGCTCCGACGTTTCCAACCCTTGCTCTTGAGCTTCAGTGGTCAAGAACTCTTGAGTTTCCGCGTCGTCGAGTGTGGCGTTTTCAGCGTTGTAGTTGGAGGCGATATCCTCAGCCTTGTTCTGGCGCAAGTAATCAGCATCGACAAACGCGCTAACCTTTAAGCCGGCAGTTGATTCGAGTTCCAGTCCTGCGTCGCTTAAGCCGAATTCTGTGATTTGGTCGATCTCCCATTTGTCGAGCTTCGTAAGCTGTCCGTAGGGGACGTCCAACTCTTGAGCCAGTTCCTTGAGGAATTCCTTGGAGTAACCGGCCACATCGACTTCTGACACGTCTGCGGCTGTTAAGTCTTGTTCGTAAGCGGCTTTCAGGACTTGCCAATCAGCCTCACCCGTGATGCCTTTTGCTGTCTCCAAGTATTCTGTGTTGACATACTTGGACAGTGCGCTGTCGAACTTCCAGTCGAGGATGAGCTCGTCGGTGAACTGGGTGGTGTCTTGAACAACCTCAACGGCAACACCGAAGTGTTGGGCGATCTCGGCTGCGTTTTCCTCGCGGATGTATTCGACATTGACGAAAGTGGAGACATCGATGCCTTCTTGCGCCATCGCTTCGCCTATGTAGTCCTCAATCTGCTGTTGAGACAGCGTGCTCACAGATGCGCCGGCTAACACATCTTCATAGAAGGCTGAGAGTTGTTCACTGTATTCAGTAACAAATCCCTCAATGTCGATAGCGGACAGCTTAACTTCTTCGTCTGCCGCTAATACACCCTTGTTGGTTAGCAAGGTCTTGAACTCAGCTTTGAAGGACAAATCCATCAGTTGCTTCTCGGTGAGCATTTCCACCTTGAAGTTGTCTGGATCAGCCTCAGGAATTAAGGCAGTGACTTCTGCAACGGTTAAGGTTCCCGCAGTCATCAATTTTTCAAGCTGGTAGCTAACGAAGTTAGTGTCGATAGAAGACAGTTCGGTGCTAACCCAGTTGATAATTTGTTCGTCTGTCACTGCAAGGGTATCGGTAGCCACTTGTTCAGCGGTTACACCTTCAAGCGTGCTGGCGATTGCAGCAGCGAAGGTTTCGCGAAGATAGCCGGTATCAACTGACCCTTGTAAGCTGAGACTAAGTTCCTTGGCGTCGTTGAGCATGAAAGCCTGGATTTGCTTAACGTCGAGTTCAGCAACATCGACCCCGTACTTCGTTTTCAGTGCTTCGGCATTTGCCTGTACCGCGATAAAGGCGTCGGAATCGAAGGCTGACAGGCTGCTGACTGTGAAACCAACTTCCTGGGACATCTCGCCGTACACGTACTCGAGCAATTTAACTTCGCTCAAGGTCGCGACTGCTTCACCGGCTGCAGTGGTGAGGTTCTCTTCCTGGGCCATGTAGCGCAGGTAGCTGGGGTCAACATAGTCGCCATACCCGCCATACTTGAACTCGAAGACCAGATCTGCACTCAGACTGGCAACCTCACTCACTTCGATATTGAAGTAGTTTGCGATGGCAGCTTGCTCGGTGGTCTTGATTTCGGCGACGATTTCTTGATCCAAGAAGGTGCTAATCTTCAGCCCTTGCTTCAAACCTTCGTCCTTCATGAAGGCGACGATTTGACTTTGGCTGACATCATCGATAGAGGCAGCGCCGTAAGCTTCTAGCAACGCAGCCTTATTCTCTGCAACAGCAGCGTATCCTTCGACGTTGAATGCAGACAACTTCTTACCAACTGCCCATCCTGCGCCATGTACGTGCAGCCTGAGTTCAAGGTCATCCAGGTCTTTGATGGATTTGCCCTCTGCCGTTGTTTCTGCCGCGTATTCCTTGCGATAGAAATCAGCATCAATGTATTTACCACCGTCACCCAAGAAGAAGCGGGCGATCTTGTTGGCATCGAGGGTTGCAATGGCTGCGTCGTCGGTCAAACCGAAGGCGTTTTTAATTTCAACTTTGTGCTTCTCGGTGTAGAACTCGGTATCGACGTACTCCTTGATATCGAGCTTGAGTTCAAAGGCTTTTTTGCTGATGAACTCTTTGATTTTCGTCTCGCCAATCGTTTCGAGTTCTGCGTCATCAACGGTCTCGCTGCCAAAGAAGTGCAATTTCAATTGGACTTTGATATCTGCATCTTCGAGCATACCCTTGAAGTCGACCTCGCTCAAGCCAAACTTTTCGTCTGAGGCCAGTTGCAGCATACAAGCCTCGATGTCTTTCACATCAATGGTTTGCGCTGTGATGGCTGCTTCGATCTTGACAACGAGTTCGTCAGGGGTGAGGGTTTCGATCTGAGTCTCGTCTAGAGCTAGTTCTGTTGCAAAGAACTTGGCGATTATGACGCTGTAGTTCTCCAGACAATACTCAATATTGATGACGGAAGCAGTTTCATTGACTGTATATTCAATGACTTCTTCGTTTGTGAAGGTTGCGCTGTCTTGAACCTCTGCTGTTGTGATGCCAAACTCTTCGGTGGCGTAGTCGGATAACGCCCTCAGGTTCATCACCTTGGCTTCTGTGACATCAAAGAAGGCCGACAGTTCCAATCCCATTGTTGCGCCTTCGCCAACGGTGCAGTATTCAAACAAAGCTTGGTAGTTTACTGAACCATCAAGTTCGGTGAATTTGGCTTTGATTTCGGCGTTCTTGGCTAAGACGAACTCAAAGCTAAATAGCGTGGTTGGACTTTCGCCTACCTGGATCAGCGCCTCTGCGGCTTCCTGTTGGCTAAAGGCTTCGATCTGGGCGCTGGTGTAACCGGCTTCTACGAGTTTGGCAATAACTTCGGTACTTTGAAGCTTGATATTAATGGTGACGCTATCGACAAACGGCGCTGGGCTGATTCCTTTCTCATTAACAAAAGTTTGGACTTCTGCGATTTGTGCCGCTGTCAGAGTGGCTGAGAAGTTAAAGGTGGGGAACTGAGTTTGCAGTAGCTCAAGATTGGTCTTGATAACGAAGTCGATGCTGAACAGCGGGTCTGCCGGTTCAGTGGGTTCAGTGGGTTCGGTGGGATCAGTAGGTTCGGTGGGATCAGTCGGATCAGTCGGTTCGATGGGATCAGTCGGTTTGCCGCCTGGCATATTTGGAGGAAGCCCGCCGTCACTGCCGCCAACGACTGAGTCGTTGCCGCCTCCACCGTTTAATGTGTCGGTGCCTTCGCCACCGTTTAGGGTATCGGTGGGTTCGCCGCCACCCACGGTGTCGTTGCCTGTGCCGCCACCCACGGTGTCGTTGCCTGTGCCGCCACCCACGGTGTCGTTGCCTGTGCCGCCACCCACGGTGTCATTGCCGGCACCACCGTTTACGCTGTCGGATGGAGGTTCGCTGATAAAGAAGCTGATGTCAACTTCATCGGAGGGGCTGATGCCTAGCTGCAAACCAGCGCCGAGCATGAATTTTACAACTTGGGCGTAGCTGATTTCTGCGACTGATGCCACACCAAAGAATTCGATCAGCGCTTCGGCGTTGGTGGAGGCGTAGTCTTTGACATCAATTTTGTCGCAGAAAGGACGCTCTTCGTTAATTCCATAGGTTAAGAAGTGCGCTACTGCTTCCTTGAAACTCATACCGTCTAGGTCTGAGTTAGCTGTTATGTAGAATTTGACATCAAAGGCTGCCGAGAAGGAACGCCCTTCGTTAACACCGTATTGAATCAGGTGTTGCAGTGCTTGCTTAGCACTCATCCCATACAAATCTTCTTTGTATGTTTGCCGGTAGTAATTGAGATCGCAGAAAGCAGAGAACTGGCGGTTCTCATCGAGTCCATATTCGACCAGGTGTTGCAGTGCTTCTTTGGTGCTCTTGCCACTCAGGTCTTTGTAGGTTTTCGTGTAGAAATCAAGGCTGACGAATGCGGAGAACTGACGATTTTCTTCAAGTCCGTGTTCGACCAGGTGTTTGAACGCATCTTTAACGTTCATGCCCCTTACATCGGCGTTAAGTTCCTGGTAGTAGTTAATGTCTACCACTGCGGAGAATGTGCGATTTTCTTCCATCATCCCGTAATTCAGGAAGTGAACCGTTAAGTCTTCATCGCTCATGCCCTCTAAGTCTTCGTTGCAATCACGATAGACATCTACATCAAAAAAGCCTAAGACTGTAGAATATTTGCCTGCGCCATTAATGTAATCGAGGATTTGGCTGTCAGTGAGGTCTTCTACGCTGTCTACCCCAAATTCCAAAGTTAATTGGGCGGAGTATTCAAGGCGCAGATAGTTGATTTTGATGATATTGATGGAACTGATGTTGTCTGTATTGCCATCGGTGGGTTGAGTTACTCCGCCGCCGCTCATGCCGCCGCTCATGCCGCCGCTACCACTGCCACCGGACAGTTTGCCTGTGTCGCCTTTCATCTCGCCGCTGCCGCTGCCACCGGACATTTGGACTGCGCTGCCGCCACTGTTACCGCTATTGCCGCCACTTTTGTTCTTGCGATTAACACCACGAATGTTGGGGCTGCTATTGTTGCTGCGGAACTTTCTCTTAGGGGAGGTTGATTCTTCGCTGGTGATTTCTAACTGATTGTTTTCGAGTTCGAGTGAATCCGTAGCCATATAAAACCTCTGTTGATTGTAGAGAAAAATTTATCTTGGAAACCAAGATTTTGCGAGTGTTTGAGTTACGTTCTCTAAGTTGCATCTACCCGATTGGGTAGCTTATGCAACTATGCTTTTACATTCCCTTTAGGTGCTTCGACTGTGTAAGCACACTTTTTACCCTTTAAAAAAAGCTGCCCAAGATGCTAACTTCACTACTAAATTAAATTTCCCAAGTTTGGATGCACCAGAAGCAACTGCTTTAATGATCACTAAATAATAGTGTTGTGACCATCTATGTCGCTTAACAATTATTTTGTCCGCTCAGACATAAGCAGTTATTTATTTCCTTTCCTGTTATTCATATTAGCTTACTTTTTCTGTCTGGCAAGATGCTTTTTCGGGTTTTTTGATGAATTTTTTAAAGATCAGTAATATCACTAATTAAAGTTTTGATGAACTTTATGGATTATTTTTTTGATTCTTTTATTTGATTGAAATGTCATCAGGGAATTTACGGAAAGTGCTTAAATATAAATACAAGGTTTGGCAGATAATTGTAAAAATAAAAACTTCAAACAAACAGTACCAAATCGCAAGTTTTTGCGTTTGCAAAAACCGGGGACTTCAGACAGGAGAAGCACTCACCGTCTAGAGTCTGAGCGGGACTGATGATTTGAAGTTTCTTGAGTTTGATATATGCGAGAATCTGTAAAAGATTTCTAGCAGCACAGAAACTTTGACGGCTTTGGAAATTTAATGGTTCCCAGATGACGAAACCTCTAAACTTGAGCTGCGCTCTTTAGGAACTACCGGCCTCAGCACTCAATTGTTTGAGTTATTTAAGCCGGCAGTCTGAGCGGGAGTTGTTATGCTTGAGAAGGATTAAGAAGTACTAGATGTTGTCTATTTAATGAATCCCCCTAAAGATAGATTTTGTTTTTTTGACAAATATCCTTGACTGATTAGTCGCAATGAACTTCAGATACTTCGATAAATATCTCGGTTGCAGAGATAGGGTTTTCCAAATAGCTTTCTGTTAATTTGCTAATGTCTCACGCTTCCACTCAGGACAAAAGCAGACATCAAATTCTTCAAGGGCAGCAGCTAACCCGATTTTCAAACCACACTCTCAAATCTCAATGTTTTAATGAAAGCCTGAAAATCTTTTTTGCTAGCGGCTCTTTTTCTATTTATATGTTCCCTTCAAAACTCAGCGCAGTAGGGATAAATTGCTGTATATACTCTTAATGCCGGCGCAGCGAACATCCCCTACAGAATGTAATGTGGTGTAGTGTGAATCAAACGAATCGGGTTCGCTCAGCTTGAGGATCATTGAGAATTGCCGCGTGTGTTGTTGAGATGGCCATTCGTTTGATTTCATCGGGGGTTACTGATCCGATCTTTAATAAAGCTGCATGATGGCTTTGAGATGCGGGCATTGTCTGAGTGCGATTAGCTGAGGGTTTAGCTTTTCGCTTGAAAAAAGCGGGTTTTCAGACATCCTAAACATTTAGGACATAAAAGCTTACCGCTTTGTTCCAGAAAATCCTTTTAAGTGTCGGATATCCCCTAGAATTTGGGTTGTGTGCTCGGGGAAATCATAATATGGCATTTGAACAGTACGAATTTACCGGCAGCCAGAACGAGCTGATTCGGGATCTGGCTAAGAAAATGCGCTTTGTTAGCTACTTCCTGATCGGGGTGGGCGTGTTGTCTGCCATTGCCGGCTTACTGACGGTGTTAAGAGGGGGCGGCAGCAGTATCATCAACGGCATCGTTTACATCGTCATTGGCATCTGGACAACTAGTGCAGCCTCTTCTTTTCAAAAAATTGTCGATACCCAGGGGAATGATATTGAGAACTTAATGCTTTCCCTGGGAGAGTTGAGGAAACTTTATACTTTCCAATACTGGCTTTTAATTATCGCCCTCGTTTTTCTGGCACTTGTGTTTGTGCTGGCTTTGCTAGGAGGTCTAACTGGAGCCGGCACCTAAGGCTAACCAGCATTAAACTTGCAGCTTTTCAACAAAGTGCTGATGGGGATAAAAGCTTAGAGGGCAAAGAATAGAGAACTTTGAGCGCAAAGTCAGCATTATCAAGTTAAATGCTAATTTGCTTAGATTGCCGGCACTTGATCGGGTGGGGATTGCCCACCCAACTTATTTATGCCGGCGAGTATGCCTCCATTGGCAAACAAGAACAGACAAAATTGCGATCGCCGAAGGCATTGTCAATACGCCCGACTGCCGGCCAGAACTTGTGTTCGCGAGTCCACGGAACCGGGAAAGCCGCTTGTTCACGCTCATAAGAATGGTTCCATTCCGCTACCATTAAGCTTTCTGCCGTGTGGGGCGCATTCTTAAGCACGTTATCTTCAGTATCCGCCTGACCCAGTTCAATTTCCTCAATTTCGTGGCGAATAGCGATCATGGCATCACAAAAACGGTCGAGTTCTTCCTTCGATTCACTTTCTGTGGGTTCTACCATCATGGTTCCCGCCACCGGCCAAGAAACTGTAGGGGCGTGGAAGCCATAATCCATCAAGCGTTTAGCGATATCATCCACTTCAATCCCGGCACTCTTTTTCAGAGATCGCAGATCCAGAATACACTCATGGGCCACTAAGCCGGCTTTTCCCTTGTACAGCACAGGATAGTAAGCTTCTAACCGACGGGCAATGTAATTTGCATTCAGAATCGCCACTTTGGTTGCTTGCGTCAAGCCGGCAGCGCCCATCATTACAATGTACATCCAAGAAATGGGCAAAATGCTGGCACTTCCCCAAGGCGCAGCCGAAACAGCCCCCACAGAAATTTGAGAATTTTCTTGATTCTTGATTCTCAATTCTTCGTGTTTAACGACACCGTGTTGAGGTAGGAACGGCACCAGATGGGAGGCGACACCAATGGGACCCATGCCTGGGCCGCCGCCGCCGTGGGGGATACAGAAAGTCTTGTGCAAGTTTAAGTGACAGACATCCGCGCCAAAATCTCCAGGCCGGCATAACCCGACTTGAGCATTCATATTCGCCCCATCCATATAAACTTGGCCGCCTTGGGCGTGAACAACCTCGCAGATTTCCTTAATTTGTTCCTCGAAGACGCCGTGAGTCGAGGGATAAGTCACCATCAGAGCGGCAAGTTTGTTGCTGTGCTTTTGTGCCTTATCCTCGAGATCGTCGAGGTCAACATTGCCTTGAGTGTCACAGGCAACCGGCACAACCTTCATGCCGCACATGACTGCACTGGCTGGATTTGTCCCGTGGGCTGATTGGGGAATAAGACAGACATCCCGGTGTGCTTCTTGCCGCTGTTCGTGGTACTGACGAATCACCAACAGGCCGGCATATTCGCCTTGAGAACCGGCATTCGGTTGTAGGGAAACTCCAGCAAAGCCGGTGATTTCTGCTAACCATCGCTCAAGTTGCGCGAATAAGATTTGATAACCTTCAGTTTGAGAACGCGGCGCAAAGGGATGAATTTTGCTAAATTCTGCCCAACTCACCGGCATCATTTCCGCTGTGGCGTTCAGCTTCATGGTGCACGAACCCAAGGGAATCATTGAGGTTGTGAGGGACAAATCTTTTGCTTCTAACTGGTGGAGGTAGCGCAAAAGCTCGGTTTCCGAGTGATAGCGATTGAAAACGGGATGGGTAAGAGAGCTGCTGTTGCGGAGTTTAAGGCGTGGCCATTCTCCTTTGCTGTGCAATTCTTCAACCGTGAAGGGGAGAGTTTCGCTGCCGGCGAAAATATGCCACAAATCGAGTAAATCTGTAACTGTGGCGGTTTCGTCTAGAGAAATGCCGATGGTTGTGGCATCGATGGTACGCAGGTTAATTCGATTAACTTCAGCGGTTTGCAGAATGTCTTCCAGGGATTTTGACCCTAATTCCACCCGCAGTGTATCGAAGAAGGCTTCTGAACCAATGCTGTAACCCAGACGTTTCAAGCCGGCTGCCAGGATAGCGGTTAATTGATGAACTCTCTGGGCAATTCGTTGCAATCCAGCCGGTCCGTGGTAAACGGCATACATGGAAGCAATGACAGCTAGCAGCACTTGTGCAGTACAAATGTTACTGGTTGCTTTGTCACGACGAATATGCTGTTCACGAGTTTGCAAAGCTAAACGCAGGGCCGGCCTACCGTTGGCATCTTGGGAAATACCAACGATTCGCCCTGGAACTTGCCGTTTATAAGCTTCTCGCGTGGCAAAATAGGCTGCATGGGGACCCCCATATCCAAGGGGGACTCCGAAGCGCTGGGTGTTTCCGACGGCAATATCCGCTCCAAATTCGCCGGGGGGTTGCAAGATACAAAGACTTAAGATATCTGCGGCGACTGTCACTAAGGCACCGGCACTGTGAGCTTTTTCGATAAAAGGCCGATAATCGTAAATCGCCCCATCACTGGCGGGATATTGCAGCAGCGCCCCAAAAATTGCTTGTTCAAAGTTAAACGTTTGGTGATCGCCGACAATAACTTCAATCCCCAGCGGTTTAGCTCGGGTTTGCACGACTTCGAGGGTTTGGGGATGGCAGTCTTGGGAGACAAAGAAAGCTTTTGCTTTTGTTTTGCACAAGCCATAGCTCATCGCCATCGCTTCTGCGGCGGCTGTGGCTTCATCCAGCAAAGATGCGTTAGCAATTTCTAAGCCCGTGAGGTCGATAATCATCGTCTGGAAATTCAGCAATGCTTCCAGACGCCCTTGGGCAATTTCGGCTTGATAAGGCGTGTAAGCGGTATACCAGCCGGGGTTTTCTAGGATGTTGCGCCCGATAACCGGCGGGGTGATACAGTCGTAATACCCCATGCCGGTGAATGAGCGAAACACCTGATTTTTTGAGGCAATCTGTTTCAATGTTGCCAAGGCTGCGTATTCGGTTCGCGCTTCAGGCAATTGCAGGGGTTGAGTCAGCCGGATCGCCTGGGGGACTGTTTTATCGATGAGGGTGTCAAGGGATGGCAGCCCTAGCACATCAAGCATTTGCTGAATTTCATCGGAATTAGGGCCAATGTGCCGGTGAACAAATGTATCGGTCGGCGCAAGGTCAGGGTTCAGCAAACTTGATAAATGGGTGTCTGTGCTAGATGTGGTATTCAAATTAGGCATATAACTCTAACGGTTTAAGAATTTGACTGTGTGCGGCTTCCACATTGATCCCGACCGAATATCCTATGGCAGGGTGTGGAATGCGAGGGTAGTTTGCGCCGGCGGCTAGTTTGTAAACAGTCTGTACCTCTACTTATTATTTTGCAACATTACTTAAAGTTTACAGGTAGCTCTGGGCATTCAGCGCACAGTCAGTAAGGTTTTCAGGCTGGGATTTTTGGTATCAGGCAATCAAATAAAATTGGGCATCGGGCATGGCTGCGCCAACCTAAAGGTACGGGCATGGAGGATGGGAGACGGCCGACAGTTTTTTTCGTTCACAGCAATCAAAAAGCTATATGCTTGTTAACTTACTTATAGGTAGCCCATTCAAAAGCGAATACTATCAGAAGATAAAAAATATTATTTTGCTCTATAATAGCAAGCTATTATTTTGCTTAAATTCTTTATTTATATAACCTACAAGCTTTTATAAACGTGCTTTTATTTCACTAAATATAAAAATAATCCGCTAAAATTTCGTGATTGCTTTGAATTTTGAGGGATGCCGGAAAGAAAAACTGCCCTGGAAAGCTGATGAGGACGCTTTCCAGGGCAATTTAACAAGCTCACAATTCTTGGGCGCAGGTAAGGGTTCGACCGGAAAATAGAAACCCCCTGATTTCATTTTGTTTGACAACTAGCTCACTCAGTCGCTGTGCATCTAGCGCTGATTCTAGAAGAAATTGAGAGCGAACGTTTAAGAAAGAAATGATGAAATTTAACTGTCTTGACCTGGGGTAGTGGATTGCCGGCTAGTCTCCCTCTACCAAGCCACGATACTCATCCGATGACATCGCCTCATCTAGCTCATCCGCATCGTCGATGCGAACCTTGAGCAGCCAGCCTTCTCCATAGGGATCGTCCCCCACTTGTTCTGGTGCCTCAATCACTTCGGCATTGCGTTCCACGACGGTGCCAGAAATTGGGGATTTGAGGTCTTCAACCGCTTTCACCGACTCAATTGTTCCAAAATTATCGCCCTTTTTTAAAGCTTCGCCAATTTCTGGCAGTTCCAGAAACACGATGTCTCCGAGCTGATCGACGGCAAAGGCACTGATGCCAACGGTGGCAATTTCGCCGTCAAGCCGCACATATTCGTGGGTGTCGAGATACTTCAAATCGTCAGGATATTCCAAGCTCATGTTACTTCCTCACACAACATAGATAAACGGATTCGCACAACTGGCGGGTTCTCAGCTCAGGATTGCCGGTGCCCGGAATCTAGCTGGTTATAGCATTAAGTTACTCGTACAGATTATTCCTCAAACTTTGAATTCTGGGTATGTGGTGCTGCAAATGAATCGAAAAACGTTAAGACATCTGCTGCTGGGTGAATTTTCCTTTAAACGTTTGGGACGCTCTGCCATTATTATTTATGCCTTTGTTTGCTTTTATGCGTTCTTTTTTACAGATCGATTGATTTTTCAGCCACCAGCAGCCAGTTATGAGGATTCTCGTGAGACGATCAAGCTGAGATCAGCGGATGGTATTCAGATTCCTGCTATCTATTTACCGAATCGGGGGGCAACTCACACAATTCTCTATAGCCACGGGAATGCAGAGGATTTGGGGAATATTCGCTGGATGCTCGAGGATTTGCAGAAGATGGGGTTTGCTGTCTTCGCTTATGATTATCGGGGCTATGGGATAAGTGAGGGAAAGCCGACTGAGCAGGGTGCTTATGGGGATATTAACGCTGCCTATAATTATCTGACGCAGAAGCTGGGTGTGTCACCGGCACGAATTATTATCTACGGACGTTCGGTGGGTTCTGGGCCATCTGTTAATTTAGCGAGTCGGGTTAATGCTGCCGGTTTGATCTTAGAAAACCCTTTTCTCTCTGCTTTTCGGGTGATTACACGAATTCCGATTGTGCCGTTTGACAAGTTTAGTAATATTGACAAAATTCAGCAGGTGCGCTGTCCGGTTTTGGTCATGCATGGCACTGCTGATGATCTGATTCCATTTTGGCACGGGCAGCAATTGTTTACGGCGGCAAATGAACCGAAGCGCTTTTTGTGGGTTGAAGGTGCCGGCCATAATGATCTGATGGAGGTGGCCGGCGATCAGTATGCCAAAGCGTTGCGGGAGTTCGTTCAGTTGGTAAAAACTCGATCCTTAACCCCTGTCTCTGACTCGCTTTCCGCCCACAAGAATGTTACTTTTCAAGCAATTCTGCGAGGCCGGCGATAACTTTTTCTAAACCGGCAACGACGCGGGCAGTGCTGTCAAAGTCGATTTTATCGGGTGTATCTTCTGGGGTGTGGTAGTGGGGATAGCGGAAGGGCGCGGTATCTGTCACCATAATCGCTTGATAACCTTGCTGCCAGAAAGCCCATTGATCGGACCAGCCAACGCCGGGAACGTCTGCCGGCAGGGCTGCGCCTTCGCTGGGAAATTTGGCGTGGGTACGGAAAGCGCCAATAACTTGTTGCAATAGTTGAGCGCTTTCTGAGTTGCTAACAAAACCGATGAAGTTGCCGGTGAGGGGATAGCTGGCAGCAAGGGGCAAAGGGTATTTCTGGCTGCCAATTTCGTCGGAGTAGTAGCCGATGGTTTCCAGGCTCAGCATGGCGACCACTTTTTCATGACGCTTATGGCACCGCTGGGCATATCGCAGGCTACCCATAGTAGGGGTGCCAAAAAATGGGGCTTCTTCGTTGACGAAGGCGACAAAGCGTAGGGTTCTAGACGGTTTTGTACCGGCAAATGCTCTGGCTAAGGCGAGTACGGCTGCTGTGCCGGTGCCGTTATCGTTTGCGCCGGCACAGTTGGGAACCGAGTCATAATGACCGCCAATGATCACAATTTCATCGACTTTGTCAGTGCCGGCAATCTCGACCTCCAGGTTATGGAAAGTTTGCCCGTCGATGTCGAAACTTTGCCGGTGGACGTGATAGCCGCTATCTGCGAATGAGGCTTCTAAAAAATTTGCAGCAGCAGTTAGCTGTTGATAGCGCCAGCAGTTACGCTCTCCAATTTGGCCGGCAAGCTGTTCGATATCCCGCCGCAGGGCGTCTCGAATGGCGATTTCCTGGGCGGTTAGCGGTAGCATTTCACCGCTATAGCTTTCCCCTGGCATTTGGATCATGGCAAAATCCTTTAATTGGTATGAAGCTCACACAGCGGTTCAAAACCTATACTTGCAACCTCACTATTTAGCGGGTCGATTCGGTGAGCGATAAAACGGACGCTTGACAACAACAGCAGGATGTGATTTACCCCGAATTTCAACTTCTAATTGCTGGCCGGCATTGGCTAGCTGGGGAGGAAGGTAAGCCATCGCAATTGCGTAGCCCAGTGTGGGTGAGGGTGCGCCACTGGTAACAACACCTACCGGCTGGCCGGCATGAAGGACGGGATAGCCGTGACGGGCGATGTGACGCCCTTCCATTTGCAGTCCCACGAGTCGCCGGTTTAAGCCGTCTCGCTTTTGCTGTTCTAAGGCTGATCGACCGATAAAGTCGCCTTTGCTGTCGAGGTGGACAACCCAACCGAGACTGGCTTCTAAGGGTGTTGCGGTCTCATCAATATCTTGCCCGTAAAGCGGCATGGCGGCTTCCAAACGCAGGGTATCCCGTGCCCCTAGTCCGCAAGGGGTGACACCGGCTGCGAGGAGATTTCGCCACAGTTGGATGGCAATTTGTGGGTCTACCATGATTTCAAAGCCATCTTCGCCGGTGTAGCCGGTTCGGGCAAGGAAAGCGGGCGCACCTAGTACGGAAGTTTCTAAATGGCCGAAGGGCTTCACCGGCTTGAGATCGGCGTCTAGAAACGGCTGGAGATAGCTGGCAGCTTGTGGCCCTTGAAGGGCGATCAGGGCTTTTTCTTGGGATAAATCTTGCAAATCAATTTCTGCTGATTTTAGGTGGGCCAATAGCCACGCTTTGTCCTGAGACTGAGTTGCAGCATTGACGATCATCATTCCTATGTGCTCACCGCTATCGGTTTTGCCTTGGTAATAGAAGATGATGTCGTCTAAGATGGCGCCTTGATCGTTTAATAAGACGGTGTATTGAGCTTCGCCCGATTGCAGCCGGCCCAAATCCGACGGGACTAAAAACTGAAGCTGTTCGATTAGCTGTTTGCCTTGTAAGGCGAATTTGCCCATGTGGGAGATGTCGAACATTCCCGCTGTGGTCCGAACTGCTTGGTGTTCCTGGTTGATGCCGACATACTGTACTGGCATTAAGAAGCCGGCAAAGTCGGTCATCCGGGCGTTGAGTTCGACAGAAAGATCGTACAGGGGTGTCCGGACGGGTGCTGTTTCTGGATGCAAATCTTTGGCTTCGCTGCTGTGGGTTGACTTAGTCACAAATTGTTTTTTTGATAGCCGGTGAATATTTTCTATATTAAAGGCACTCTATTAGAGGCACTCTTTAATATCTCTAACTTTGTAGTAGATTCTCTCACTCAAAATTGGGCATAGGGCATGGGAAACTCAGAACTGGCCCTCAGGACTCAGCACTACAGAAAAGGCTCAAGCATTGCTGCCTGAGCCTCCTTAGATTAAATTACTTCCTGAGACTGATAGCGCTTACAAGTGAATGAAGCTTTTTGTCTCAGCGCGGATCTGGGTTGATAACTTAGTAGCGGCGTGAGAAGCTGCTATTGCGCCGGCCACCACCGCCGCCACCACCACCAGGACCACGATCTTCACGAGGCTTGGCTTTGTTAACTTTCAGGTCTCTGCCCATCCATTCAGCACCATCAAGCGCTTCAATGGCTGCAGTTTCTTCCGCATCACTGCTCATTTCAACGAAACCAAAACCACGAGGACGACCTGTTTCCCGGTCTGTGGGTAGCTGAACGCGCTTGACAGAACCGTATTCTGCAAAAACAGCGCTCAAGTCTTCTTGGGTCACTTCGTAGGATAGATTGCCTACATAAATAGACATAGATTGTCTCCAAAACTCAATAGGTGTAGAGATTGATATTTCGGAGAGTAGCTTGTCAAGATCAAAAGGAAAATGCCTGTCAACACTAGAAACAAACGCTGCAACCGAATTTAACTCTCAAATACGATCCTAGCATAGCTTTCAGGCTTGAGGAGGAGATTTTTCAACCTGTGAGAAAATCAATAGCTGGCTGTGAAAGTATAAGGATATATCATCAATTTCGACCAAATTTTGCTTGCCGACTTGCAAAATCTTGGCACCGATCACATTATTATGTGCAGATTATATGGAGCTAAGCGGACTCGAACCGCTGACCCCCTCAATGCCATTGAGGTGCTCTACCAACTGAGCTATAGCCCCTTCCAGCGCTTTATTATCTTGCCTTAAGTCTTAGCGATTCGTCAAGTCTTTTTCACCGGCTTTTTTAATTTAACTGAAAGCTAGAGTGATCATCTCAGATTCTAGCTTTCGGTTTATAACTGAGCGTTACCTCAGACGCAGCTGTGTTGTTGTTTGCAAGTTAGAAGCCGGCATGACTTCGCTGCCGATAAAGGGGATACCTTCATCCATTAGCCCATCCCATTCAGAAACCCAGCTCAGATATTCTTGATCGATTGATCCGTCAAGCGAATAAGGCTGCTGGGTCATTTGTGTGACGTAGCCGATATACCCACCCATCAAAAAATAAACCGCTACCATAGCCGCTGCTGCTGTTGCTACCAGGGTGCCGGCCAACATTAAGGCAAACTCCTGGTTGTCTACTGCCTCTTGCATCAGGTGCAGTGACCAAGCTACTAGGGCAACAACAATAATCAGTATTATGAACATCACTTTACATAATTTAACTTTTGATATCTTGACATATTGTAACACTTAGCTCAATTAGTGCAACGAGCCGATGTCAAGTCTTTACCCCCTAGTTTTTTGGCAAAGTGAGAAGTCTGGAAACTGCATCCTTCCTAATTTCTCATATTCCTTTAGAGCAAACGCACGGGGACTTGATGGGCGGCTAAGTATTGTTTAATTTCAGAGACGGTTAATTGTCCGTAATGCAGGAGAGAGGCTAAAAGAGCGGCTTCTGCTTGACCGTCACTGAGCGCTTCATAAATGTGATGACAGTTGCCGGCACCGCCGGAGGCTATGACTGGAATTCGCACCTGTTCAGCAATTGAGCGGGTTAACGCCAAGTCATACCCAGCTTGAGTTCCATCAGCATCCATACTTGTCACCAGCAGCTCACCTGCACCGCGCTGCTCAACTTCTTTCGCCCACGCCAGTGCATCAATGCCGGTGTTTTCCCGTCCGCCCCTGACATAAACATCCCAGCCAGGATTTGCTGGATCGGAGCGCCGGCGGGCATCTATAGCCACTACAATACACTGGTTGCCAAAGCGGTCACTGGCCTTATTAATAAACTCAGGATCGCGCACAGCAGCGGAGTTGACGCTCACTTTATCAGCGCCGGCTCGTAACAATTTTTTAATAGTTTCTAAGTTTTGGATGCCGCCGCCAACTGTCAACGGTATAAATACCTGTTCTGCGGTGCGGTACACCACGTCATAGATAATATCCCGGTCTTCATGAGTCGCGGTAATATCTAGAAACACCAATTCATCGGCACCGGCATCATTATAAACCTGGGCAAGCTCTACCGGGTCGCCGGCATCCCGCAGGTTAACAAAATTCACCCCTTTGACGACCCGACCGGCTTTGACATCCAGGCAGGGTAAAATTCGTTTGGCTAGCATAGCAACTCCTTTAAAGTACGAACGCCACTGACAACGAGTGCTGCTGGCGTCCCGATTATGAAGATTAACGCAATACAGCCGGTTTTGAAATCTCTCTAACTGTTTAACTGGATGTGTTGCGGGGCTATTCTCTATTTTTCCCTCGTTTTGGATGCCGGTTACACACCTTGAAGCGAGTGAACAAAATTCACCAGAGTTATATACAGATTTTTTTTACTAAACTGGCTTTTTGCTGCCTTAAGGGGCACTTGAGTTGTTTACAGAGAGGGGTACAACCGAATTCGCCAATCGCTTTAATGGCAGCGTCACAGTAAACGTAGCGCCGGCACCCAATTCACTTTCCACCGTTACCTTACCGTCGTGTAAATCCACACACTGTCTAACAACAGCTAGCCCCAGTCCTGTACCAGGGAGAGTGCCAACATTTTGGGCGCGATGGAAAGCTTCAAACACTCGAAGTTTATCTTCAGCAGGAATGCCAATTCCTTCATCTTGGATTTTGAAGATCACCTCGGAAGCTTGGCAAAAAAGTTCAATCCGAATTGTGCCACCCTGAGGAGAATATTTGACCGCATTTGAAAGCAAATTGCTGATAATTTGTCGCAACAACTTTGGATCGAAATAAGCTTCTATAAATTCATTGTGCGTTATAAAAACGAGCGTATGTTTACCAACCGTCCCCATTTGTGTCGCTTGTACTACTTCGCGGCAGAATTGCGTCAGTTCAAGCGAAACGGGGTTGAATGGAAGCCTGCCGGCAGTCGTTTGGCCGATAAATAACACATCTTCTAACAATTGGGTCATATTCATAACAGAGGTTTGAATTCGCACCAAATGTTCCAATTTTTTCTGATTGTTTTCACTCGGCCATTTTTGAAAGTAATATTCCAGTAAATCAGCCGAAGAAAGAATCGTACTTAATGGCGTACGAAACTCGTGAGAAACCATTGAGACAAAGCGAGTTTTAAGTTCGCTGAGTTCTTTTTCCTTCTCTAAAGCATTCAGAAGTTCGGCTTCTACTAGCTTGCGTTCGGTGATGTCTTCCGCAATGCCGGCAAGACGATAAACTTCTCCAAGCTGATTGCGAACTGGAAAACTCCTCGCCCAAATCCAGCGAATCTCTCCATCAGGTCGCACAATTCGATACTCTTTATTGATGTATAGTTCTCCTGCCATGCGTTTGTTGAAGGCACTGATGACGTGCGCCCGATCATCGGGATGGATACAGTCAAACCAGGAACTCGGCTGCTCGTAAAGACTCTGGCAAGTGCGACCCCAAATTTTTTCGTAGGCAGGATTGATGTAAAGCAGATTTTTCGCATCTAGCGAAACCATCCAAATCACCTGATGGATGTTTTCTGCAAGTTGGCGGAAACGCTCTTCACTGTTTTCCAGCAACTCGACAGCCTGCTTGCGCTCGGTGATATCTTCGACTGTGCCGACATAGCCGATTGGCTGACCTTGATCTGACAGCAGAAGCGATGATCGGATATGAGAAAAACGAATAATTCCCTCTTTAGTTTGGAAGCGAAACTCGTCAGAGTATTCCCAACCTTCACGAGTAAATTCAGACCAATCTTTAAATACCCGCTCGCGATCGTCTGGGTGTATTGAATTCGTCCAACCAGTTCCCAAACTTTCCTCTAAAGTAAAACCACAGATAGCTTGACAACGCGGGTTGGTGTAGGTACACCGGCCTTCAGTATCAGTGATGAAGATACCGACCGGCGAACAGGCACCCAAAGAGCGAAATAGTTCTTCGCTCGATTTCAATTCTTCCTCTGCTTGCTTGCGCTCTGTGATGTTTTGCGCCACAATCATGCCGGCTAAAATTTTCCCCCGCTCGTTTTTCACCGGCAGTGCGTGTGCGCTGTAAATGCGATTTGCATACTGATATTCAGTCAGGGTTTGGGTGCCGGCGAGTGCGGCGCGATAAATCGGTTCTAGAATTTGACAGTGTTCAGGCGGGTAGACGCCCCAAATCGTCTTTCCTTCTAATAACTGTTTAGAAAGACCCAAAGTTTCTAACTCTTGACCTTCTGCAAGGGTGTAGCGGAGGTTGTGATCAAACAAGAAAACGACACCATCAGGAAAATTTCTCGCCAGTGTGGAATAAAGCTCTTGACTTTTTTGCAGAGCTGCCTCTGCTTGCTTGCGCTCTGTAATATCTATCCAGACGCCAATAATCTCAGACAATTCGCCGCTTTCATTTGGGGCGATGACAGCGCGATCAAGAAACCAAAGATAGGAACCATCAGCACACTGCCAACGGTATTCAACCGTAACTTCGCCTTCTTCGACTAGAGTTTCAAAAGTGTCGCATACTCTTTGTTGATCATTAGGATGCAGTCTCGACCCCAACCAGTAAGGATCGTCAGTGAACTGGCGGCTAGGGAAGCCGGTGATGCGTTCGACATTTTCGCTCACCCACGTAGTCCTGAAGCTGCCGGAGGCGTTTGCACTGTAGAGCACCACGGGAACTGAGCGAAGCAGGAAAGCTTGTCGCTGTTCGCTCTCTTGTAGCGCTTCTGCTGCGTGCTTGCGCTCGGTGATATCGCGCAAGACTGATAAATGCTGGCCGGGGAGAATCCTAGCAGTTGCGGAAAACTCTACATCTCGTAGCGAACCATCCGCGCGCACAATCCGGAATTCTCCAGTTTGCTGCCCTTGTTGCAGAAACATTTGCCACGCTTGTTCAAAATTGACATTATGCTCTGTAAAGTCTGCTATGCAGCGGCCTGTGAGCGCTTGCTGGGACAGGCCAAAAAGGTTACAAGCGGCGGGATTGACCTGTAGATATTTGCCGGCGTCATCTGCAATCAGAATCGCGTCAAGGGCACTGTCAAAGATAGCCCGCAGTTGTTGTTCTCTCTCAGCTAATGCAGCCGCAGCTTCTACTCGGTCGGTAAGATCTCGCACGGTGGCAACAACTGACTCGACGCTACCATCGCTGCCGTGAATTGGGCTAAGGATGTACTCTAAGTCTCGCAAACCCCTAGCCGTGGGGAACCTCATCTCGGCCCTCAAGGTTAACCCGCGCTCGAAGACTGCTTGCCGTTGGGCGTCAAACATCTCCATTTTCTGTGCCGGCAACCCTAGCTGATGCCAAGTTTTCCCGACGATTTCTGTTTGCTGGAAGCCCAAGGTGTGCGCACCGGCAAGGTTGGCGTAGGTATAGGTTCCGCTGCGGTCAAACAGGTAGAAGAGGTCTGGAGAGGCTGAAAGAATTTCGTCAAGAGTTCTGGCTTGCTGTTCGAGCAAAGCGGCGAGCCGTTGCTGTTCGGCTTCTGCCTGCTTGCGAGCGCTAATATCTTGGATGACCGTAATGAAATATTTCGGTTCACCTAAAGCGGTGGGTATTGATTCCTGTTCAATGAATTCACAATTGTTCTCGCGTACGAGTGAGACTGTAACCTGACCCCAGATCACAGAACCATTTTTGCCGAGCCAACGCTTTTCTACGGCAAAAGTTTGGATCTGGCCGGCAAGTAGCGAACGCATATTATAAAGGCTTTGTTCCAGGTCATCTGGGTGGGTGATATCCTGAAACGTCTTTGATAGCAGTTCCTCTGGGGGGTATTCGACAATGTCACCAAAGCGCTGATTCACGCGAAGAAACCGGCCATCTGGCGAGATATGAGCAATCCCCACAGCGGCTTGCTCAAAAGTGGCGCGAAACCGCTGCTCGCTTTCCCTCAGCGCTTTCTCGGTCTGCCGGCGCTCGGCCACTTCTGCCAGGAGTTGCTGATTCGCCTGCTTTAATTGGGCTGTGCGTTGCTGCACTTTGTTTTCTAGCTGTTCGTTCAGCTGTTGCAGTGCCTCCTGAGCTTGCTTGCGCTCCGTGATATCGCGACCTTCCGCAATCAGTAGCAGGACTTGACCTGTCTCGTCCTTCACCGGCTTGAGGGAGAAGTCAATGGTCAGGACGGCATCTGTTGCAGAGGACAGATCCATTTCATAACGAACCAATTCGCCGGCTGCGGCACGGCTAATGGCAGCTTGCAATTGTTTTTGTGCCGGTGTCAGCGCTACAGAGGATGAAGTTTGCAGTTCTGTGGCCTTGTCTTGGTTCCACCACCGGCATTCCCAAAACAAACGGCCTACAACGTCTGTATGGGTGAGTTTGCAAAAGTCCAGTGCTGTCTGGTTGGCTTCCACCAGCGTGCCGTCTGGTTTGAGCACTGCGATGAACTGGAATGTCTGGTTGAAGATGGCCCGGAAGCGGCTCTCACTTTCACGTAGCGCTTTCAAGTTTTGCGTGCGCTCGATCGCATAGCGAATGGCTCGCTCTAATAAAGGCGCATCGATCTGGCCTTTGGTCAGGTAATCTGCCGCGCCGGCTTTCATGATCTCAACGTCTAGTGCGTAGTCTCTTTGGCCGGTTAAAAAGATCGCGGGCGCTTGTAGTTCAGACTTGAGTGCCTCACGCAAAACTTCCAATCCGTTGCGCTTGCCCAGACAGTAGTCAATCAGATAAACGTCGTGTTCGTGACGGGCGATCGCATCTAAAGCTTTCTCACACGTATCTGCCCATTCTAGGGTGAACTTTTTTCCCTCAATCTCAGAGAGCAAGTCTCTAGTAATTACATAATCGTCTTCGTCGTCTTCTACCAAAAGCACTCTAATGTGGCTGTTGTCCATATCCATCCGCAACTCCGTTAGGTGGCAGTTCGACAAGTCCAAACCAATATTTGCTTAAAGTTTCCATGAGATCGACAAGAGAATCAAATGTCATGGGCTTGGTAATAAACGAGTTTGCGCCCCCGTCATAGGCAGTCTTGATATCTTCATGGGTCTTTGAGGTTGTAAATACCACAACCGGGATTCTCCGCAGTTCCGGGTCGGCTTTGATTTCATTGAGTGCCTCTCGCCCGTCTTTTTTGGGTAGGTTTAGATCAAGCAGAATGAGTGCCGGTCGGGGTGAGTTTTCCTGGGTATATTGGCCACGGCGGTACAAATAATCCATTAATTCTTCGCCATTTTCTACGCAGCGAAGATCGCTTAATAGTGAGCTTTCCTCTAGCGCATCTTGGGCTAAAAGCCGATCATCTGGATCATCTTCAACGAGCAAAATCGTGACGGGTCGGCGGCGTTGATTCACTTTAGATTTCCTCCTTTGAACTGTTTTACCGGCAGCATAACGGTAAAGGTTGCTCCCTCTCCTAGTGAGCTTTTGGCCGTGATGCTGCCGCCGTGGCGATCAACAATTTTGCGACAAATTGCTAAACCGATGCCGGTGCCTTCGTATTCACTGCGACTGTGCAACCGTTGAAAAGGGACAAAAATTTTATCAAGGTACTTTTGCTCAAATCCGATGCCGTTATCTTTTACTGTAATCTGATAAAACTGCCGATAGGAAATATTGCCCGTTGAGTTTTCCTCAACTTCGTTCAAAAGTTGACTGCAGATCTTAACGGCGGCGCTTTCTTCAGGCCGGCTGAATTTCAAGGCATTGTCAATTAAATTTTGCAGCAATTGGCGCATCTGAGTTGGATCGGCTTCCAGGATCGGCAGTTCTCCGATGTCTACAGATCCACCAGAAGACGCAATCCGTGTTTCCAGATCAGACAGCACTTCTGTTACGACTTTAGCAAGATTAACTGTAGCGAAAGATTGAGCTTGAGTGGCTACTCGCGATATGGCTAGCAAGTCGTTGATTAACGTTTGCATTCGTTTGGCTGCATTGTGCATTCGCTCTAGATAATCTCGTCCTTGAACGTCGAGCACATCAGCGTATTTCGCCTTGAGCCGGTCGCTAAAGGTTTGGATTTTCCGCAGCGGTTCTTGCAAGTCGTGAGAGGCTACATAAGCAAAGTCTTGCAACTCGCGGTTGCTCACCTCTAGTTGAGCTGAGTAGGCTTTTAATACTTCCTCAGCCTGTTTAAGTTCTGTGATGTCGCGCCCCACAGCTTGGATCTCTACAAATCGGTTTTGGTGATCAAAAATTGCTCGGTTGCTCCACTGCTGAGTACGGATTTCTCCGTGAGTGTTGATGATGCGATGAGTGATCGTAACTATCGGCTTTTCTTTGCTGAGAGCATTGAGTTGCGCTTTGACTTTTTCTATATCTTCTTCCACAATCATTGGGTAAAAGCTGCTCCCAATTAGATCCTCCTGGGTTCGCCCAAAGTAGCGACAGTAAGCTTGGTTGACGAAAGTGAGGGAACCTTCGGGCAAAAAGCGACAGATCAGTTCGGTTTGATCTTCAACGATCGCACGGTAGCGAGCTTCGCTCTGGCGCAGTGCTTCTTCACTTTTCTGGCGTTCGAGGATTTCGTTTTCCAGGTTTTGGTTGATGAGTGCTAGTTGGGCGGGACTGGGAAGTGTGAGTGCTTGGGGAAGCAAGGGGATGAGTTGGACGGCGGTGTAGAGGGAAACGCCTGCGGTAAAGGCTTTAAGGATGCCGGATGTCCAGTAGTTTGGGTGCCAAAGTGTCCACACTTCCATAATATGGGTGGTGCCACAGGCGATGATGAAGGTTCCAAATAACCAGAAAACCCACGGAAAAGGCACGTCGCGCCGGTGCTGCACGAAATAGACTAGGGTTATCGGAATCGAGTAATAGGCAAGTGCGACGACAGAATCTGACACGACATGAAGCCACACTAATCCGGGTTTCCAGAGGTAGCACATCCCGTGAGGCATAAAGCCTGCCGGTAGATGTAACTGTCCAGGGTGAATAAATTCTCCCGATGAAAGTAAGCTGGTTAAAAAATTCAGCATGAAATTTTCCAGTGATTCTTGCTTGTTTCCGTGAGGGGGAACTAATATGGGTTTTTATTAAGGGCTTAATGTTAAGTTAATAAAAACTTTTTATTTTGGGGGGTTTAAAGATTTGTCTAAGGTTCTCTATGTGGGAGTAGAATGTCACCGTTCATAGCTTTTGATAGTGTTCTGAAGAAAATTTTTTAATTTTTTTTGAGCTTAAATCTACAGCTCTTTATTTTCAAAAAGCTTAGAAAAGCTACCCTCCCTGAACTTTTAGCCTTCCCATGATAAATTTCTGTTTTTATTACTCAAAACAACAAATGAACATAAGTTCCTCCAGGCAGCTTTTTTGTTAAAAAGCCTTTAAGCCTTTATTGTATCCTAATTAAAAAGGCTGGATATTCCCACAAAGAGAATAGGCTTTGCTCATTGCCGGTTTCTGGGCGGGGGCTTTGGGTTCGAGGGCCTGTCTTTTCTTTGTTTCAACGATTCCTATGGTAAAGTTGTAAGTAAAGTGTTGATTTCAGTGAAAACACGAGAGTCATTTATTTAATTTATTTGCAGAAGGCCGGCACAACCTTAGAAATACTTAAAAATTCCCAATTAAATATTTTAACAACTAGCAATTTTTTCTTAACCCTGAAAACCTTTGATAATAACAGGCAGAGTCCAACCCTAATGGCATTCAATTAAGACTACTCGTTTAATATTTCCCAGCCCTGTTCATTTCCCTCAGATCAAGTGGGCCGACTGTAATTATTATAATTACGCAATTTCTAAAATGTTTATTGATAAATTTTGTGAGTTTGATGATGGAATTGAGGGAAAAATATGAAGGACGAAATACACCTTTCAGACTTCTCCCTCGCTTCCAGTCTTAAGCTTCTGGCAATTTATACTGTTCTACAATCCGCTTGGCATATTCGGGCACATGATCGTCTAATTTCTCTGGGTGATTGCGCTTCACATATAAATAATTGCGGGTGAAGTGAGAATCAATTGAGAAACGAGCGTATTCTAAACCTTTAGGGCCAATTTTTTCAATGACAATCCCCATCAGTTTGGCTGCCCACATCGGTAGAGTAACACCTTTATCGTAAGCGGGAATGCTTTGCTGTACAGCTTTTTTGCGATCTCCTTGAGACATCACCGGCTGCGTATCTAGTTGCTCTTGCACTAAGTCTAGCATCTGTTGGCCGGTGTCATTGCGAACCACAATCCACTGCCAGCCAAAAGGCGCACCCATGTAGCCAACAACTAAATCTGCCAGTGAATTAACGTAATCAAAACAGCTCATACACGAAGGCGCAAATACGTCTTTTAGCTGATTAGTTTTGAGACCAAAAAAAGGTACTTTTTCAATCGAACCGTCTTCGTGTTTAAAATGAACTTGAAAGTCCTGCATAAATTCGTAATGCACGACTGTTTCGGGAGACCGGCTGGTGGTATCAAGGAATTTTTGCAAGCCGGCGCGACTGACATTATCTACACAAGGCGTACCTAAAATGTAGAGCTTTTCTAAGCCTAGCTGTTTTTCCACAGCCCGCAGCGCTTGAATTTGGCAACCGACGCCAATGACTAACAGCCGCTTCATTCCAGATTGCTCGATTTGCTCCAATACTGAAAGATTCGGCGATAGAGTTGGCTTGTTAACTTTGGCTGCAAGCACTTCCTCTGGTGTCCGCGCAATCACCGGCATCGGCCCAAATCGGTCTTCTTTGGTATTCTGGACACAAACGACGCCTTCAACCATGCCGCGATTCAGCATTTCGCAGGCAATTGAACTGACAATTCCCGTCCACTGTGCTCCCTCAATTGGCTGCTTTTTACGCGCCGCCATCATATCTTGACTGACGCCGAAGTACCAATCATCCGGGTTATCCAAATTGCGTGAACGTCCGTGGGCTTCTTCTTCCAGTTCTGCAATATGCTGATGGATAAAAGCGCAGGCGTCCTTGACATAATGCACGTAATAGGTATCGCACAGCCCGCATTCACTGCACAATTCTTTAGCCGGTCTGCGGCTGGAAGGCTTGAGGGCTTTGGCTTTCTTGTGTTTGGCAGGGTCAGGAGTCGTGATGGTCATTGAAACTTGGTTTTTTAAGCTGGGATGACTTCTCTCACAATACCTTAGCGCTCGATCTTGCGATGCGTTCCTCTCATGTCTTTGTTCGCACCGGCTGTATTTGAACCCTCAAAATTTCTTGAACCTATTGAACCGGCTTGAGTTGAGCCTATTTTCTCGTTCACCAAAAACTTAACAAAATTACAACTGCCGTAAGTTTACTGATGGGTCACAGCACTCTTGAGTTAGGACTCAGGGAAATTCGCTGCCGGTAAACGTTACAGGCACTGCCGGTAAAAATTGCTCAAAATCATACTGCGGAATGGTCTCAGAAGTTATATCTATCTATCACAATACAGAGAACGAGCGATGGCGATTGAGGCGTTGCACCGCAAAGCATTGCAAATCGATTCTTTTCAAGAATCTAATCACTTTTATAAAGTTATTGTAAAGATAACGGATAGAAATTTCAAAATTCAGTAAAAACTTGGTAGTTGTGGACTTTTATCAGAAATTTTTGACATTAATTCGTTAAATTCTAGATACAGTTTGTATATGCCTTAAGTAATTCCACTATAAATTCAGGGTTAGTGGAGCAATTGAGGAACTCTCACGCATCTACACTCCGCAGAATTCCTGAGAATATTCATTAAAGCCTTGCAGAGTAAAGCTTTGAAGATGGCCCTCAGTTAGTTAAGTCAGTCTATCTCAACCCAGGAGTGAATGATGGTTAACGCCTCTAAAATCACCAATTTAATCAAAATCGGCCAAAATCAGCCATATATACAGAATAATCGCGTGGATAGCGCAGTCGCTCCAGTCTTGGCGATCGCCAGCCATGAAGGCAACCCGCATAACCCAAAAACTTGGTCAGGCACTTCAAGCAATATTGCCCAAGGACTGGAAAATTTAGGGATTACTGTACTAGATATTAACGCTCATCTCAACAGATATCAGAAACGAGCTTGTATGCTGGTTCACCAGATGTCTGGACTGGGCCACGACTTTTGGGGAGGGCCAATTTTTAGAGGCGAAAGCGGGAAAATTATCCAGCGTCAAGTCAAAGCTTTGGGCTGCAAAAAAGTTCTACACATGGGGCAACTGTCGCTTCCCATGCCGAAGATTAATCCGGGCGTTGAACACTATTTGGTGTGTGACAGAACTCGAAATTTGTGGAATAAACGTTCCAATCTTGAGGGCTACACTCCAAAAATGCTAAAAATTGCTGAGCGTTTGGAGTGGGAATCCTTCGCTCAAATCAAGCACTTTTTCCCATTATCTGAATACGTCCGCGATAACCTGATCGATTACTATCAAATTGACCCCAGCCGAATTACAGTCATTAACACCGGCAGAGGTAGCCTTCAACCTTTTTATGGGGAGAAGGACTACAAAAACGGTCATATCTTATTTGTTGCTAAAGATCGCTTTGAGGCAAAAGGTGGCCCGTTGCTCGTTGAAGCGTTTAAAATTGCTCAACAGAAAAATCCATCCTTGAAACTGGTAATTGTTGGTCAAGAAAACTACAAACATCTAAACGGAGTTATTCCTAATCTGACAGTTCACGGAGTTATCCCTTGGGGGGAAGAACTGCAAAACCTGTTCAATACAGCGGCTTTATTTGCAATGCCGGCAGTCAATGAAGCGTGGGGATTGGTTTATTTAGAGGCTTTGGCAACTAAAAATCCGATAGTGGCACTCAACCGGACTTCTCTGCCGGAGATTACGCAGAATGGCAAATATGGGTTTTTGATGGATGAGCAAACACCAGAACACATGGCAGAGTTACTGCTAGAAGCATTTTCAAATCCCGAAAGATTGCGGGAAATGGGGGCTGCCGGTCAGAAGCATTGTCTCGAATCTTATTCATGGCAACAAACGGCTAGCAAAATTGCCAGCGTAATGCTAAATATTCCAGCATCCAAGTTGAAAACAAGAGAACTCAGTTTAGTTTAAAAGTCAAATCTTCGGTTTTGAGTTTTAAATCTGAAGTGATTGATTTTTAAGCTAAGTAAATTTCCCTTCAAAAATTCGTGAATTAACATTTTTAGCTCGTTGGTGAACTCACTGGCGGGCTTTTTGCTGAGGTTGCCATCAACCGAAGCCGGTACTCAACTGAGTTGAATGATGTCGCATACTGGTTAATATGCACAATTCACGTCAACTCGCATTTCTCGCACTCCGGGACGTACACCGGCAGGGTGCTTTTACCGATGTTGCCCTTGACAAGTGGCTGCAAAAAGCCAGCGCTGGGGCAGAACCTCCAATGCCGGCAGATCGGCGACTAGCCATAGAACTATAGCCATTGTATTTGCTTGGTGAGCAACGGAAATCGTTCTGTACACACGTTGTCTACCCTGTAGAATAGTAGGGCATCACCAAGCCCACATTTCCTGCCGTACAACTCTTTTGGCGGTCGGCGGCTAGCCAGTTGGAGCGCTTTGGCTTGTTTATACTAGTCGTTTGAGTAGTTGAGGCTATTAAAACTTGAAAACTTGGCTTTTTTATTTCTCGATACACTTTGAGGCTAGGCAACTGTACTCCTGCTGTCCCGTAAGCTAAGTTCTATTTGTTAAAGTTAAAGGGCATTTCCCGTGACAAAAGCTGAAAATGTTATTGCTATAACCGCTCTGGGCAATCCGAGAGACCCAAAAACTTGGTCAGGCACTCCAAACAATATTATCAAAGCGCTTGAACATCAGGGATATACCGTCTTGGGTATCGATGCGAGCATCAAAAAATACCAAAGACTCGCTTATTTGCTTCTACACCGATTGTCTGGCTTAGGCATTGACGAACTCAGAGGTTCAATCGCTCGCTCTCATAGTGCTAAAATTGTACAGCGTCAAATTCAAACATTGGGCTGCACAAAAATTCTGCACCTAGGAACATTTCAACTTCCTTTACCAAAGCTTGATCCAGGAGTTGAACACTATCTTTTCTGTGACTCAACATGGGATTCCTGGTCTCAATATGTTACCACTATCAACCAGTATACGCCGAAGATGCTCAATTTATCCGATGAACTTGAGCAGAAATCTTACGCTCAAATCAAACACTTCTTTACCATTTCTCAGTATGTTCGTGATAATTTAATTGAGCGCTACCAAGTCGAACCCAAACGAATCTCAGTTGTCGGTACGGGAAGAGGAAAAATTGAACCATTCACGGGAGAAAAAGACTATAAGAATGGTCATATACTATTTGTTGCTAAAGGTCGTTTCAAGGATAAAGGAGGTGATTTGCTGCTAGAAGGCTTCAAAACTGCACAAAGAAAAAACCCGTCCCTCAAGTTAGTCATCGTTGGACGAGAAGAATATCAAAAGTTAGCCGACTCGACACCAAATGTCACCGTAAAGGGGTATATTTCTTGGGAAGAGTTGCAAAACCTGTTTCATACCGCTGCCTTATTTGCCATGCCGGCCTTAAATGAACCTTGGGGCTTGGTTTACCTAGAAGCCCTTGCTTGCAAAACCCCAATTCTTGGCTTGAATCGAAATTCCTTGCCAGAAATTACCTGTGACGGAAAGTACGGTTTTTTAGTAGATGAACCAACCCCAGACTGTATAGCTGATACAATCTTAAAGGCTTTCTCTGAACCAGAAAAATTAAAACAAATGGGTGCAGAAGGTCAGAAGTATTGTCTCGAAACTTTCTCTTGGAATCTGGTAGCTAGTAAAATAGCTGAAATCATGATATGAAACTCCAGAACCCACCATTAAATGAAACCCGTTTTGCCATGAAAGACAATAAGTTTATCGTTATTACGAGTATCAACTATCCGACAGAAGGCGTAACAAAAATTGCCCAACTCTGCCAGGATTGGAATATTATTTTAGTTGGAGATAAAAAAACTCCAACCGACTGGAGCTACGAAGGTGTTCAATTTCTATCTGTGCAAGACCAACTTGCTTTTGATAGCGCCTTTGCCAAAGAATGCCCTTTCAACCACTATGCCCGAAAAAACATTGGATATCTCTTAGCGATCCGGGAGGGCGCAACAGTCATTGCTGAGACAGATGACGACAATATCCCTTATGACAACTTTCTGAGTTCAGTAAACAAGTCTGTGGAAGGTAAACCTGTTAAAAAGGTTGGGTGGGAGAATGTCTACACGCACTTTACTGATGAGAGAATTTGGCCGCGTGGCTTACCATTAGAATATATTAATGAGAGCCTTAAAAGCACTACCCCTTTAGGCTCTCAATCTAAGTTTGATTGCTCGATTCAGCAGTATTTGGCTGATGGAAACCCAGATGTTGATGCGATTTATCGGTTAACAACAGAAGGAGAAATAAAATTTAATCCTAACACAATTATTCTTGGAGATGGTACATTTTGTCCGTTCAATTCGCAAAATACAATCTGGTGGCCAGAGGCATATCCACTGCTTTATTTGCCTAGTTTTGTGAGCTTTAGAATGACTGACATTTGGCGCTCATTTGTTGCTCAAATCTGTCTATATAAACTGGATCAAAATATTGCCTTCCGAGAAGCGACGGTGTTACAAGTCAGGAACGAACATTCTTTGATCCGCGATTTTGAAGATGAGGTTACCGGCTATTTAAATAACGTCAGAATTGTGGAAATGCTCAGTAGTCTCTCGTTGTCAAATCAGCCGGCTAAGACAGGAGAAAACTTGCTGCTTTGCTACGAGAAGCTGGTGGAAGCAGGAATTATTCCCCAGAAGGAGTTACCGCTGATCGATTTATGGTTAAAAGACCTAGAATCGTTTACCTCATCAGTGGGCTAACCTAATTACACTAAAGACCAAACGTAGCTTGGAGATCCGCCCTGTGCAGTCGCGGTAAGAGCGTTGAGAAAAGCTCTTTTTTGAGGGACAAACCCTGCTTTTCACTTCGCCTAAAAATAGCAAAGATGGGATGGGTAGAGTGATAGCCCTCCCCATCCGACTAACTGAGTTGAGTCATGTTGCATACTGGTTAATATGCACAATTCACGTCAACTCGCATTTCTCGCACTCCGGGACGTACACCGGCAGGGTGCTTTTACCGATGTTGCCCTTGACAAGTGGCTGCAAAAAGCCAGCGCTGGGGCAGAACCTCCGATGCCGGCAGATCGGCGACTAGCCACGGAAATCGTCTATGGTTGTGTCAGAAGACAGCGCACCCTTGACGCCCTTATCGACCAATTGGCTAAAAAGAAAGCCGATCGGCAACCCCCTGATCTCCGCACAATTTTGCACATTGGGCTATACCAACTGCGCTATCTGACTCAGATTCCTGCCGCAGCGGCGGTTGATACGACAGTACAGTTAGCTAAGCAAAATTCTTTGACAGGTCTTTCAGGATTTGTCAATGGTTTACTGCGGCAATACTTACGTCTTCTCCAAGATGAAACCGGAACTCAGGATTCCTCGTTTCAAAACGATCCCCTGCAACTGCCGGCAGATCCGCTACAGCGTTTGGGCGTCTTGCACAGTTATCCCGACTGGATGATTCAAAGTTGGCTAGACAGACTGGGTTTTGCAGAAACAGAACAGCTGTGTGAGTGGTTCAACGCTTCCCCAACGATTGATCTGCGCGTCAATATCTTACGCTCATCGATAGAAGAAGTGGAGGCAGCGCTGCAAAGTGCCGGCGTGCCGGTGAATCGCGTGCCCCATTTACCGCAAGCGTTAAGATTAACCAGTGGTGCCGGTGCGATTCAAAACCTGCCAGGATTTAATGAAGGATGGTGGACTGTTCAAGATAGCAGTGCCCAACTGGTTAGCTATTTGCTCGATCCGCAACCGGGAGATGTGGTGATTGATGCCTGCGCCGCACCAGGAGGGAAAACAACCCACATCGCAGAATTGATGGGCGACACCGGCACGATTTGGGCGTGCGACAGAGCGAATTCCCGACTTAAAAAAGTTAAAGAAAATGCTGAGCGGATCGGGCTAAAATCAATTCAAATTTGTGCCGGCGACAGCCGCAACTTTTCCCAGTTTACTGATTCAGGCAACCGTGTCTTGCTAGATGCCCCCTGTTCGGGTTTGGGAACCCTGCACCGGCGAACAGATGCGCGGTGGCGTCAGACGCCGGAAAACATCCAAGAACTCTCCAAACTTCAGGGAGAACTGCTTGAACAAGTTGCCGGCTGGGTTAAAACCGGCGGCGTTCTGGTTTATGCCACTTGCACCGTGCATCCCTTGGAAAATGAACGGGTCATTGAAACATTTATAACGCGTCATTCTAACTGGAAAATCGAGCTGCCGGTCTCAAGTTTTCCAGTGCCACCCTCCCCAGAAGGTTGGGTGAAAGTTTGGCCCCATCGCTATCAAATGGACGGGTTTTTTATGGTGCGATTGAAGCGTGAAAAAGACTGAACAAACACACAGGTTTGCGGAAAAACAACAATGGCAGACAACTCTAGTGCCAAACAATTCGTCAAAATCCTGATTGGTGCCGCTTGGATTGACGGGCAAATCCAGCCAGAAGAACGCAAATATCTCCAGCAAGTGGCCAAAGACAAGGGTTTAGCTGACGATGCAGAGATTCAGCTGCTGCTGTTTGAGTTTAGAACTGTGCACCCAAAAGAGTGCTACCAGTGGATTAGAGAATATTTGGGCGAACACCCCAGTGCTGAAGACTTCCACGAATTAATTGAAGCGATTAGCATGGTTGTTTACAGCGATGGGGTAGTGGCGATTGAAGAAGCGAGGCTTCTAACAAACATTAAGCTGCTCGATCCTGCCAATACTTCGTCTGAGCCGGCTTTCAATAACGTATTAAAAGCCGTTCAAGAACTCTACCAGCGCTGGCTCGGCTATCAAAACTAACAGCCTTACAAGCAAGGGCAGTATGACTGAATCGGGTTCGCCCTCTTATTAGAACCCACGCCAGCGCTCATTCGCTGAGCGTGGGGCAAAAATTACAAATACACTTGAGTTCACCGTTTCGGCTCACCAACACCTGGGGTCTCTTCTTTTTTGACTTTAGGCACAATATCAGGACGCTCTTTATCTTCCCAGCCCGGTGGACGCTTGGAGTTGTACCACGCAACCGAGCCAATTGTAACAGCGGCAATAAATCCGACTACATAGACCAAGGTAAAAGATAATGGAAAACTCTCTGCACCCGTACCGACACTGACATCCATTAAGACGTTCATAAATGATAAATCCTCTTAGTAATCGCAAAATTAGTATAACCAGCTATCTAGGTTCTTCGATTCTTCCATTAGACAGAAAAAGTTAGTACAACCGGCACAGCGATCCCCTTTGAGTGGTAAGCCCCTCAAAGCATAGCGAGTTGGAATGGAGGATAGAGGAAGCGGGAAAAGATATAATCCACAACGGTCTTTTAGTCACCGGCAGCCACTAGAAATCGAGGCAGGAGGGAGTGAACATCTCCCCTAACTGCTCAAATTGAAATGGGAGAGCGAGAGCGCTGCCGGCTCTTGAGAGGCAGATTCAGACCCTTACTGTGGTGGGTAATACTCAGCAGGCGCTTCGGGTGCCGGCTCCTCGTAATAATTGCCCGATTCTGGAGCCGAATAACCTTGATCGTAGTATTGCCCGGAGTTATTGCCCCCAGCGTCATAGCCAGGGTCAGGGTTGCTGTAACCTGGGTTCGAGTTTGGCTGAGAAGGGGGGGCCGGCAGTGGCAGAGTAATCATTTCAGCATTCACCGGCTTGGCTTTGATACTGCCTTTACGACCTTCGATTTCTGGAAGTTTGGGGAATTCTTCTACCGGCATTCCATCCACCGCTTTGGACATAAACTCGCGCCACGTGTAGGCAGCGGTGCCACTCGTTCCCCAAGTCGGGTAGCTGTCATCATTGCCCAGCCACACCCCCGTTACTAATTGGGGGATATAGCCAATAAACCAGAGGTCACGGGCTTCTTCAGAGGTGCCGGTTTTCCCAGCTACTTGCCGGTCTGGCAGCTGTGCCGGTGCGCCGGTGCCGTTTTGCACCACTCTTTCCAGCATCCAAGTCATCAGCGCAGCCGAATCTTTGTCCACCACCCGTTTCTGTTTTAAATTTCCATCGTAGAGAACCTTACCCCGTCCGTCTGTCACCTTAGTAATCCCGTGGGCTTCCACAAAGTTACCTTGGGCGGCCAGAGTTCCGTAGCCGTTGGTGAGTTCTAACAAGTTCACTTCAATTGCACCGAGGGCTAGGGCGTAGTAAGGTTTGAGTTCGGTTTTAATCCCCATATCGCGGGCGACTTTGATTGTCGGTTCAAACCCCACATCTGCCAACACCTTGACGGCAACAATATTAATCGAAGAGGTGAGGGCATCCATCATGGAAGTCCAGCCGCGATAAGTTTTGCCGTAGTTCTCAGGTTTGTACCCATCGATCGACAGCGGTGCATCTAGGTAGCCATCATAGGGAGAGAAGCCGGCTGCAATGGCGGATGTATAGACAAATCCTTTAAACGTGGAACCCGGCTGGCGCTGAGCCTGAGTGGCGCGGTTAAATTGGCTCTTTTCAAAATCATTTCCCCCAACCAGTGCTTTAATTTGACCATTGCGGGGGTCAATCGACACTAAAGCCGCTTGCTCAAATCCTTGAGCCGGCCCGTCCAGTTCAATCGCATCTTTTACAACTTTTTCTGCGACTTTCTGCCACTTGCGGTTGAGGGTTGTCTCTACCGTCAACCCGCCCATTTCAATTGCCTCTGTCGAGACATACCGGGGCAGTTGCTGCTTGATGTAGGTTGTAAAGTAGGCAGACTCTATCTGGAGACGCTTGGGGAGTTTGGGATTGAGCTTCAGGGGACTGTTGATCGCTTCATCCGCCTCTGCTGCGGTAATAAATCCCGCCTCCTGCATTTCTCGCAACACGATATTGCGGCGATCTTGTGCCACTTTCGCATTCACTAACGGAGAGTATTGTGTGGGGGCTGGTGGCAAACCAGCAATCGTGGCCATTTCTCCTAGGGTCATTTCGTCCACTTGTTTGCCGAAATAAACCCAGGCTGCGTCGGCCACCCCATAAGCCCCTGAACCCAAATAAACGAGGTTAAGGTAGCGTTCTAAAATTTGTTCTTTTCTCATCTCTCGCTCAATTTTTCGAGCGAGTAAGGCTTCGCGAATTTTGCGCTCAGCACTCGGATCTTGATTGAGGAATACAATCCGAGCCAGCTGTTGCGTGATTGTGCTGCCCCCTTGCACAACATTTCTCGCCAAGACATTCAATACACTCGCTCTCAGAATGCCTTGAAAATCCACGCCTTCGTGCTTGTAAAAGCGCCGATCTTCGATGGCTATAAACGCTTGAACCAACTTGGGAGGGATTTCTTCAATTTCTAGCTTTTCTCGCGTCGCCTCCCCCATTTGTTCTAAGATCGCGCCGTCTGCGGCTTTGATCGTTAGGGTTTTTCCGCGAACAAAGGTTAATATTTCTGAGGTTGCCGGTAAGCTGCGCTCCAGAGACTGCAAACCCACACCCACAGCCAGCGCCCCACTTCCCACACCGACCAAACCGAGACCGATCCAGAATGAGCGCCGCCGCTGTAAAGGTTTCTCGCGCAGGCTCTTTTGAGCGGCCTTTGCAATTGGCCCAATCGGTTTGAGTGTGGTGGCCAGTTTGGTCACCAAAGGCGTTTGCCGAATTGCCTGAAGCCTCTTTTTCAACAAAGATGAGCCAGGAGTCTTTGCAGCTTCTGGTTCTTGAGGTGCTTGTTCTTGATGTGCTACAGAGGACTCAGGCGTACTTTCCGGTTCTGGTTCTTGATGTTGTCGTTCTTGATGTTGAACTTGTGGTTCTTGAGCTTCCAGCCTATCTAGCGCTGGCTCTTCATGAACAAAGCTGGGTTTTCCAGCCTCAATTGCAGAGCCTTTGCTCTTTGTGGATATATCCTTGAGTTTTGAGAGAAACTTTGACACAACAGACCCTCACACACCACCAGATGATTCAGCCCTATTAACCCTTCGCTTGAGCCATTGGAAGGATACACCAACAATATCCTCTCCGCAACGGTAGGCTAGAACTTCTCTACTCAAGTTGCAGACACCACCCCAAACAAAGACTACATTCGCTTTATTTTAGACCGGGAAATCGAAAATTGCGCTTTTGCTGTCAATTGTTCGCATTTAGGGTTCAGCGAATAATGGTTTGTCTAACTAGCCTGTTAAGAGGCTGTGACAACTCTACTTACAGCTGAACCCAGAGGGATCAGAACATTTAAACAAAGGCACGCCCCAAGGCTATAGCGGTAAAGAGCATTCCAAAGACGAGGAAAGGTTGAGCGCTTGCCTGATATTTAACATCATTTTCCAGGGGATTCCGCAGAAAATACATATCCTGGAAAGTAATTTGAGGAATAATCAGCAACACCAGAATCACAGCGTAGAGGTTTTGGTGAATGCTGACCAGGTAAGCGGCGATTCCTGCTTGAAAGACATCAATCATCATCACGCAGATCCAGGCGGCTGTGGTAATGCCAAACATCACCGGCAGGGATTGTAAGCCAAGCTGCCGATCGCCTTCAACGCTTTTAAAGTCGTTGACAACGGCAATTCCCAGGCCGGCCAAGCTGTAGAATAAGGTCAAAACCATGATCGTGGGATTAAGATCGCCAAATAAGGCGTGGCCGGTCCACCAAGGCAGGGCGATGTAGCTGGCACCGAGGGCGTAGTTACCCAACCAGCCGTTTTTCTTGAGCTTTAGGGGTGGGGCTGAATAAATATAAGCCAGAAAAGATCCACCAAGGGCGATGGCGGTGATGGTGGGAAATTCATGGCCTGCCCACACATCTAAGGCATAAGCTATGCCAATTCCTACCAGTAATAACACCAAAATTTGGGTAACGACTTGAGGAATTGAGATCGCACCGGAGGGAATGGGACGGTAAGGTTCGTTAATCGCGTCAATTTCGCGGTCGTAAAAATCATTGAGGGTTTGGGTGTAACCGACCAGCACAGGACCAGACAGCAGCATACAAGCCGCTGCTATTAGCACATTTTCCAGTGTCCAAGTGAACCGGCCCGAAGAAGCCGCCCCACACAGCACACCCCAAATCAGAGGTATCCAGGTGATCGGTTTCATTAGCTGCAAGCGAATCTTCCAGATGGAGGTTTCGCCACCGGCAGCGCCTTTCATGCCTAAAAGTTGTCTGGTTTTAGCGCTGCGATCTGTCTGGGTTGCTGCTGCGTCGGCAGTCCCCTCGGCTTGATTTGGCGAAGAAGTTGGAGGATTAGACATTGGGGAATTGGGGAGTTGAGGAATGGGAAGCCGGGATTAGGGGATGTGGGGATTTGGCAATTCTCAATCTCCCAATCTCGGCCCTCTAAACGACTGATTGTTAGGCAAATGAGACAATTAAGGATTGATTTTGAAACTTAGCTCCTTTGACTTGTCTGCCTTTCAACTCTGGGGGGAGAAAGATGTTGCGCCGCTGATCACCGGCTTCTATGGTGACTTCTGGGCCGTACTGAGTCAGTTTGACTTGCTTTTTGTCAAAACCGGGCAAAAATAAGCTGACGGTGCGCTCAGCAACGTTAATGGTGATCGGTTTGGGTACGCTGCCGGCCTTGCTAAAATCTGGCAGGGCGTCGATTAGCGGTTGCCAGTTATCATCACTACACAAGGGAACTGAGCTGATTGGCAAGGGATCGAATTCGCCGGCAAAGGTATCGGTTACAGACGCTTGATTCAAAATCGCACCCCCAACGCTTAGCCCGACTTGTTGGGCGCTGCCCCAAAGATAGCGGGCGGTGGCGATGGCTGCTTCGTTGCCGGTGGTGACTAAGTAGGCAGTGACTTGGTTGGGATCGGCAACTGCGTCCTTCCACTTATCCAGAACTTTGTTAAATTCCTGAGTTGGTTGGGAAAAATTATCCCCTGACCAATCTACATTCAGGACGGAACTGGTGACAGGTTGGATAAAAGGCGATAAGGTTTTGCCCAAGTCGGAGTCGGCAAATACCTGACGAAACCGGCGGATATACCAGCTAACAATTTCTGGGGAACCCAGCATTCGCAATGTGGTTTGATCGCCGGTGCCATCGTAGATAATTACGTCATATTGGCCGGTGGCGTCATACTCGCGGATGGCATTCAAAATTAAGATACTATCCATCCCCGGCACGACCCCTAATTCTTGGCCGAAAACGGCTTTGAAAAAAGGTGTGCGGACATATTGCGCTTCTAGCTTTTTCACCTCTTCCCAACCCCGTTCTAGCAGCACAGATGTCTGAAACTGCACTGCTTTTAGGTTCGGGGCGATCTCTTGTGGATCTGGCCCAATAGCTTCTCCGAGCAGTATACCTAGCCCTGGCCCAGGGTCAGAGCCGGCAAGTAGCACTCGCTGCCCAAGGCTGGCAAATTTCTTGGCAGCGGCAATTGCAATGGTGGTTCGGCCTGTGCCGCCTTTACCCAAAAATGTTAAAAACCGGGCCATGTTTATTTCCTATGCTGACAGCATCCAACGATATCGAGTGCAGCACTCAAAAATCCAAGTTTTCCTTATGTTAGCGGTCGTTTTGGATGTGTGCCACACTCCGGCGCAACTGTCGTTTGCCGTTTGTCCTTGGTCTGTTGGGCGCTATTTTTGACAAACGACAAATGACGGCTGGCAAATGATTACTGTTGTAGCGGTTCTAGTTCGTCTTCAAAGAACCAGGTAGAAAATTTGTCATCAAACCGGACAAATACTCCAACGCCGCTGCCATCCACCATTTTAAATTGTTCAATGGTGCCGACTGGATTCTGCTTGAGCTTGCCGACTACATTGGCCGGCAGCCGGTCTCTCAGACGGCACACTTTCACTCTCTGACCTATTTCCATTCCGACTCCTAGTGATAGACCACTCCAAAGTTTATCAGCGGATGTATAGAATTGTATCGAGAAATTGTCTTCTATCAGTTTTTGAGGAAATTGCCGGCACTTGGGGGATTGGAGGTGGATGAGCTGCGGCAATGAACAAAATTAATCTTTCTTGCCAATAACTTCTATGGCAGCTTCCAGGGCAATGGCAACATGAGTCCAGTGTGTTCCGCCTTGGCAGAAGACTGTGTAAGGCTCCCGCAGTGGCCCATCGGCAGAAAATTCCGAGGTACTGCCATCGATAAAGGTGCCGCCGGCCATCACCAGTTGGCTTTCATACCCTGGCATCGGTGCCGGCACTGGGTCTAGATAGGAACCCACGGGGGAATGCTGCTGAATGGCGCGGCAAAAGGCAATTAATTTTTCTGGGGTTCCCAACTGAATGGCTTGGATGACATCCCGACGCGGTGCCATTGGGGGCGGATTCACGGGATATCCCAATTTGTCGAAAACATAGCCGGTGAGGTGATTGCCTTTCATGGCTTCCCCAACCATTTGAGGGGCTAAAAATAAACCTTGCATTAACAATCTGTTACAATCAAAGGTAGCGCCGCCGCTACTGCCTATTCCGGGGGCTGTGAGCCGGCACGCAGCTGCTTGGACCAAGTCTGCTCGACCGGCAATGTAACCACCGCCGGGGACGATGGTGCCGCCGGGATTTTTAATTAATGAGCCGGCAATCAAATCAGCACCGACTGCCGGGGGTTCCCGTTCTTCAATAAATTCCCCGTAACAGTTATCGACAAAGCAAACCGTTTGGGGATTTTGTTCTTTGATAATCTTGACAATCTTTTCAATATCTGATATTGACAAGCTCGAACGCCAAGAATATCCGCAAGAGCGCTGGATCAAAGCCAAACGGGTTTTCTCGGTGACAGCAGATGCCAAAGCTTGCCAGTCAATGGTGCCGGTGTTGGTTAAGGGGAGTTGCTGGTAACTTATGCCAAAATCCATGAGCGAACCTTGGCCAGATCCCCGTAATCCAATGACTTCTTCTAATGTGTCATAAGGGGGGCCGGCAACAGCGAGCATTTCATCCCCCGGACGGAGAACGCCATATAGGGCGCAGGCGATAGCATGGGTTCCAGATACAAACTGCACCCGCACTGCGGCAGCCTCAGCGCCCATGACCTCAGCAAACACACGATCTAACGTTTCTCGCCCCAAATCATCGTGACCATAGCCGGTGACGCCGGCAAAATGGTGAACCCCGACACGATGAGCGCGAAAGGCATCCAAGACACGTTTGAGATTATGCTTGACCTGAGCGTCAATTCCAGAAAAAATCGGAGACAGTGCCTTTTCTGCTGCCTGTAGCTGTTGAATGCTATCCATTAACCCCTCGCCGGCCATCTAGGTGCGCGGAGTTCATTATGGCGCAGATTGAGTCAAATAGTTCCCACAAAATATCTTCATGACGATCGCACCTTTAAAACAAGAACAGACTTTACAAGAAACGCCGCTTCGCCCCAAGTGGACGGTGATCATCTTCATGGCAGCAGTCCACCTTGCTGCTCTTTTAGCTTTCTTGCCCAGTAACTTTAGCTGGGCAGCAGTGGGAGTCGCCGTTTTCCTTCACTGGGTAACGGGTGGGTTGGGCATTACCCTCGGTTTCCATCGCCTCGTAACTCACCGGAGTTTCCAGACTCCTAAGTGGCTGGAGTATTTTCTCATTTTCTGCGGCTCCCTCACTTGCCAAGGCGGCGTGACTGATTGGGTGGGGCTACACCGGATGCACCACTTGTATTCGGATCAGGAGAAAGATCCCCATGATTCCAACAAAGGCTTTTTGTGGAGTCACATGACTTGCTGGTTCTATCACATTCCAGCCGATAAAGAAGTTGATCGCTTCACCAAAGATATTGCTGATGACAAAGTTTATCAGTTTTTAAACAAGTATTTTTTCCCGCTTCAAATTGGCCTAGGCGTTTTGCTCTACTTCTTGGGAGAAGCATATTCTCCAGGGTTAGGTTGGTCATTTGTTGTTTGGGGTATCTTTGTTCGCTTGGTTGTGGTTTTTCACTGCACCTGGTTTGTGAACAGCGCCACTCATAAATTTGGCTACCGCACCTTTGACTCTGAAGATAAATCTACGAATTGTTGGTGGGTAGCTTTGGTGACTTATGGAGAAGGCTGGCACAACAATCACCACGCTTGTCAATATTCTGCCCGTCACGGTTTGCAATGGTGGGAAATTGATTTAACGTGGATGACGATTCAATTTTTGCAAGCACTTGGTTTAGCCACGAAGGTGAAATTAGCCGACAAGTAGTTAATAACTAATGGCTAATAGATAGTTGAGTGGGCATTTCTTTTTTTGAGAAACCCACTCTATTTTTTTGTTTGATTAAATAAATAGATATTATCAGTGTATCTTTGACTGTTCCCTGCGCTATCATCTATGGTTTGAAAAAGTTTAAATTTTGAACTGTCATATAATAAAAAATATTTATCATTTTTTATTAAGTTAGATTAGATAAAAATATTATTTATTAAGTTGCAAATTATATAATCTTTAACAAAGATAATAATTACCTTCTAAAAATATTTTTTGTTAACACAAAATTAGTAAATTGTCTTTCTTGATTCTTAGTTTTCTATCTAGTACTCGTGATGTGCCGAGGAAAAGCAGTCTGTTCTTTTCTAACAAGATTGCGATAAATCCTCCTTTAGGGGGATTTTGTATCAATGTTTACCAATTAAGAATAGATTAGCTTAAATACAAGGCTTCTAGGCCCTGACTAACACAAGGGTCAATTGAGCCGGTGCATCTTTAGTCTGAGAAGCACAGAGTCCGATATCTGTACTCTGGGAATCTTGTCAAGCCCTCTTCAATGGCAATTCGATTGATTAAGCATCTGTGTAAAAACCACAAACCTTAGTTGATTCCAAATAAAGCTAGACAAGCCTTAGTCAATCAGCTAGGGCAACTTTTTGGCAAGTTTCCATCACATTCTGCTAATCGTCTGTTTTGCTATGGCTCCAAATACCTGTTTTAGCTAGCTAAATAAGCTGTTACAAAAAAAATAATGGCAGATTTTGTAAAATTTAACAGAGTTTTTGACAGAGATTCTAAAAATTTTCTGGCTTTAAAATCTTTTTAATATTAAGAATTAATAATAAAATTTTTATACCTAAACACAGGCTAGCAATAGTTGAATGTTTAATAAAAGAAATGCCAATTTGGCAACTTTTCAATAAATCAAAGCGCCATAATGATCAGGGATTGGCCGCAGCCTAAGTCAAAAATAAGGCTAAAAGTCAGAATGCCTAATAATTGAAAAAATTCTACTTGAGGGCTGCCGGGTATAATTTTTTACACATTAAAGCTGATAAAGGTTAATAGCAGGCAGCCAAAGCTTTGAAGATTTTAAGAAGATTTTGTAAAGTTTCCTAGTTTAAGTTGCGATTCATCAACAAATACATACAAAATTCTTTCATCAGGGTGCAGTTAAAAAACTGATGAAAAATGCGGATTGTTAAGGAATAAAAGAGGAAAATATGGCAGTTTATACAGGCACTGTGGGTAATGATTACCTTGTCGGTGGAGATGAAGAGGATTCTCTATTTGGATACGCCGGCAATGACACCCTAGATGGGGGAAACGGCAATAACTATATAGAAGGGGGAGTCGGCAATGACTCACTCACCGGCGGGGAAGGCAATGACTATCTCGATGGCGGGGAAGGCGATGACACCCTCCGAAATAACAGCTATCTCGGTGATGACACCTTAGACGGCGGCAGAGGCAATGACTTAGTAATTGCCTCTGACAAGGAACAAGGAAATTTATACTTGTACGGTAGGGAGGGCAATGACGTCCTTGTGGGCGGGCATCTTGCCATTACTTTCGCCGATGGTGGCACCGGCAATGATTATATTCGTGTAAGCGGTGGCACCCTAATCGGTGGCGAAGGCAACGATACCCTCTACAATGCGGGCAACACCACCGGCCCGGGTGACTACTTATTCTATGGTGGGGATGGCCATGACTCCTTACTAGGGGTTCTCGGTTATGGGCAAATGTATGGCGGAGCCGGCAACGACACTTTTTATTTATACGAAAGTGGTGGAACCAGTTATGGCGAGGATGGCGATGACGTCATGACACTCGTCTTTGGCGGTAAAGGCGATGGGGGCAATGGTAATGACTTGATCCAAGGCTCTGGACCCGATTCGATAAGCGCAACTGGTGGAGCCGGCGATGACACTGTTGCAGGAGGAATGGGCCGTGACCTACTTCTAGGTGGGGAAGGCAATGACTCAATCATGGGCAATAATAACCCTGATAATTTCCTTGCCAGTGACACGCTTTTAGGTGAGGAAGGTAATGACTTTATCGATGGCGGGGAAGGCGATGACTTCATCAATGGCGGAGAAGGCGATGACTCGCTCCTAGGCGAGGAGGGCAATGACTCCATTGAAGGTAAGGATGGGAGTGATTCCCTCTTTGGCGGAGAAGGCGATGATACCCTCAAAGGCGGCTACCTGTCTGGCCAAGATAGTGTTAATGGTGTTGACGGTGACAACTACTTAGTCGGGGGAACCGGCAATGACGTTATCTATGGTGGGTATTTGAATGACTCAATAGAAGGTGGGGAAGGCAATGACTTCATCTCTGCCGAGTGGGGCAATGACATAGCCGATGGGGGAGCCGGCGATGACACTATCGATGGCGGAGATGGCACCGGCCACGGCATCAACTATGACATCCTCAAGGGAGGGGATGGCAACGACTGGGTCTCTGGTGGAGCTGGTGGTGGCGAATACTATGGCGGCAATGGCAATGACATTCTCTCTGGTGGAGGGGGATATTTCCAAATCTATGGTGAGGACGGCAATGACAGGATTTATGTTGGTGAAGCCCTAGCTTTGCTTGATGGCGGCAGTGGCAATGATCTTCTCTCTGGTGGAGATTCCTCTTCAAATTCAACCCTCCTAGGCGGGGCCGGTGATGATACCCTCGGTAGCACTGGCGGCAGCTTACTTGACGGTGGAGAAGACAATGACTTGCTTTATAGCAGCCGCTATGGATATGACACTCTCCTCGGAGGAGCCGGCAATGACACGCTGATTGACGAGCAGGAGCAGGAGAAGACCTACCTGGATGGTGGGGATGGCAATGACTCGCTCATTGGAGGATATCAAAGCACCCTGAATGGAGGAGCCGGCAATGATACGCTCGTTGGGGTATACCAAAGCGCCCTGAATGGAGGAGCTGGCAATGATATTATCAATAGCTCCTACAGCAATGACTACTTAGAGGGGGGAGCCGGCAATGACACCATCAATGCTGGGGATGGCAACGACACACTGATTGGCGGCCCTGGACTTGACACCCTCAATGGTGGTTTTGGAGACGATCTCTACATCGTTGATAAAGCTAACGAAATTATCCAAGAAGACTTATATGGCGGCAATGACAGCGTCGAGTCTAACGTCAGCTTTGCCTTGGGAACTAACGTAGAAAACCTTAACCTAACGGGCACAGCCACAGTTAACGGCACCGGCAACGCCCTCGGCAATAAGATCACCGGCAATCAAGCAAGCAACGTTCTCAATGGTCGTGAGGGTAACGATACCCTAATTGGGGGTGCCGGCAACGACAATTTAATTGGGGGTAATGGTAGTGACTGGTTTAGCGGGGGAACCGGCAACGATGCGCTTACCCTGGGTAGCGATCAGGTCACTGACACGGTTGTTTATGCTGCCGGTGATGGAAGTGATACGGTTAATCAATTTGTCCGGGGTGCTGGGGGTGATGCGCTCGCATTTACCGACATTGCTGCGATTGATGTGGTCAAGAGTGGCAGCGGCACACAATTGCGCTTAGCAGATGGCATTTCTGGTAATAGCGGCTTTGGCAGTGGACAGTTGCTGCTGACTTTGGTGGGAAGTACGGGTTTCAATGCCGGCAATATGGGTGAGAATGTCGCTTCTGAGAACACAGCGCAGTTCTTGTTTAGCTAACTCTATCTGGCGGGTCGTTGCCGATGCCGGTGCAACCCGCCATTTAAGCTGGTTGAGGTTGCCAAAAATCTGTCACGTCATATCCAAATTGAGCAATCATTTGCCGCTGCAGAGGCAAACTGCCGATGACATGGGTGTGGCAACCTTCTAGTTTATCGACAAACAAATCGCCTTGAAAAAGTGCGAATTATTAAAGAAAAAAAGAGGAAAAGATGGCAGTTTACACAGGTACTGTGGGTAATGATTACCTTGTTGGTGGAGAGGAAGATGATTCTCTATTTGGATATGCCGGCAATGACACCCTAGATGGGGGAGGTGGTAATAACTATATAGAAGCTGGAGCCGGCAATGACAGTGTTATAGGCGGTTATGGCAATGACTTTCTCGATGGCGGCATTGGTGATGACACCGTATTTGCCGGCGATGGCATTAGTGACGCCACCGTCATTGGCGGGGAAGGGAATGACTCGCTATACGCCTCAGACGGCAACAACTACTTTGATGCCGACACCGGCAATGACACAGTTGTGGGTGGGTACTACAATGACTCTATTAACGGAGGAGAAGGCGATGACTCCCTCGATGGAGTGCAGGGGAATGACACCATAGATGGGGAAGCCGGCAACGACATCCTGAGAGGAACGTACCTCAACGGCGGAGAGGGCAATGACATCCTCGCAGGGTGGGATAACAATGGTATTTTCTATGGCGGAGCGGGGAATGACACCTTCTATGGCGGAGAAGGTTTTCACCAGATGTATGGCGAAGACGGTGATGATCGGATGCTTGTCAACGATGCCGGTGGCTTCCTTGATGGCGGCAATGGCAATGACTGGATAGAAAGCCAGTATGGCTATGGTCGTATTACCGGCTTGGGTGGCGAGGGCAATGACACGATACTCGGCGGTCTCGGTAATGACTCTTTAGATGGCGGGAATGGCAATGACTGGCTGTTTAGTGGGATCGGTTTGAGCAATGATACCAATGATAACCTCATCGGAGGGGCCGGCGATGACACGCTGATTGACCAGCAGGAGAGGAGCTACCTCGATGGTGGGGAGGGCAATGACTCGCTCGTCAGCGAGGGATACCAAAGCACCCTCCTAGGTGGAGCCGGCGATGATACCCTCGGTAGCAATGGAAGTAACTTACTGGACGGGGGAGAGGGCAATGACTTGCTCTATAGCAATTTTTATAATAATGGCAATGACACTCTCCTCGGAGGAGCCGGCAATGACAAGCTGATCGGAGGTCTGAATTCTGAGTTGCTTGAGGGTGGGGAAGGGAATGACTATATCGTAAGCGAGGGTTATTATTTCTCTGCTTTTGACACCCTACGAGGCGGAGAAGGTAATGATTTTCTCAACGGCGGTTATGGCGATGACTTGCTTGAAGGCGGGGACGGCGATGATACCCTCAACGGTGGATATGATGGCTCTGATACTATTGATGGGGGTGCCGGCAATGATATCTTACGAGCAAGCGACCAAGGATCCGCCTGGATTTATGGCGCAGAGGGTGATGACATCGTCTATGACAGCTTTTCAAAATATAGCTCTGATGAATACATGGATGGGGGCACCGGCAATGACACGATTATTAGCTCCGGTAGTATAGGCGGCGACAATGATACCCTTATCGGTGGTGAGGGTAATGACTCTCTCATTACCTGGGTGAATGACGGTTGGATCAAAATGGATGGGGGCACCGGCAATGATACTCTCATCGGTTCCTATAGCAACGATTATTTGCAGGGGGGAGCCGGCAATGACACCATCGAGGGCGGGTATAGCAACGATACCCTGATTGGCGGCCCTGGACTCGACAACCTCAGTGGCGGTTTTGGAGACGATCTCTACATCGTCGAAAATGCCAACGAAATTATCAAAGAAGACTTGGATGCCGGCAATGATAGCGTCGAGTCTAGCGTTAGCTTCACCTTGGGAACTAACGTAGAAAACCTGACCCTCACGGGCACAGCCACAATTAACGGCACCGGCAACGCCTTTGGCAATCAGATCACCGGCAATCAAGCGAGCAACGTCCTCAATGGTCGTGAGGGTAACGATACCCTAATTGGGGGTGCCGGCAACGACAATTTAATTGGGGGTAATGGCAGTGACTGGTTTAGCGGGGGAACCGGCAATGATGTACTTACCCTTGGTAGCGATCACGTCACTGACACCGTTGTTTATGCTGCCGGGGATGGAAGTGATACGGTTAATCAATTTGTTCGGAGTGTTGGGGGAGATGCGATCGCATTTACCGACATTGCCGCGATTGATGTGGTCAAGAGTGGCAGCGGCACACAATTGCGCTTAGCCGATGGCATTTCTGGCAATAGCGGCTTTGGCAGTGGACAGGTGCTGCTGACTTTGGTGGGAAGCACGGGTTTCAATGCCGGCAATATGAATGAGAATGTCGCATCTGAGAACACAGCGCAGTTCTTCTTTAGCTAACTCTAAATGGCGAGTCGTGTCGGCATCGGCAACGACTCGCCATTTAGGCTGATTGGGGTTGCCAAAACTGTGTCACGTCATACCCAAATTCGCCGCTCATGTGCCGCAGTAGAGCTAAACTCAGGCCGATGACATGGGTGCGGCAACCTTCAAGTTTATCGACAAAAAAATCGCCTTGAAAAAGTGCGAATTATTAAAGAAAAAAAGAGGAAAAGATGGCAGTTTACACAGGCACTATGGGTAATGATTACCTTGTCGGTGGAGAGGAAGAGGATTCTCTATTTGGATATGCCGGCAATGACACTCTAGATGGGGTAAACGGTAATAATTATGGGCCAAGCGGCAATAACTATATTGAAGGGGGAGCCGACAATGACAGTCTGATAGGGGGAACCGGCAATGACGTTATTTATGGCGGCATTGGCGATGACACCCTAGATGGCGGCGGTGGCGATGACACCCTAGATGGCGGCGGTGGCAACGACTTAATAGGTGTTAATTACTACAGTGATTATGGAAATGTATACCTGTACGGAAAGGAGGGGAACGATACCCTAGAGGGTAGAGATGATGGCACGACCTTTGCAGATGGGGGCACCGGGGATGATTATCTTACTGCAACCGTGGGGATCCTAATCGGTGGCGAAGGCAACGATACCCTCTACAACTCGTCAAGCTACGGAAGTTACTTATTTTATGGCGGGGATGGCCATGACTCGTTACTAGGGGTTCTCGGTAGTGGGCAAATGTATGGCGGAGCCGGCAACGATACTTGTGTGTTATACGAAAGCAGCGGAATTAGTTATGGAGAAGATGGCGATGACGTCATGAGCCTCTACTATGGCGGTAAAGGCGATGGGGGCAACGGCAATGACTTTATCCAAGGATCTGGATTCGATTCGATTACCGCAACGGGTGGAGCCGGCCATGACACTGTTAAAGGAGGAAGTGGCGATGACTCACTCCTAGGTGGGGAAGGCAACGACTCAATCATGGGTAATTACTACTCGGAGGATACGCCTGGCAGTGACACGCTTTTCGGTGAGGAAGGCAATGACTTTCTTGATGGCGGGCGAGCCGATGACTTCATAGATGGCGGGCAAGGCAATGACTTCATTGATGGCGGGGAAGACAATGACTTTATTGATGCCGGAGCCGGTAATGACACTGTATTTGCCGGCGATGGCTTTGGTGACGCCACTGTTATTGGCGGGGAAGGGAATGACTCGCTATACGCCTCAGACGGCAACAACTACTTTGATGGCGGCATTGGCAACGACACCCTAATTGGTGGGGTGGGAGACTCCTACGAAGACCTTAATGGCGGAGTCGGCAATGACATCCTGGCAGACGCGGATGGCAGTGGCACCATTTATGGCGGAGAGGGCAACGACACCCTCTCTGGCGGAGAAGGTTCTCATGATATGTATGGCGAAGACGGTGATGATCGGCTGCTTATAACCATTGGTGGTGGCTTCCTTGGTGGCGGCAATGGCAATGACTGGCTCGAAAGTCAGTATGGCTACGGTAGTATTGCCGGCTTCGGTGAGGAAGGCAATGACACGATCCTCGGAGGTTTCAATAATGACTACCTAGTGGGCGACAATGGCAATGACTCGCTGGTCGCAGCGGGATACGAAAGCACCCTTTATGGAGGAGCCGGCGATGATACCCTCCGGAGCAATGGCGGTAACTTCCTTGACGCTGGAGAGGGCAATGACTTGCTTTATAGCGGCGGCCTCTATGGCAATGACACTGTCCTCGGAGGAGCCGGCAATGACAGCATCAATGCAGGAGATAGTAACGACACACTCATTGGCGGCCCTGGACTCGACAGCCTCAGTGGCGGTTTAGGAGACGATCTCTACATCGTTGAGAATACTAACGAAATTATCAAAGAAAACTTGGCTGCCGGCAATGATAGCGTCGATTCTAGCGTCAGCTTCACCTTGGGAACTAACGTAGAAAACCTTAACCTAACGGGCACAGCCACAGTTAACGGCACCGGCAACGCCCTCGGCAATAAGATCACCGGCAATCAAGCAAGCAACGTTCTCAATGGTCGTGATGGCAACGATACTCTCATTGGGGCTGCCGGCAACGACAATTTAATTGGGGGCAATGGTAGTGACTGGTTGATTGGGGGAACTGGCAACGATGCGCTTACCCTGGGTAGCGATCACGTCACTGACACGGTTGTTTATGCTGCCGGGGATGGAAGTGATACGGTTAATCAATTTGTCCGGGGTGTTGGGGGTGATGCGCTCGCATTTACCGACATTGCTGCGATTGATGTGGTCAAGAGTGGCAGCGGCACACAATTGCGCTTAGCAGATGGTATTTCTGGCAATAGCGGCTTTGGCAGTGGACAGTTGCTGCTGACTTTGGTGGGAAGCACGGGTTTCAATGCCGGCAATATGGGTGAGAATGTCGCATCTGAGAACACAGCGCAGTTCTTGTTTAGCTAGCTTAAATGGCGGGTTGTTGCCGATGCCGGCGCGACCCGCCATTTAAGCTTGTTGAGGTTGCCAAAAATCTGTCACGTCATACCCAAGTTCGCCAATCATGTGGCGCAGCAGAGGCAAACTCAGGCCGATGACGTTGGTGTGGCAACCTTCAAGTTTTTCGACAAAAAGACCGCCTTTACCTTCGAGGGCGAAGCAACCAGCGCATTGAAGCGGTTCGCCGGTGGCAACATAAGCTTCGATTTCGCTATCGCTGACATTGGCAAAATAAACTCTTGTTATCTGGTAGCGCACGAGTGTTTTCCCTTGAGCCAGATCAATTAATGTATGGCCGGTGTAGAGTTCGCCAATCGATCCGCGCATTTGCTGCCAGCGTATGATCGCTTCTGCTGAGTCAGCCGGCTTGCCGTGAATTTCTCCCTTGATCTGCAAAACCGAATCACACCCTAATATCAGCCAGGATGCCAAACTTGGTGCCCCTTCCAAGTTGTGAGCCGGCAAATCCCCGACTTTCAACCGTTCTGCAATGCTTTCAGCTTTCAGTTTGGCGAGGGTTTGCACCAATTCGGCTGGGTTGGTGGTTTGAATTTGCGACTCATCAATGTCGCTAGGGCAGACAATGGGAGGGATGCCGGCGCTTTGCAGTAACCGACGTCGGGCTGGGGATGCAGAGGCGAGTAACAGTAAGGGCAGTCCCATAGGAGTAGAGAGGGGTGATTTGTCTAGTTATTCGGGGCGCTTTTGCTTGGCCGGCAGTAGGTGGTTTGCCGATATTGTAAGAGTGGGTTTATTCAACCCACCCATTACAAATTCCCAGCCGGTTGTGATGACCACTGAATGCTGAACACAGACATCTAATCAAGAGAGAAAGAATTGACGACTTGCTCAAACAACTGCTGCACTTTTGGCCAGCGTTCTTCTGTGGCTGAAGCGCTTAAGGTGTAGAGTTTACCCCGACCGATGGCTACACTGGCCAGGTTGTGACGTTGTTGAGTGGGCAGTTTAATCGTATGTTCCAATATATAGTAAGTCTTGTCGCCGACCTGCTTCTGCTCAGCATTGACTAATTCTGCTTCGCGTCCTGAGTTGGGAGGGCCAAGGCTACTTTTGGAGAGTTTGTAACCGACTTCGCTGGGGGTTCCTAAATCAGCGAGGGTTTTATTTGCCGGCATTGGATTGATTACAACGCTGACGTTCTCAGTTTCCTGAATCAAGTCCCGAAACACAACATCTGGGCCGTTGTTGACTTTCGTTTCCACCCACCCATTAGGATAGAGGAATTTATAGCCATCGGTGGTATCGACGTAGCCTTTTAAACCGGCGGTGGCGGTAGCTACGCAACCGCTTAGGGTTACGGTAAGTATGACGAGAAGTATTGCTGCAATTCGTTTGATCATGTCAGCGGTTGCCTTTATGCTGTGCCTTTCTTTTGGGGGGCGATGTCAGACCAGTTTTGATTTTTAATTGTTAATTTTTGATTGACCCGCACCCTAGCCAATCAGCATTTAGCGCGTCGGTCAATCTTGCAATTTTCAAGCAAAATGGCACGCGGGTTTTCCCCCATCTAGGTTCATTGTCTCATCTGGTGTCGGCAAAAGTTTAATGATGGGGCAATTAAAAAACCTCTGCCGGTGTGGCGGAGGCTGACATATTACTGCACTTGGCAAATATCTTTAGGTCTTGAATCGGGTTAGATAGGTATTATTAATATTTGCAGAGTTGCTTTTTGGCATTGGATAATTTCTATCATTTGATGCTTTCCCGCTATGCTGCCTGTAGCTCTCCTGCATCATTAATAATAAGTTTTCAACGGTAATTTGAGATTATTGACTCGTTGCCGGCGAACAAAGGCTTTGGACTGCTTGGTTCCAGATGTGGCGACCGGCTTCTTTAGCGGGCGATTCTCCAGGCGAAAATTCAGCGAGATAAGTTTCCTCATCAATGCCGTCAGAAACTAGCTGGCAAACTCCTTCGCCGGTTTGCTGAATGTCAATTTCCGAAGTTTCCGATAGAATCGCCCTCGCATCTTCTGACATCTCGCGAGACAAAAGGGCTTCTTTAAACTGTGCGGCGCTCTCCTGTTGCACACTATCGACAGGAGTTGGAAACTCGAAATTCGGATTATCTTGCTTGGCTGCAAAAGACGGGGTGGCAATGGCAAATAAAAGGCCGGCAGCCATAAATCCGTAACAAAGGCGTCTCATCAATGTACTCCAAATGTATTTGGGTTGCTGACTTGAACACAGAAGTTAGCAATCGGTGCCCTAATCAGACAAATCTTTACATTAAATGAATCAGCCTGTCGGCCTGATTGAGATTTTTCCCGGTAACGCTAACTGAAGGTTGGTTTAAGCTGCCGGCAACCTACCTTATATGAATTTAAACATAAAAGTTTATGAATTTTTTTAATTTATCTACCCAGACAATTAAGTTTTGTATATTAACTGTTGCAGATTTTTTGGAATTGAGCCGTTTTTTCAAGGGAATAGGACAAGCCGGTTCAAGAATCGGGCTTTCTCATTATTCCTTTAACAAATAGCGGTGATTTCAAGGTGATCTTGATATTTTTATAAATCGCTTTAAATTTAGAAATTGTAAATATTTGTCGTAGGAAGAGAGGAGGCAGACCCACAAAGTTCGCGCCTCTATCTGGTTAAGTTTAGAGACGCGATTGACTTGTGAGACGACAATTAAACAGATTTATTATTGTGAAAGGTTCTGAGCTATAATCCGCTTTGCATGGCGACCAACCCAATCACCGCAACGCTCATCAAAATCAGTAAAGCTCCCATTGAAAGTGATTGACTAAGCTGCGTATTTGAGATTTTCATATTTTAGGCTCTGTATTTTTACTGAGGTCTCATAACAATAACAGAACTTATGTCAACGACACATAACATTAAAATCTTTTAAAGAAACGTAAACTATCTTAAAAAAAGAACTCGACTTTTATAGCGCTAGAGTTTGCTTAAAAGTCGAGCTTGGGGGGTTTAGAAATAGATTTTTAGCTGAAATAGAGGTGCCGGCACCGGCTTTCAACGTTCAATATCTCAGATGCCGGCACCGGCAACGTTTACCGGCTATTTTGTTAAGCCGTGTTCCAAGGCGTAGCGGACTAATTCCGTGCGGCTATTGGTGCCGGTTTTGCTGAATAGCCGGCTAACATACTTTTCCACATTGCGAACACTGGTTTCTAAGCGGCGGGCAATCTCTTTATTCATCAACCCTTGAGCAACCAGATCCAAAACACTTTGCTCTCTGGGAGTCAAGTCAATTTTAATCGGTGCCGGTGTTTGCGTAATGCCACTACGACCTGTCAGTAAAGACTTAATCTCAGCAATTTGACTGGCAAGCTCAGTAATATCAGGCGTTTCACCATCGCCAGTCTTTGCTGTCGCTTCTCGCCTCTCCAGCAAATTTTCTACTATTGCCACCAATTCATCGGGGTCAAATGGCTTAGAAATATAGGCATCACAGCCGGCTTGATAGCCTAGAATTCGGTCAGATGTCATGCCTCTAGCAGTCAAAAACACCACCGGCAACGCCTTAAAACGAGGGTCATCTCGCAATTGCTTGAGAAACTGATAGCCATCGACTTGGGGCATCATCACGTCCGTAATCACCAAATCAGGCCGTTTCTGCTGCACCAGTTCCCATCCGAGCTTGGCATTACTGGCGACGTTCACACTAAATCCACTGTCTTCTAGATAAGCTTGCACTGCTTCACGCAATCCAGGCTCATCATCGACCAGTAATAATTGTGCTGACATGGATGTTCCCTTTCCGCTACTTTATTTAACTTTAGCAACGATAAGGACTGGAAAGGATGCCGGCAGCCTGTTCACAAATCTGTCAGTAGCCTTGCCTTTCTGAGAATAAACGTAAGAACCGTCTCTTGTTTAGAAATAATATCAGCTGTGCCTTGCATCCCAGCTTGAATCGGACATTTGCGATCGCCCTGAACCAAAGCAAGGGTTTCCGGCTGAACCGTCACTTCAAAGAAAGCAGCGTTTAAGGTGGGAGTTTGGGGAGATTGTGAATTGGCGTCAGGCTTCATTGCAT